>JAJXUT010000016.1 GCA_021782655.1 Deltaproteobacteria bacterium
CCCGGCGGGGGGCGAACATGGCGATCATGCGGGTCGATCACCCGGACATCATGGACTTCATCAAGGCCAAGGCCGATCTCACTAAGCTCAACAACTTCAACCTGTCGGTGGCGATTACCGACGAATTCATGGAGGCGGTGAAGACCGACGGCGACTACGCCCTTGTCAACCCCAGAGACGGCGAGATTGTCAAGAAGCAGAGTGCGGTCAAGGTCTTCCGTCAGATCGTCAAGCAGGCCTGGCAGACCGGTGAGCCGGGGATCGTCTTTATCGACCGGATCAACGCCAAGAATCCCACCCCGGCGGCCGGCACCATCGAGAGCACCAACCCCTGTGGCGAGCAGCCGCTCTTGCCCTACGAGTCCTGCAACCTGGGCTCCATCAATCTGGCCAACATGTTGGCCGGCGACAAGGTGGACTTCCAGAAGCTGGGCCGGACGGTGGATAAGGCGGTGCATTTCTTGGATAACGTCATCGACATCAACCGTTATCCCCTGCCGGAGATCGACCGGGTGACCAAGAGGAACCGCAAGATCGGCCTGGGGGTTATGGGATTTGCCGACCTGCTGACCACCCTTGGCGTCCCTTATTCCTCGCCTCAGGCGGTGGGCCTGGCCGAGGAGGTGATGCACTTTATCGACAAGAAGGCCCTGGACGCCTCGATCGCCTTAGGCGAGCGGCGCGGCGCCTTCCCCAACTTCCCGGAGAGCATCTACGGCCTGCAAAATCCCGCCGCCCCGGTGCGCAACGCCACCCGCACCACCATCGCCCCCACTGGCACCTTGAGCATCCTGGCCGGCTGTTCGAGCGGGGTCGAGCCCCTGTTCGCCATCTCCTTTGTCCGCCGGGTGATGGACAACACCGAGATGCTGGAGGTCAACCCGGTGTTCGAGCGGCTGGCCAAGGCGCAGGGCTTCTACTCCGAGGAACTCATGCGTCAGATCGCCAAGGCCGGCAGCATTCAGGGCCTGGAGGAGATTCCGCTTAAGGTGCGGCAGGTGTTCGAGACCGCCCATGACATCACCCCCAGGAATCACATCGACATCCAGGCCGCCTTTCAGAAACACACCAACAACGCGGTGAGCAAGACCATCAACTTTGGCCACGAGGCCACGGTGGACGACGTCCAGGGGGCCTATCTACTGGCCTATGAGCTTGATTGCAAGGGGATCACCATCTACCGGGATGGCTGCCGGGCCAACCAGGTGCTCTCTACCGCCAAGACCGACAAGCCGCACGAGGCCGCCGAACCGGCCCCGCCGGTGAAACGCGACCGGCCCCGCAGCCTGACCGGCAAGACCTACCAGATGGCCACCGGTTGCGGCCAGATGTACGTCACCATCAACGAGGACGACCATCGGCGCCAGTTCGAGCTTTTCAACTTCGTGGGCAAGGCGGGCGGTTGCGCCGCCAGCCAGTGCGAGGCCATCGGTCGGCTGGTGTCCTTGGCCTGGCGCAGCGGCATGGCGCCTGAGCCCATCGTCAAACAGTTGATCGGCATCAGCTGCCACAAGCCGGTGGGCTTTGGGGCCCAGAAGGTGATGAGCTGCGCCGACGCCATCGCCCAGGCCATTCGTCAGCACATTGAGACCGCGAGCGGCAAGGACGGGCGGATGGTCAACGGCGAGGCCCAGGGTTTCGGGGCCTGCCCGGAGTGCGGCGGGGCCATCGAACACGAGAGCGGCTGCTGCGTCTGTCATTCCTGCGGTTACTCGGAGTGCGCCTGATATGGCCGCGCCCAGGGTCTCGGATCGGATTCTGTGGTACGAGAACCTAGGGTTTTTGGCCCTTATACTCCTCTTCTGGGCCAACGAGCTGCTCGACCTGCCCCGGCTGCTCTTCGGCGGCGCAACCAGGATGAACTGGCGGGAGGCGGCGCTGGAGAGCCTGCTTACCCTGGCCGTCTGGCTTACGGTGCATCTGCTCACCAGACGGCTCCTGGCCCAGCTCCACTATCTGGAGAGGTTCCTTAAGGTCTGCGCCTGGTGCCGGAGGATCGGCGAGGGCGACGACTGGCTGCCGATGGAGCAGTACTTTTTGCGCAAGTTCGACACCAAGACCTCGCACGGCATCTGTCCCGACTGCGCCGAGAAGATGCTGGGCCAGGGAAGTGGCGGGGAGCGGAGTGATCCCGACGGCAACCGACGCCCTTAGGCCATGAGTTCCTATATCCTGAAACGGCTCTTGTTCATGATCCCCACCCTGATGGGGGTGATGCTGGTGACCTTCACCGTCACCCAGTTCGTGCCCGGCGGGCCGGTGGAGCGGATGCTGGCCGAACTCACGGGCCGGGCCGGCGGCCCGGAGGCCAGCGCCGGAGCTGGGCGCGGCGGTTTGTACCAGGGCCGTCAGGGTCTGGATCAGGAGCAGATGGCGAGTCTTGCCGCCACCTACGGGTTTGATAAGCCGCCGGTTGAGCGTTTTCTTACCATGATGGGCAACTACCTGCGCTTCGACTTCGGCGAGAGCTACTACCATCACCAGCGGGTGGCGGCCCTGGTCATCTCCAAGTTACCGGTCTCCATGTCGCTTGGGCTGTGGAGTTTTTTTGTCACCTACCTCACCTGCATCCCGCTGGGGATCAGGAAGGCGGTGCGGGACGGCTCGGCCTTTGACGCCCTGACCTCGGCGGTGATCTTAATCGGTTACGCCATCCCCGGTTTCGTGCTCGCCATTTTGCTCATCGTGCTCTTTGGCGGCGGAAGCCTGTGGAGCGTCTTTCCCCTGCGCGGCCTGGTGTCGGACCACTGGGCCGCGCTGCCGTGGTGGGGCAAGATCACCGATTACCTCTGGCACATGGTGTTGCCGGTCATCTCCAGCACCGCCGGGAGTCTCGCGGTCATGACCCTGCTCACCAAGAACAGCTTCCTGGAGGAGATCAGGAAGCAGTATGTGATCACCGCCCGGGCCAAGGGCCTCTCCGAGGGGGCGGTGCTCTACCGCCACATCTTCAGAAACGCCATCATCCCCATCATCACCGGCTTCCCCGGCGCCTTCATCGGCGCCTTCTTCACCGGCTCGCTGCTGATCGAGACCATCTTTTCCTTGGACGGCATGGGGCTTCTGGCCTACCAGTCGATGATGAACCGCGACTACCCGGTGGTCTTGGGCACCCTGTACTTCTTCACCATCATCGGCTTAATCGCCCGTCTGCTCTCGGACTTGAGCTATGTGCTGGTCGATCCCCGCATCTCCTTTGCGGCGGTGGACAGGCGATGAGCGAGGTCCGGCCATGGGTGCCATGAGTCCGAATCAGCGGCGTTGGCGGCGTTTCCGGGCCAATCGGCGCGGCTTTGTCAGCCTGGTGGTCTTCCTGGTCTTGCTGACGGCCACCCTGGCGGCGGAGGTCGTCAGCAACGACAAGCCCCTGCTGGTCATCTACCAGGGCCGCCTCTACTTCCCGATCCTGCGGGCCTATCCCGAGACCACCTTTGGCGGCGACTTCGCCACCGAGACCGATTACCAGGACCCCTTTGTCCGCCAGCGCCTCTCCTCGGGCGGCAATCACGTCTTTTTCCCGCCCAATCCCCACGGCTACGACTCCATCGACCTGTGGCACGCCCGGCCCTTTCCCGCCTCGCCCAGCCGTGACCATCTCCTGGGCACCGACGACCGGGGCCGGGATGTCTTGGCCCGGCTGATTTACGGCTTCCGGCTTTCTATCCTCTTCGGTTTGGCGCTTACCGCGATCGGGACCGTGATTGGGATCGCGAGTGGGGCGGTTATGGGCTATTTCGGCGGCAAGACCGATATGTTGATGCAGCGGGCTATCGAGATCTGGGGCTCCATGCCGGAGTTGTACCTGTTGATTATCTTCTCCTCCCTCTTCAAGCCCTCGGCCCTGCTGATTCTGATTCTGCTGTCGCTGTTCGGCTGGATCGGCCTTTCCGACTACGTGCGGGCCGAGTTTCTGAAGGGCCGGAACCTGGACTATGTCACCGCCGCCAAGGCCCTGGGGGTGGGCGACTTCACCATCATGTGGCGGCACCTTTTGCCCAACGGCATGACCCCGGTGATCACCTTCCTGCCCTTCCGGATGTCCGGGGCGATCGTGGCCCTGGCCAGCCTGGATTTTCTGGGCCTCGGGGTGCCGCCGCCCGCTCCCAGCCTGGGGGAGTTGCTGGCCCAGGGCAAGGCCAACATCGACGCCTGGTGGCTTTCGATCAGCAGCGTCCTGGCCCTAGTCGGCACCTTGACGCTGTTGATCTTTATCGGCGAGGCCCTGCGGGAGGCCTTCGACCCCCGGCAGGCGTAGATGCTGGCCATCAACGATCTTACAGTGAGCTTTGTCGGGGCCGAGCAGCCGACGGCGGCGGTTCGGGGGGTGTCGTTGACGGTGGCTCCGGGTGAGACCGTGGCCTTGGTGGGTGAATCTGGGTCCGGCAAGTCGGTAACTGCCTTGACTATCCTCAGGCTGCTGGAGACGGTGGCCCAGGTGGCGACCACAGGCCGGATCAGCTTCCAGGGCCAAGACCTCCTGCGCTTGACTCAGCCGGAGATGGCCCGGATTCGCGGCAACCGCATCGCCATGGTCTTCCAGGAGCCCATGACCTCCTTGAATCCGGTGTTGACGGTGGGCGCCCAGCTTATGGAACCTTTGTTCATCCATCAGGGCCTAGGCCGGGAGGCGGCCCGGAAGGAGGGGGTGCGGCTGCTGGCCCGCTGCGGCATCGCCGAGCCCGAGAGCCGCTTCCGCCACTATCCGCACCAGCTCTCCGGCGGCCAGCGGCAGCGGGTGATGTTGGCCATGTCCCTGGCCTGCCGCCCGGCCCTGCTGATCGCCGACGAGCCTACCACCGCCCTGGATGTGACCCTCCAGGCCCAGATCCTGGAGTTGATCGCCGAGGCCCAGGCCGAGTTGAACATGGGGGTGCTGCTCATCACCCACGACCTGACCTTGGTGCGCCAGATTGCCAGCCGGGTCTGCATCATGCGTCGGGGCGAGCTGGTCGAATCCGGGCCGGTGGGGGAGATATTTGAGCGTCCGCAGGCCGCCTACACCATGGAGTTGATGGCCAGTCTGCCCATGGAGGGTAAAGAAAATAATAGCGACGCTGAAATAGAGATTTGTGTGAAAAACTTAACTGTTGATTTCAGGGAAGGGGGGCGGCTGTTTCGGCGGGCGAAGAGTCGGAGGGCCGTGGCGGGGGTGAGTCTTGCCGTCCGTCGGGGCGCCACCCTGGGCTTGGTGGGCGAGTCGGGCTCGGGCAAGAGCACCTTGGGACTGGCCCTGCTGAGGCTGGTTCCGGCCCAGGGGGAGATCATCCAGCAAGGGGTGAACTTGCAGCGATTGACGCCCCGGGAGCTGCGCCACCAGCGGCGGCGGATGCAGATTGTCTTTCAAGATCCCTTCTCCTCCCTGTCGCCCCGCCAGACCGTGGGCCAGATCGTCAGCGAGGGCCTGTGGGCGCACGAGCCGGGCCAGGGACGGACGGAGGTGGCGGCACGGGTGGCCCAGGCCCTGGCCGAGGTGGGATTGACCCCGGAGATGGCGGGCCGTTACCCCCACGAATTTTCCGGCGGCCAGCGGCAGCGGATCGCCATCGCCCGGGCCGTGGTGCTCAAACCCGATTTCCTGGTGCTGGATGAGCCGACCTCGGCCCTCGACCTGACCATTCAGGCCCAGATCATCGCTTTGCTTAAGGACTTGCAGCGCCGGCACCAGATGAGCTACCTGTTCATCAGCCACGACCTGCGGGTGGTGCGGGCCTTGGCCGACGACCTGGCGGTCATGCACGAGGGGGTGATCGTGGAGCAGGGCCGGGCGGCGGAGATCTTTGCCGCCCCCAGGCATCCCTACACCCAGGCCCTGCTTGCCGCCGCCCTGCCTGGTTAGCCGCCGAGATGTCCGCCCTCGTCACCGGCGAGTATCTGGTTTCCCAGGCCCTGGCCCTGGCCCTGGCCGATTTTTTGGCCGGAGAGAGTGGCTTGGCCAAGGCCAGGGTCAAGGACTGCCTGGCCAAGGGCGGGGTGTGGGTGAGCCGTCCGGGCCGCCGTTTCGCCCGTTGCCGCAAGGCCAAGACCCCGCTCGGGCCGGGCTGCCGGGTGCGGCTCTACTACGACCCAGAGATCCTGCGCCAGATCCCGCCGCCCCCCCGGCTGCTCGCCGACCGTAAGCATTACAGCCTTTGGGACAAGCCCGCCGGTCTCCTGGCCCAGGGTACCAACTTCGGCGACCACTGCTCGCTCCTGCGCTTGGCCGAGACCTATTTCTCGCCGCCCCGCCCGGTATTCTTGCTCCACCGTCTGGATCGGGAGGCGAGCGGGCTCATGCTCATCGCCCACAGTCCTAGGGCGGCGGCGGGATTGAGCCGGCTTTGGCAATCCAGGGCGGTGCTCAAGCAGTACCGGATCACCGTCCTGGGGCTCTGGAACCGGGAGGAGCGGGGCGTCATCGACCTGCCCTTGGATGGCAAGGAGGCCCGCACCGAATATCAGCTCCTGGCAATAGAGCGGAGCCGGGGATTCTCCCGTCTTCTGGTCACCCTGGGCAGCGGACGTTTACACCAAATCCGCCGCCACTTTGCCCTGATCGGCTTTCCGGTCATCGGCGACCCCCGTTACGGCCAGGGGAACAAGGATATGGCCGGGCTTCAGTTGCGGGCGGAACGACTCGCCTTCACCTGCCCGCTGACCGGGGCCAGGGAGGACTTCCGTGCCCCGGAGCCCGCTTCAAAGACCGGGGAATAAAAGAGGCGGCTACCTCCTTGCTTAAAATATCCAGCCAGACGCGCCGTGCGTTCTCGTTATAATCTGAGCCTCTTGCAAAATCAAACTTAACTGGCATTAAATCACGACGATGCCCTGTCATCTCGTGTCGTTTTCGTCATTTTGCAAGAGGCTCAGTTGGTAAAAAATTGACGGCATCAGATCTCAAGTATGCAATGATCTAAGCACCACGTCTGGAGCCGTTGAAACGATCTTGAGCAAAGCGACTGCCGGGCCGGTAGGATTCCTGCGGTGTTGTTCCCAGTTTTGTAAGGTCTTGATGCTCACATGCATGAGTGTGGCGAATTCGCCTTGTGAAAGTCCAATCTTCTCTCGTATCGTCTTGACATCGGGTGGTGCTATTTCAAATCGGCGAGAAGGTGCCATTTTGCCGATAGCAATGTTTTTTGCTTCCTTCAAGCTCTGTACCAGATCGTCAAACAGTATTTTTTCCATGATCATAGCTCCTTGACAAGGTCGTGCAGGATCGCGGTCTCCTTGTCCGTCAATGTATCCTTTTTAGATTTCGGATAAATCACCAGCAGGTAAATTTGGCTATTGTCCTTGATCCAGTAGTAAATCACTCGCACTCCGCCGCTCTTGCCGCCTCCCGGCACAGCATAGCGCAATTTTCGGATTCCTCCACCGCCTTTGATGATGTCGCCACGCTCCGGGTCTTACGCCAATACATCTTGGAGACCTCGGTACGTGTCGTCAGAGAGCAAGTCCGATAACAGTCTGGTAAACGTTGGAGTTTCGATGAATTCCATAATATAACATTATACGCCATTGGCGTATAATGGTCAAGTCATTGTCGTGTCGAATATAACAAGCCGCCCTAGTCGCCGCATTAGAGTCTGTCGTAAAAGCCACAACCTGACGCTGTGGTAGCCTGAGTTGGAGAAGTTTTCTCGACCGCCAGCTCAGGATCAGGCCTTCAGAAACATCTTTTGATCTTCTAGCTTGCAATATAAAAAGAGGCGGCCATCGCGAGATGGCCGCCTCTTTTTATGCCCAAGTGCAGGGCGTGTGCCGCTAAAAAATCAGTGCTTGACCGCGCCCTCGGCGCCGATGCCCAGGTAAGTGCGCACCTTTTCGGCCTCGAACATCTCCTCCGCCTGCTTCTCGCGGGTCATGAGCGAGACCAGGAAGGCGACCAGGAAGGCCAGACCCATGGAAAATACCCCTGGATTCTTCATCTTGAAAGGGGCGGGCTTGACGGCCTTCTTGGCAGCCTCGGCGTCCGTCTTGGCCTTGACGAGTTCGGTCTGCTTGGCCAGCAATTGATCCGGAGCCAGGCCCGGGGCCTTGATCTCCTGGTCGAGCTTGGTCACCGCCGCAGCGGCGGTGTTCATCGCCTTCACCTCCTTGGCCTGCATGACATCGACATAGACGGTGGGCGACAAGACGATCAGCCCCACCGCCACGATCATTCCGGTGTAGATGCTTAAGGCGGCCCCGGCGGTGGTCAGCTTCTTCCAGGTGATGGAGAGGAGCAGGGCCGGGAAGTTGGCGCTTGAGGCCACCGCGAAGGCGAGCCCCACCATGAAGGCCACGTTCTGGCCCTTGAACAGGATACCCAAGAGCACCGCCGCGATGCCCAGACACACGGTGGCGATCTTGGCGACCCGCATCTCCTCTTTCTCGTTGGCCTGGCCGTTGCGGAAGACCCCGACGTAGAGGTCGTGCGACAGGGCGGTGGCCCCGGCCAAGGTCAGGCCGGCAACGACCGCCAGGATGGTGGCGAAGGCCACCGCCGCCAGGAAGCCCAGGAACATGCTGCCGCCGTTGAACTCGGCCAGCGTCAAGGCCGCCATGTTGCCGCCGGCGTCGATCTTGGTGATGAACTCCTTGCCCACCAGCACCGCGGCCCCGAAGCCGATGGTCACGGTCAGGATGTAGAAGTAGCCGATGAAGCCGGTGGCATAGAACACCGATTTTCTAGCCTCGCGGGCGTCGGGCACGGTGTAGAAACGCATCAGGATATGGGGCAGGCCGGCGGTGCCGAACATCAGGGCCAGGCCCAGGGAGAAGGCGTCCAAGGGGTCGGAGATCAGGCCGCCGGGCTCCAGGAAGGAGTTGCCGTATTTGCTGGCCGCCAGATGAAAGAGCTTGCCGTAGCTGAAGTCCACCTTGCTTAAGGTGAGCAACACCAAGACCGTGGCCCCGCCCAAGAGGAGCACCGCCTTGATGATCTGCACCCAGGTGGTGGCCAGCATGCCGCCGAAGAGCACGTAGGCGATCATCAGCCCGCCCACGATGTAGAGGGCCGACTCGTAGGGCAGGTTGAACATCAGCTTGATCAAGGTCCCGGCCCCCACCATCTGGGCGGTGAGGTAGAAGAGCACCGTCACCAGGGAGCCGATGGCCGCTGCGGTCTTGATGGGCCGCTGCTGGAGCCTGAAGGCGACCACGTCGGAGAAGGTGTATTTGCCTAAGTTGCGCAGCGGCTCGGAGATCAGGAACATGACGATGGGCCAGCCCACCAGCCAGCCCACCGAGTAGATGAGCCCGTCAAAGCCCTTGGTGGACACCAGCCCGGCGATGCCCAGGAAGGAGGCGGCGCTCATGTAATCTCCCGACAGGGCCAGGCCGTTCTGAAAGCCGGTGATGCCGCCGCCGGCGGCGTAGAATTGACTGGCGGTCTTGGTCTTCTTGGCCGCCCAGTAGGTGATGCCCAGGGTGGCTAAGACAAAGAGCAGAAAGCAGAGCACCGACACAGGGTTTAATGTGCCGATAACTGTTTTGATATTGTTGCGCTTGTTGTGCGACCATCTCCGTCATCCTCCCACCCGTTTTTTGACTCGTTTGACCATCTCGTCGTAGCTGCTGTTGGCCCAGAAGATATAAATGCCAGTCAACACCCAGGAGAGGACGATCACCCCCACCGCGATCGGGATGCCGATGGTGATTGCCGAGCCCTCGGCGATTTTTTCGGCCAGGAAGGACTTGTCGTAGGCAATTAGCCCTATGAAGCCAAAGTACAGCACTAACTCGATAATGGTCAGGATCAGGGAGACGGTGTTTTTCTGGGAGGCTAGGGCGCGGAACTCGGGGTCGTTAAGGATCTTATGGGCTGATTCGCTGCTCATCATTGTCCTCCTTCTGCTGGCTGGTCTTGGTTAAACCTCATCCTTTTCATCGTGTTTAGCCTCCCTTTTCTTAAGTTGAATTTTATACCACGCTGTTACATGTCTAAAAAACTTTTCGCATTATATAGCATGGTATTTTTACGCATGTCAAGGTTTTGTGTGTGGGGGGATTTTTCTGGGTTACATTGACCACCAGGGCTGGTTGAACCGCTGGCCGGCCTTGAGAAAGCCGTCCAGGGTGCGCACTCCGTGTGTTTGGAGCTTGCCGGCCAGGAAGAGGAAGAGATAGGCGGTTTGTAGGGCGTCTTGCAGGGCGTTGTGGGCGGGGAAGGCGGGCAGGGCGTACTCGGCGGCCAGGGCGGAGAGGTGGTAGTCGGCGTTGGCGGCGCACTCCCCGCCCCCGCCTTGGCAGAATTCGCGGTAGCGCAGGGCCAGGCCTAGGGTATCGAGGTAGGGGGTGGCGAGGACGCCGCCCATCAGCCGCCGGGCGGCCCGGTTTAAGAACTCCAGGTCCAGGCGCACGAAGTGGCCGACCAGCAGGGCGTCGCCGCAGAATTCGACAAAGCTGGGCAGCACTTCGGCGAGCCCCGCCGCCTGGCGCAGTTCCTGGGGGGTGAGTCGGTGCACCAGGGTGCTCTTGGTCTGGAAGCGGGCCTCGGGCCGCGCCAGGGCGTGGAAGGTCTCGCCGCAGAGGATGCGCTGGTTTTTGATGCGCACCGCGCCGATGGCCACGATCTCGTCCTGGGCGCGGCTGAAGCCGGTCAGCTCGGTGTCCAAGGCCACGAACTCGTAGTCCGCAAGCGGGCCATGCCCTTCGATTCCCCGGAGAAATCGCTGTTGGTTGCGTATGATAAGCGGATGGACGGGCCGTTTACGCGCCCGCATCATCCCCCGGATCATCTCAAAAAATCGCATGGCGGCCCGTGGCTAGAGATCCCGGATATTGAATTCCTGCCGGATCACCTCCTGCATCCGGACGATCACACTAAAGGCCTCCTTTAAGGTCTGGCGCTCCAGGTCGGAGAGGTCTTGCGGGTTGATACGGTTATCCGGCTGCCTGCCGCCCTCCAGCATCCGCAACTGGTGCACCAGCCGCACCTGCATCAGAAATTCGTAGGCCTCGACGAGCTCGTCGTAAAGCTCCAATGATAGGTGCTGGGTCTCGTGCAGGATACGTAGGCGATCCAAGGTGTTGACCTCCTCTATGCCGTGTCGCAGGGCCATCAGCCGGGCGAAATCGACGAAGAAGACGAGGGCCTTCTCCTTGAGGTCGAAGGTGTTCTTGTGCGCGCCGTCCTTCTCGACGATGAAGTTCTTGAAGAAGGAGAGTGGGGGCCGGGAGGAGAGGCAGTTGCGGGCCAGGTGGAGGAGAAACAATCCCCCCTGGCGGGCGGTTTCGGCCAGCGTCAGCCGCAGCTCGGTTGCCAGGGAAAGCTCGCCGAATCCGGGCCGAAAATCGAAGAAGATGGTGGAGTGCAGGATCTCTTGGGGCTCTGGCTCTCCGCACCAGTCGCGGAAGTAGCCCTTCCAGGCCGCCAGCGGCTGCCGCCACTTGGGGTTGGTGGCCATGATCTCGCCGGGACACAAGGGGTAGCCGCAGAGGACCAGGTGCCGGATGGCGCCCTCGGCAAAGGCGTGAAAATACTCCTCTGCCTGCCTCATCACCACCGGGTCGGGGCTGTCCCGGTAGAGGAGGGCGTTGTCTTGGTCGGTCTTGAAGGTCTGCTCCCGGCGGCCCTCGCTGCCCATCAGGAGCCAGCAGAAGGGCAGGGGAGGCTCGCCGGTTTCCGCCGCCAGCATGGTCAGCAGCCGGTCCAGGATCTGGTCATTTAGCACCGCGATCATCCGGGTGATGTTGTTGGCCCGGGCGCCCTCTTCGATTAGGGTGCGGATAACCAGCGGCACCTTGCGGGCCAGGAGATAGAGCCCCTCGATCCGGCGCTGGGCCATGATCTCCCGGAAGAGGTAGAGCGGCGAGGTGCCTTGTTCCACCATGATGTCGTGGGTGGTGATCATCTTGACGATCTCACCGTTCTTTTCGATGGCCAGGTGGTGCACCCGCTCTCGCATCATGGTGAGCAGGGCGTCGAAGGCCACCGCCTGGCTGGAGATGGTGCGTACCGGCGCGGCCATGATCATGGATGCCGGGGTTTGGTAGCCCAGGCCTTTAGCCACCACCTTGGCCCGTAGGTCCTTGTCGGTGACGATGCCCTTGATCTGGCCGTCGGCGCCGGTGAGCAGGAGCGAGCCGATCAGGTTGTCGGTCATGATCCGCGCCACCTCCCGCACCGTGGTGTCCTCGGGGGCGGTGTACAGCCGGCCCTTGGCGATCTCCTCCACCGGCGAGGAAAAGAGGTGCAGCGCCCCCTCGGTGCGGGGGGCGACCTGGTGCTGACGCAGCTCGGCGTAGGCCCCCTTGACCAGCTTCTCGGTCATGGAGCGCAGAAAATAGTGAGAAATTTCGGCATGTTCTTCCAGAATGGCCAGGAAATCCCGTTTGGCGATCAGGAAGCAGAAGGTGTCCTCCACCGTCTCCACGTTCAGGTTGGCCCGGGTGCCCTGGATGATCGACAGGGAGCCGAAACACTCGCCCTCGCCTCGGAAATCCTTCAGCGTCACCTCATCCTGGTCGTTTTTGAGATAACTCTTCACCCCACCCTTCTGGATCAGGTAGAGGAAGTCAACCTGGGTGGTGTTCTGGCGGAAGATCATGGTCCCGGCGGGGAAGAAGTCGATTACGCATTTTGCCGCCAACCGTGCCCGTGCCTCGGGGTCAAGGCGGTTGAAGGGCAGGGTCTGGGCGAGAAAATTGGCCACCCCCGCCACGGGCATGAAGGCTTGCTCCTTTCTGGTCATGTCAGGATTCGGGAATCAGGGGAGAGGATGAGTTTGGGCGGCGTCCGTCCGTTTGAGGTTGCCGGACTTAGGAGCCGTACAGCAAATAACCCGGACAATTTTTTCACGACGCTTACGGCTCCTTATGCCGTCGCCGTGAGGTTTGTTGTCCAGGTTGTGGCCACTCGACGGCTTAGGTATTTACCCTAGTGGCAATGCCGCGACTTGGCAACCGTTAAATCAGGGGAAAGTTGCTAAACCTTGGCTTGCCTCGTCAGCGGGCGGCGCGATGTCCTGGTCGGCCTTTTCCGTCCGCCACCCTTTGTCTTCCGCTTGACTCCCCCCCTCAATCTGCTACTATTTGCCTTGACGGCGTTGGTCTTTGCCGCCGGCCGGTCTATCGAGCCGATAAAATTACGGGGTTAATAAGTCATGGGCCATGTCCCCAGCATCCTGGTGGTTGACGACGAACTTAGCATGCGGGAGTTTTTGAAGATCCTGCTGGAGAAGGAGGGCTACGCCGCCCAGACCGCCGCCAACCCCACCGAGGCCCTGGCCATTGTCCGTCAAGGCGCCATCGATTTGCTCATCTCCGACATCAAGATGCCGGGCGGCAGCGGTTTGGGCCTGCTGGAGGAGCTGCGGGCCGGGGGGCTCTCCGTCCCGGTCATTCTGATCACCGCCTACGCCTCGCCTGAAGACGCGGTGCGGGCCATGAAGGGCGGGGCCTACGACTACATCACCAAGCCCTTCAACGTCCCGGAGATCAAGGAGATCATCAGAAACGCCCTGGCCAGCGGCGGGCCGACCAAGGAGCCGGAGGAACCGGAGGGGGCGAGTTTTCAGGGCATCATCGGCCAGAGCCAGGAGATGCGCCGCATCTTCGACCTGATCCGCCGGATCGCCCCCACCCACGCCAACGTCCTGATCCAGGGAGAATCCGGCACTGGCAAGGAGCTGGTGGCCCAGGCCATTCACGAGCTTAGCAAGGCCGCGGGCCACAAGTTCGTGCCTATCGTCTGCAACGCCATCCCCGAGAGCCTGTTCGAGAGCGAGGTCTTTGGCCACGTCAAGGGCGCCTTTACCGGGGCCTTGGCCAACAAGCCCGGCCTGTTCACCGAGGCCAACCACGGCAGCGTCTTTCTGGACGAGGTGGGCGAGCTGACTCCCCTGATCCAGACCAAGCTGCTGCGGGTGCTTCAGGAGCGGGAGTTCAAGCCGGTGGGCAGCAGCGAGACCATCAAGGCCGACGTGCGGATCATCTCCGCCACCAACCGCGACCTGGAGGCGGAGGTGGTGGACAAGCGTTTCCGCGAGGACCTTTTCTATCGCCTGGCGGTGGTGCCCATCCGGGTGCCGCCGCTTCGGGAGCGCAAGGCCGACGTGCCGCTTCTGGTCAATTATTTTCTGGCCAAGTATTCGGCCCTGTTCGGCAAGGAGATCACCGCCCTGTCCTCCTACGCCCTGGAGGTGCTGATGGATTACGACTTCCCCGGCAATGTCAGGGAGCTTGAGAACATCATCGAGCGGGGGGTGGCGCTGGAGAACTCCAACCTGATCCTGCCCGAGAGTCTGACCCTCTCTGCCCACCGGCGGCGGGCCGTCCAGTCCCGGGAGGAGGCGATGAACGGTGACGACTACTTCGAGCTGGGCCTGGACGAGGCGGTAGCCAGTCTGGAGAAGACCCTGATCTCCCAGGCCCTGGAACGGGCCGGGGGGTCGAAGATGCGGGCCGCAGAGCTGCTCAAGGTGAGTTTTCGTTCCCTCCGTTACAAGACCAAGAAGTACGGGATCGACTAGGTGGCCGCCGGGCTCTCACCCTCTCCTTCCGTCCCCGCCAACCCAGAGGAGCGTCTGCGCCGCCAGATCAAGTGGCTGCTCTTGCTTCGGGTCTGTCTGCTGACCATCTTTCTCGGGATCAGCTCGATTCTGCGCTTCAACCACCCCTCCTTGAATCTGCCGGCTGTCTCGGCGGTGGTCTTTCTTTTCCTGTTCGTCTACCTGTTCAGCATCGCCTCGGCCCTGCTCTGCGCCCGGCTCACCCGGCTCACCCTCTTCGCTTACGGCCAGGTGCTTAGCGATTGCGTCTTAAGCACGGTCATAGTCTTTGCCTCCGGGGGCAGCGAGTCGATTTTTACCTTTCTTTATTTCTTTCCGATCATCAGCGCCGGGTTGTTGTTGCTGCGCCGGGGCGGGTTGCGGGTCGCCGGGGCAGGGATCATCGGTTACGGGCTGGTGCTGGCCGCCGAGATGCCCACCCTGGCCGTGCTCTTGCCCGATAATTTCAGGATCCACGCCAGCGCCGCCCCCGTCGTCCTGCTGCAAAGTTTCCTGATCTACGGGCTGTCCTTCCTGCTGGTGGCCCTGCTCAGCGCCTTTTTGGCCGAGCGTCTGTACCTGACCGAGACCGCCTTGAATCAGGCCTCCCGCCATCTGGACTTTGTCAGCCAACTCTACAAGCAGATCTTCGACGATCTAACCTCCGGGATCATCACCGTGGACGTGAGTGGCCGCATCACCTCCTTCAACCGGGCCGCCGAGGAGATTAGCGGCTATTTGGCCTCCGAGGTGTTGAACCGTGAGTTGTGGCGCTTATTTCCCGGCCTGCATCAGCCCGTCTCCGCCGAGGCCAGGCCGGTGATCGAGATGACCAGGAAGGACGGGGCCACCATCCCGGTGGGCTACTCCTGGGGACGTTTGAATTTGCGGGAGCGGGGCGAGGACTGCCGGGTGTACACCTTACAAGACCTGAGCCACATCCGGCAGATGGAGGAGCAGGTGCGGCAGAGCGAGAAGATGGCCGCCATCGGCAAGATCGCCGCCGGCATCGCCCACGAGTTCAGAAATCCGCTCGCCGCCATCTCCGGCGCCGCCCAGGTGCTCGATCAGGACGAACCGGTGTCCGCCGTCAACCGCAGCCTGCTCAACATCATCATCCGCGAATGCGCCCGGCTGGAGGCCAACATCACCGATTTCTTGCAGTTCTCCAAGCCCGCGGTTCCCGAGCAGACCTGGGTGCCGCTGGCAAGCTTAATTGACGAGTGCTGGGCGATCATCATGAACGGCGCTAAATTTAATGATAATTGCCAGTTAACAACTAGTATCCCCGCCAATCTGGAATGCTGGGCCGATCACTACCAGATCAAGCAGGTGATGATAAACCTGCTGCACAACGCCTGCCTGGCCATGCAAAACGGCGGACGGGTGGAGTTCGCGGCCCGCGAGGAGGGCGGCGATGACAGAGGGGTCACGGTGATCGAGGTGCGGGACACCGGCTGCGGCATCCCGCCTGCCATGCAAAGGGACATCTTCGCCCCCTTCTTCACCACCCGCGAAAACGGCACCGGCCTGGGATTGGCTATTGTCCAGCAGATCGTCGAGGGCCATCAAGGCGCGATCACGGTGTCCAGCCAGCCAGGCCAGGGAGCCACCTTCACCCTGGTCCTGCCTCTGCCGCAGTGATCGCCGGATTGGCGGGTCTGGCCCGGCTGGCTGTTTCTCGCCGCCTATGGCCTGGACGTCCCCTTCGCACATCTTTTGTCCAGCCGGGGGGTTAGAGAGCCCCTGCCCGCTGACCGCCGCCTGGTTACTGGTGGTCGGAAACGGGCCAGACTGGTAATTGCCAGGGGTAAAACCCCTTGACATGCTCTTGGATGCCGACTAGCCTGATACTGGCAAAAGGCCTTTTCTTATGATTCAGGAGCGACCGTCATGAAAGTCAATCACCAGCGACTGAAGAATGCCACCTCTGACGGACTGGAAGGCGTCGGCCGACCCGAGACCTACTTCGCCCCCGCCGCCAAGGCCACTGCCGCCGAACTGTCGGCGGACATCGAGGCCATCGCCTCCCACCCCATCTTGAACGGCCTGCTGCAATCGGTCAGCGGCCTGCTGGCGGTGTTGAACGACAAGCGGCAGATCATCTCGGTCAACACCAACTTTCTGCAATCCCTGGGCATCAACGACATCAACGACATCCTCGCCTTGCGCCCAGGCGAGGCGGTGGGCTGTATCCACGCCTACGAGCCGCCCAACGGCTGCGGCACCACCAGGTTTTGCGCCACCTGCGGGGCGGCGATCGCCATCGTCACCAGCCTGGCCAAGAACCTGCCGGTGGAGGAGACCTGCGTCTTGACCGTGGAACGGGGCGGCAAGTCGGTAGAGATGTGCCTGTCGGTGCGGGCCCAGCCGGTGACCATCGACAACCGGCGGCTGCTCCTGCTCTTCCTCTTGGACATCACCAAGGAGCATTTCCTGCAATCCTTGGAACGCATCTTCTTCCACGACGTCAACAATATCCTAAACGGAATACTTGGATATTGCCAGTTGTACTGCCAGGCCCACGACCATCCGCCGGAGATCGAAAAGGTGAGCGAACTGGCCAATCGGCTCTCCCAGACGGTGGCCTTGCAACGGGCCCTTTCTTCCTGCGGCGAGAGCAAGCTGACCCCGCAGTGGCAGAGCATCGCCAGTGAGCAGGTGGTATCCGAGGTGATGGATGTCTTCGCCCATCACCCGGCGGCCGCCGACAAGACCATCGTCACCGAAAACCGCGCCCCCGGCCTGACCATCGGCAGCGACATCACCCTGCTCCTGCGGGTACTGTGCAACATGCTGACCAACGCCCTGGAGGCCAGCCCCCCTAAGGGCCAGGTGCGGCTGACGGTGGAGGCGACGCCCAAGGGCGGCTTGAGTTTTTCGGTCTGGAACCAGGCGGTGATCCCAGAGCCGGTCAGGCCGCGCATCTTTCAACAGCATTTCAGCACCAAGGAGGGGCCGGGCCGGGGGTTTGGCACCTACTCCATGAAGCTCTTCGGCGAGCAATACCTGGGGGGCGAGGTCAGCTTTACCACCGGCCCCGGCGAGGGCACCACCTTTCGGCTGGCGCTATGAGGTGCCAGAGGCCAGAAGGCGGAGTACGGAAGACAGAGGAGCCGGGGCATGGACGAGGATTTGGCGGACGACAGCAGACGGTCGGCTGGACAGTCTGACTATATCTGCTGGCTGCCGGAGTACAGCGTCGGGGTGGAGAGGATCGATGCCCAGCATCGGAGGATATTTGCCATGATCAATACCCTCTACACCGCCCTCAGCCAGCCGCAGACGGCGCTGCCGGTAAGGCGGGTGCTGGAGGAGATGGCCGATTACGTCTCCTTCCATTTCGACACCGAGAGGTCGTACCTGGGGGCGATGCCGGGATATGCCGCCCACGAGCAGGAGCACCGTCAGTTCATTGCCAAGACGGATAAATTCATCAAGGACTACCAGAAATTCTCCCCTGACCGGCTGTTGCGCGACATCCTCATCTTCCTCGCCTACTGGCTAAAGGATCACATCAAGGGCACCGACAAACGGCAGTTCGCAAGTTACCTGGAGCTTGCTGATTACAACCGGCAACCAACAAACCACGAGGAAAATAATGGCTAACATCACCCTGCACGGCAATCCGGCCCACACCGGCGGCGAACTCCCGGCCCTAGGCGCCCCGGCCCCTCCCTTCACCTTGACCGGCACCAACCTTAAGCCGGTGGCCGCCCGGGATTTTCCGGGCAAGATCGTGGTCTTGAACATCTTCCCCAGCATCGACACCCCGGTCTGCGCCGCCTCGGTGCGCCGCTTCAACGGTGAGGCGGCCAGTCACCCGCAGGTGGTGGTGCTCTGCGTCTCCGCCGACCTGCCGTTCGCCCATAAGCGGTTTTGCGAGGTCGAGGGCCTGGAGCGGGTCATCCCGGTCTCGGTGTTCAGGAGCCCGGAGTTTGGCCAAGACTACGGGGTGACCATCAGCGACGGCCCCTTAGCTGGACTATTGGCCCGGGCGGTGGTGGTGATCGACCCGGCGGGGCGGGTGGCCTATACGGAGTTGGTCAGGGAGATTGGCTCGGACCCGGACTTCGAGGCGGCCCTGGCGGCGGTTAAGGCGATAACGGGATAAAAACCCCTAGCGGCTTAGGCCGACGGCGGTCAGGACGGCGTAGATGGCCAGCCAGGCCAGGCAGAAGAGCCGGGCCCGGCTGGCCAGGGCCGGACGCTGCATAAACGCCAGGGCGCCGACCAGCAGCCCCGGCCAGACGATCCCGGCCCAGAAGGGTGGCAGGTGGCGGAGTAGCTCTTGCAGGCCGACGAAAAACCAGGGCCCGCCGATATGAAAGGCCCCCAGGCGATCTGGCTCCAGGGGGGCGGCCACCAGGGCCGGGAAGGCGACCAGGAGCAGCACCAGGGCCGGGCTTTGCCGCCAGCTTATCCGGTAGTGGCGCAGGTGATCCCAGGAGAGCGCAAGCCACAGCAGCCCCAGACCCACCAGGTGATTTGCGTACACCCTTTTCATCCCCTCCTGGGTCAAGTCGAAGAGCAGCCAGTTTAAGGGCCGGCCCAGCAGGGGCGTGGAGAGCAGGATGTTTTTGGCGACCATCCCGGCGGAGGCCCCGGTGGCGTCGGCCCGGAGCACGTAGCCGGTGAAGAGGATAAGCAGCAGGGCGACCAGGGAGAACACCAGTAGCAGCCACCTCTTGAAGGCGATCGATTCGTGCTCGCGGTTGATAACGATGGCCAGGAAATGGGCCAGGGTCAGGAGGAAAAAGGCCTGGCTGGAGTAGAAGTGCAGCGAGCGCCAGAAGAGCCCGAAGGGGGCCAGGATGTCCAGGCTGCTGACCGAATAGTAGGGGTGACCGGGGTCGTACTGCAGGGCCACGATTACCCCGGAGAACAGCGATAGGTAGAGGGCCACCATCCCGTAGGCGCCCCAGCGGGTGTTGACGAAGAACTCGCTTGCCCTGCCCCGCAATCTTTCCGTCATCTTCTCTCCGCCGCTGTTCCTTGTGGTTGGCCTTTGTCGTGGCCGCTAGCCGTTATAGCCCGCCGCCTCTGTTTACCAAAAAAAATCCCTGGCCGGAAGCTCCGGTCAGGGATTTTTTGCGCGCCGGGCTAGAATCTGCTTAGCCGCCCAAGGCGCTGGTTATGGTCTTGGCGAGCTTCTCGTCGATGGTCTTGGCGATCAAGTTGTCGGTGACCTTGTTGCCCTCCTGGCGCAGGGCCTTGGTGACGTTGCCGAATCCCATCCTGAGCTTGCGGTCGCAGACCAACTCGTAGGCCTTTTGCACCCTGGCCTTGGCCTCGGCGGGAGAGAGGCCCTCGGCCTGACCCAAGGGGCCAAGCTCCTTGATCTCCTTGGTAAACTGGGTGATCAGCTTCACAAAGCGCGGGGCCTCAGCGGCCGAGGCCCATTGCAGGTTGAACCGCTCGGGACGAATCCCCACCTCGCTCAACACCTTGCGCAGCAGCCCGTTTACCCCCATTGCATCGTAATTACCAACCTGGTAATGGCATTCGCCCAGTTGTCAGCCACCGGTGAAGATGCCGTCGGCACCTTCGATCAACCCCTTGATGACGAAGACGGGGTCCAGCCGGCCGGTGCACATCACCCGGATGGTGCGCAGATTGGGAGGATACTGGTAGCGCGACACCCCGGCCGCGTCGGCGGCGGCGTAGCAGCACCAGTTGCACAAAAACCCCAGGATGCGGGGGTTAAATTCGGGAGCTTGATTCATAACTTATCCTCTATTGATTTGCCAAAGGCCTCGATCTGGGAGAATATCTGTTCGTTGGTAAAACCGCCCATGGAGATGGCGAAGGTCGGGCAGTGCGAGGCGCAGATGCCGCAGGCCTTGCAGGAGGCGACGATGGTCTCCGCCCGTTTCTTCTTGTCCTCGCTGGTCAGCATCTGGATAGCCTTGTAGGGGCAGAGGCTGACGCACAGGCCGCAGCCGATGCACGCCTCTTTATCGACGTGGGAGACGATGGGGTCCACCTTGACCATCCCTTTGACCAGCGGCATGGCCGCCTTGGCGGCGGCGGCCTGGGCCTGGACCACCGTCTCGTCCAAGGGTTTGGGGGAATGGGCCAGGCCGCAGACATAGACCCCGTCCACCGGCATCTCCACCGGCCGCAGCTTGACGTGGGCCTCCAGGAAGAACTTGTCGGCGGTGACCGGCACCTTGAGTAGCTTACTCAACACCTCGGTGCCCTGGGGCACGATGCCGACGCTCAAGACTACCAGGTCGGGGTTGACCGTCACCTCCTCCCCCAGGAGGGGATCGAAGAAGCGCACCTCGACCGCCTTGCCCTTTTTGCTGATCTCGGGCTTGGCGTCCAAACTGTACGGGATGAAGATCACCCCCCTTTCGCGGGCCTCGCGGTACTTCTCCTCGGCATAGCCGTAGGTGCGCAGGTCGCGGTAGAGGACAATTACCTGGGCCTTGGGGTTTTTATCCTTCAGGGTCAGGGCGTTCTTGACCGCGTGGTTGCAGCACACCTTGCTGCAGTAGCTGAGGTCGTCGCCCCGTGAACCGGCGCACTGTACCATGACCACCGAGTCCGGCAGCTTTTTGCCCTTGGCGTTCAGTCTGGTCTCCAGCTCCCGCTGGGTGATGATCGCCTCTGATGCCGGCAACTCCTTGCCCAGCACGGTTTGGGGGGTGTGCTCCTTGCCGCCGGTGGCCAGAATTATCACCCCGTGGTCAATGGTGTTTTCCTGGCCGTCGGCAAGCCTGATCACCGAACTGAAGTTGCCCACGAAGCCCGAGACATCGAGCAATTCCGCCTTGGTCAACACCGTGATCAGCTTGGTTTTTTTCACCTGCTCGATCATGGCCTTTAAGGTCTTTTCGGTGTCCACCCCCAGGATGGTCTTCTTGATGACCAGGAGGTTGCCGCCCAAGGCGGCCTCCTTCTCGACGATGGTGGTGT
The DNA here is from genome assembly GCA_021782655.1 of Deltaproteobacteria bacterium. Lineage (GTDB taxonomy): Bacteria > Desulfobacterota > Desulfobulbia > Desulfobulbales > VMSU01 > VMSU01. Next base: position 21,378 of record JAJXUT010000016.1, read on the forward strand.
GAAAGCCCTGCTCGGCCAAGGTCAGGGCCGCGGTCATGCCCGCCACCCCGCCGCCGATGACCACCGCCTTGGCGGTGACCGGCACCGTCTGTTCGGCCAAGGGTTTAATGCCCCTGGCCTTGGCCACACCCATGCGGATCAGGTCCATGGCCTTCCTGGTCGCCGCCTCCGGTTCCTGGGCGTGCACCCAGGAACACTGATCGCGGATGTTGACCATCTCGAACAGCGAGCGGTTGAGCCCCGCGTCCTTTAGGGTCTCCTGGAAGAGCGGCTCGTGGGTGCGGGGCGAACAGGCGGCGATCACCACCCGGTTCAACTTGTGCTCCTTGATCTTCTGCTTGATGACCTCCTGGGCGTCCTGGGAGCAACTGTAGAGCGATTCGGAGTGATAGACCACGTTCTCCATGCCGCCGGCGTACTGATCGACGGAAGGCACGTTGACCACCCCGCCGATGTTGATGCCGCAGTGGCAGGTGAAGACCCCGATTCGCACCTCCTCGTCCTTGATGTCCCGTTCGTTGGGGTAGGACTTGACCACGTAGCCCGCCCCCCGTTGCTGCTTCAAGAGCGCCGAGGCGATGCCGGCGGCGGCGCTGGACTGGGTGACGCTCTCCGGGATGTCCTTGGGGCCCTGGAAGGCGCCGGCCACAAAGATGCCCTCCCGACTGGTGTTTAAGGGGGTAAAGGCCGAGGTGTCGCAGAAGTCGTAACGGTTCAGCTTGATGTCTAAGGTCTGGGCGATGGCCTGGGCGTCTTTCGGCGAGTCTAGGCCCACTGACAGCACCACCATGTCAAAGGGCTCGAAGTGGTGGCCGCCGTTCAGGGTGGAGTAGGTGAGCTTGAGACCCTTCTTGCCCCAGGGCATGACATCCGCCACCTTGGCCCGCACGAACTTGATGCCGAACTGGCTCTCGGCCCGCTTCTGGGCGGCGTCGAAGTCCTTGCCCTGGGTGCGCATGTCCATGTAGTAGATGGTGATGTCAAGCTCCGGGTCGTGCTCCTTGGCCACCATCGCCTCCTTGATGGCGTACATGCAGCACACCGACGAGCAGTAGCCGTTGTCGCAGCCCAGATCGCGGGAGCCGACGCACTGGATGAAGGCGAGGCGCTTGGGGTGGCGACGGTCCGACATGGTCAGCACCTGGCCCTGGTAGGGCCCGGAGGGGTTTAGTAGCCGTTCGAACTCCAGGCTGGTCACCACGTCCGGATGCTGGCCGTAGCCGTACTTGGCGAGCGTCGAGTCCGGCACCCGGCCAAAACCGGGGGCCACCACCACCGCCCCTACCTGCAACTCCTCGATCTTCTCGGTCTGGGTGAAGTCGATGGCCCGGCTGCGGCAGACCGGCACGCAGATCTTGCAGGTGTTCTCGGTCAGGTGCAGACAGGCCTTGGGGTCGATGTAGTAGGAGGCCGGTACCGCCTGGGGATAGTCGATGTGGATGGGCCGGGTGAGGGCCAGGCCCTCGTTGTAGCCGTCCACCAGGTGGCGGGGACAGTACTGGGTGCACAGGCCACAGGCGGTGCACTTGTCCGGGTCGATATAACGGGGCCGGACCTTGACCTTGGCGGTGAAATCGCCCGGCTTGCCCTCCAGGGCCAGTAAATCGGTGTTGCTTAAAATTTCGATGTTGGGAGACCGACCGGCCTCAACCAGTTTAGGTGCCAGTATTCAAAGCGAGCAGTCGTTGGTGGGAAAGGTTTTGTCCAACTGGGCCATGGCCCCGCCGATGGCGGCCGATTTTTCGACCAGATAGACGTAGTAGCCCAGATCGGTAAGATCCAGGGCCGCCTGTACCCCCGCCACCCCGCCGCCCAAGACCATGACGGCGCCGGAGCCAGTGGCTGGGGCGGATTTCGCGCTTTTTACAGCCTGTGTCATAATAACACTCCAGAAAGATTTGACTTCTCGTGAAAAATCACTGGCGGACGCCGGTGGGTTTACCCTCACCGGTCTCGCCTTTAGGGGGCAACTAAAAAATTACGGCTTAAGCACCTCCACCTTGATGGCGCAGATCTTGTACTGCGGGCTGCGGGACAGGCGGTCGAGGTTGTTTAGGGTGAGGTTGTTCACTGGCACCTCGGCGAAGTGGTAGGGGATGAAGATGGTGCCCAGCTGCGAACGTTCGCTGAGGGTGGCCTTGACCTCGATGCTGCCCCGCCGGGAGGTGATTCTGATCAACGAACCCTCCTGGATGCCGAGCCGGGCCGCGTCTCCGGGGTTGATCTCGGCTAGGGCCTCGCCGTAGATCTCTTCGATGCCTGCCGTTTTCCTGGTCATGCTGCCGAAGTTGTACTGGGCGTAATGGCGGCCAGTGGTGAACAGCAGGGGGTATTCGTCATCCGGCAGTTCCTTGGCCGGGGTGTAGTCCTCGGGGATGAACAGGCCCCGGCCCTGAGTGAATTTTTCTATGTGTAGCACCGGGGTGCCGGGATGGTCCGGGTCGGGCACCGGCCATTGCAGTCCCACCTTGTCGAGGCGCGGGTAGCTGATGCCCCGGTACTGGGGGGCCAGGGCGGCGACCTCGTTGAAGATGTCCTCCGCCGATTCATAATCCATCTGGTAGCCCATCTTGCGGGCCAGGTCGCTGAATATCCGCCAGTCGGGCCGCGCCTCGCCGGGTGGCTCCACCGCCTTTCGCACTCGCTGTACCCGGCGTTCGGTGCTGGTGAAGGTGCCGTCCTTCTCGGCGAAACAGGCAGCCGGCAGCACCACGTCCGCAAGCTTCGCGGTATCGGTCAGGAAGATGTCCTGGACCACCAGGAAATCCAGTTTTTTTAGCGCGGCCACCGCGTGCAGGGCGTTGGGGTCGGCCAGCACCGGGTCTTCGCCCATGATGTAGAGGCTGCGGACATCGCCTTGGAGGATGGCGTCCCAGACCTCGGTGGCCGCCTTGCCGGGCCGCCGGGGCAGCTTGATCTTCCATGCCTTCTCGTACTGGTCGAAGATCTCGTCTCTGGTCAGGCCCGAGTAGCCGGGCAGGGTGTTGAACAGCGCCCCCATGTCGCAGGCCCCCTGGACATTGTTCTGGCCGCGCAGCGGGTTGACCCCGGCGCCCGGCATCCCCAGCTTGCCGCACAGCATGGCCAGGTTGGCGATGCATTTCACGTTGTCGGTGCCGGTGGCGTGATGGGCAAGGCCCATGCCGTAGAAGATGGCGCAGCGCTTGCCGGGACTGGCGTAGAGCCTGGCTGCCTCGTGCAGCGCCGCCGGCGCGATGCCGGTGATTTTTTCTACATGCTCGGGCGTGTACTTCTCGACGACGATGGCCAGTTCCTCAAAGTTATCGGTGCGGTTTTTGATAAACTCCCGATCGTGCCAGTCGTTTTTGATGATCTCCCGCATCATGCCGTTCAAGAGGGCCACGTCGGTGCCGGGGGCAAGCCGCAGCCAGAGATCGGCCCGACGCGCGAAGTCGGTGCCCCGGGGGTCGGCCACCAGCAGCTTGGCACCCTGGTCCACCGCTTGATGCAGCCGCAGGCCGATGGTGGGATGACCGGTGTCGGCGTTGGAACCGATGATGAAGATCACCTCCGCCTCCTTGAGGTCGGCGATGGAGTTGGTCATCGCGCCGCTGCCAAACGAGATGGCCAGACTGGCCACCGTGGGGGCGTGTCAGAGTCGGGCGCAGTGATCGATGTTGTTGGTGCCGATCGCGGTGCGCATGAACTTCTGCATGATGAAGTTTTCTTCGTTGGTGGCCCGGGCGCAGGAGAAGCCGGCGATGGCGTCCGGCCCGTACATGGCCTTCAGGTCGAAGAAGCGCTTGGCCACCAGGTTCAAGGCCTCCTCCCAGGTGGTCTCGTGGAGCAGGCCGTGGCGACGCACCAGGGGCTGGGTCAGACGGTCGCGGTGCTGGACGAAGTTGAAGCCGAAGCGGCCCTTGACGCACAGGGCCCCGAAGTTGGGGGCCTGCTCCGGGTCGGCGATGACCTCCATGATGGTGTTGTTTTTGACCCGCAGGATCATCTGGCAGCCGGCCCCGCAGTAAGGGCAGGTGGTGCGCACTTCACGGATCGTCTCGCCGGTTACCGGCACGATGGCCTCCTTCTTGGCCAGGGCCCCGGTGGTGCAGAATTCCGCGCAGCGGCCACAGGCCACGCAACGCTCGTTAAAGTTGAGGCGAATGCCGTTAGCCCGGCCCTGGTCGTCGAAGCCCTCGCAGGAAAGTTCTAGGGCCTGGTATTCACAACTGTTGGCGCAGCGCTGGCAGTAGATGCACTTGTTCAGATCGACGGTCAGGGTGGGGTGGCCGGTGTAGCGGCCGTAGGTGGGGGCGGTGCCCATGCCGGTCTTGTTGGGATCGACCTTGTGCTCGATGGCCAGCCGCTTGAGATCGCAGCGCTCGAAGGCCGAGCAGCCGCAGGCCAGGCAGCGCTGGGCCTCCTTGATGGCCATCTCCTCCGAAAAACCCAGCTTTATTTCGTTGAAATCCTGTACCGCGGTGGCCGGTGGCCGGGTGGGCATCTTTTCCCTGAGCTTGACCTTGATCCCCTCGAAGTTGCGCAGATCGACATCGTCGAACGACCGGCCCCGGTGGAAGTTGAAACGCTCCTCCCGCTCGACCTGGTCGTTGCCCACGAGGTAGGCGTGTATGTTCTCGGCGGCCCGGCGGGCGGCCACCACCGTCTGGATAACGGTGCGGGTGCCGGAGACCGCGTCCCCGGCGGCGAAGACTCCCTCCCGGTTGGTAAGGGCGGTGCGGACGTTGGCGTTGACGCAGTTGCCGTCCGACAACGACAGCGTCTCTCCCAGGCGGCTGGCCGCCAACTGCTGGTCGGAGAAGGCCATTTGCCCCAGGGAGTAGAGCACCGTGTCCACTTGGATGAGGTTGGAGGAGCCGGGGATGGGCTCGGGGTGGCGGAGACCGCGTTTGTCGGGCTCGGTGAGCCGCATGCGGATCAGCTCCATGTCCAGACCGCCGGCCACCTGCTCGATCTTCACCGGCGAGGCGACCATCAGAAACTGCACCCCCTCCTGCTCCGCCTCGTGAATCACCCGCTGGTTGGCGCTCATCCCGGTGCGGGACTTGGAGAAGATGACCGTCACCTCGTCCACCCCCAGGCGGAGAAGGGAACGGGCCGCCTCCAGGGCGATGTTGTTGCCGCCGATCACCGCCGCCCGCCGGCCAACCTGCTCCACCTTCTTCTGGGCCACCAGGCGCAGGAAGTCGGTGGCGCTCATCACCCCCGGCAGGGTGGCGCCGGGGATCTCAAGCGGCTGAGCCGCCCAGGCCCCGACCCCGAGGAAGGTGGCGTCAAAGCCCTGGGCCTTTAAGTCGTCCAGGCCGAAGGTCTCGCCGAAACGCTGGTTGAACTTGACCGAGATGCCCATGGCCAGGATGGTGTTGGTCTCGTAGTCCAGCACCTTGCGGGGAATCTTGTAGGCCGGCAGGCCGTAGCGCAACATGCCCCCCAGCTTGGGCATGGCCTCGAAGATGGTGACGTCGTGGCCTTTTCTCGCCAGGTAGAAGGAGGCGGTCAGTCCCGCTGGCCCCCCGCCGATCACCGCCACCCGTTTGCCGGTGCGGGGCTCGCAGGAGAGCTTCAAGTCGATGTTGTTGGTTAGGCACCAGTCGGCGACAAAGCGCTTCAGGTGGTTGATGGACACCGGCTCGTCCACCAGGATGCGCCGGCATCTGGTCTCGCAGAAACGGGGACAGACCCGGCCCACCGAGAAGGGGAACGGGTTCTTGTCCATGATCAGGCGCACCGCCTCTTCGTACTCGCCCTTGGCCACATGGGCGATATAGCCCTGGACGTTGAGCTGGCCGGGACAGGTCAGGTTGCAGGGGGCCTTGCAGTCGCCGAAATGGGTGGCGGCCAGGATGGCCAGCCGCTGCTGGCGGTGCTTGCCCAAGGCCGGGGTGACGGTGGCGATCCGCATCCCCTCCGCAATCTCGGTCTGGCAGGCGCGCCTGGGGGCGTCTTCGCCCTCCACCTCGACTAGACACAGCTCGCAGGCCCGCTCCGGGAACTTACCCTTGACGTAACAGAGGGTGGGGATGGAGATCTCCGCCCGCCTGGCCGCCTCCAGGATGGTGATTCCCTCCTGGGCCATGATTTCCTTACCGTCGATTACGAGATTGACTGACATTGCGTGGGTGGCATTTGTTAAGTTTTACAGTGACCACTCAGGTCGGTTAGGCCGTTAGGCTGTAGGCTATTAGGCAAAAACAAATCTGGCCCTATTAGCTCTCCACCCGCTGACTTTCTTCGTCATCCGGCCCCTGATCCGACTCACTTTTTGGGCGCCGGTTTCCATTCCTTCAGGAAGGCCGGGATATGGCCCGCCTCCCGGGGGCCGATGGTGATGGTCCACTGGGGCAGTTCCTCCTCCAGTTCGCCCTTGATGGAGGCCAGGTAGCCGGGAATCAACAGCTCGCGGTGGTTGATCTTCTCCTCGATGCCGTTCTTCTTGATGAACTGGGCGATCAGGTCGGCGCCGAACTTGCCCGCCGCCCAGGCGGTGAGCACCGACAGGCCTTCGGTGTCCTTGATCAGCAGCCAGGAAGGCACCTTCGAACCCTCGATCTCGCCGGAGACGATGAAGTAGGTGAGCGAGAAGTTGCAGGTGATGATCACCGGTGAATCCGGCCCTGGGCCGTTTAGCGGGTAGATGTTCTCCTCCACCACCATGGGCCGCTGGGGGTCGGTGAAGATGTTCAACCGTTCAAGCAGCAGGGGGAAGAGCAGGTCGCCCTGCAGGTCGGAGAGGATGATGATCCCGGCGTACTTGGCGATCATGACCGAGGAGATCATCGCCTCCAGCATCGGGTCGTCGCTCATCTCGCAGGGGAAGTTGAGGGTCGGGAAGCCGAGCGGCTTGTACTTCTTGGCGATGGCGCTGCGCCGGGCCACCACGTTATCCTCGAGGGCGGCGCGCACGGTGCGGGCCCCGGTGTCGATGACCAGGTCCTTGATGCCCGCCTGGAGCAGGCCCTCGGCAATAGCGATGGCGTCGTCCAGGTTTTTGCCCCGCACCGCCAGCGGGCAGCCAGTTTCCTGGGCCAGGGCCGCCATCTCCTTGGCGTTGTCGGAGGTTGCCCCGTAGAGCAGGGGCTTCTTGTCCTGGCAGGTCTTGACGGCGGCGGCAAGGTTGGCCGCGCTGTCGCTGATTAGGATCAGGCCGGCCTCGGGTGCCTTATCCAGCACCGTTTTTACCAGGCCGGCAAAGGAGGAGGCGTCGTTTTTGGCGTCCTTCACCGCCACCAGGTCGGCCTTCAAACGCACCCCGACCCGTTCGTACTGGAGTTTCTTGAAGTTTTCCAGGCGGCTGTTGACGGCGGCCTCGTCCATGGCGGTGGTGATCAGCACCCCGATGCCGGTGGGGTTCTCGAAGCGCTTCTCGTGCCGGAACAGGCAGGTCTCGCCGCCGGAGGTGAAGGTAGAGTCGCCGGCGCCGATCTTGATGGTGCGGATGGGCGGCGCCGAGGCCTCGCCGATGGTCTCCTTGACCGCGTCATCGACGTAGGGGCACTCGCCGATTTCGGCCTGACCCGCCGCCACCTTCATGGCAAAGGCCAAACAGGTTGGGATCTTACACTCCCCGCAGTTTTTTTTGGGTAGCATCTTCAGTATCTGTATACCGGTTAAAGCCATGTGTGTTTCCCTCCCATCATTGGTCGCCCGCCCGGGGACCGTAAGCAACGATTATCGGAATATATTTGTAAGGTAACTTTCGTAAGGGTGGTTGATCGGGGTCGCTTGCTGGCCGGCGTCAACTGCACCCGGTTTTTTGGTCGCGATAGCCTAACCACCGACAGCCTATGAACTTTATACCGCCGCTTCCATGGAGAGGGCGGGGTGGTTCTTCTCCTTCAAGAATTTCAGGATCTGCTCCTCGGTGTCGCCCTGCTCCTCTGTGGCGATCATGTCGAACAGCTCCGGCATGCCGATGGCCTCGCAGCGCTTGATCAGCTTGTCCTTGATCTCCTCCTTCAGGGCCTTGGGCAGCCAGACCAGGCGCTTCAAGCCGCCTTCGGCCAAGAGCAGCTTGGGGCTTGAGATGTAGTGCTTGGATACCCCCATGAAGCCCGGGGTCTGGGCCCCACCGCCCGCCATGCCGGCCAGGGTGGTGAACTTCATTCCGGAAGGCGTCATGCCCCGGAAGTCGCGATCCACGATCATCACCCCGTTGCACTGGGGCAGCATGGCGGCGATGCACTCGAAGCAGCCGCAGGCGGTCATGGGGTTGTTCATCAGCGAGTAACAGTCCACCTCCGGCACCGCTCCCCGCGAGGCCTGCTGGACAAAGGCGTTGATCCCGGCGAACGATCCCTGGGTGGGGTTTAAGCACTCGCCCTTTTCCACCGGCTGGTTGGGGCCGGTGGGGTTGATCTGGTAGGAGGCCTTGCCGTCCAGCCAGTTGTAGGCCCCGCACATGCCGATCCGCTCCGGGGTGATGATGCAGACGTGACTGGGGGCGAACGACTGACAAAGGGTGCAGGAGTAGAAGATGTCCTCGGTCTCGTCGGTCATGCTGCCCAGGCGCAGGTCGCGTTCGTCATAGACCTTGTGGGCCAGGCGCTGCACCTCCTCCACCTTGTTCTGGACAGTGAAGATCTTGACCTGCACCTTGTCCAGGATGGCCCCGAACTCCTGGTGCAGCTTGCCGTGCAGCACCTTGCCGATATGGGAGAAGGAGAAGCCCTTCTCCACCGCCCCCTTGCCGATGCGGATCCACATGATGTTCCGCTGGCCGATGTGCATGATCCCCTGGATATAGTTGATTAAGTGATGGAACTGACGCTCCAGGATGGGCTCGAAATCGGACTGCATCTCGCGGCCCGCCACCTCGACCAGGATGGCGATGGGCAGATTCTGGCCCGCCTTGATGTCCTTGATGTCCGGGCCTTCAACCACCACCAGGCCGTCCTGCACCTCGTCCATGTGCTTGGAGATCAGCACCTCGACCCCGCTGGTGCGACCGCCGCCGCACTCCATGAACAGGTCGTCCTTGCGGATGCGCTCGCCCTCGAAGGCCGGGCCGAAGGCCATGGGGATGTCGATCTTGGTGATGCTTACTTTAAGTCCCCGCACCTCGATGGCCTTTTGCACGATCTCCTCGTGCGGCACCCGGCTCACCACGTGCTCGTAGGTGCAGATGCCGGTGGGCAAGACCTCGGGGATGTCCCAGTCGGAGATGGTGGGGAAGCCCCAGTTGATGGCCCCGGCGGCGTTGGCGTACCACTCGTCGGAGACCTCGCCCAGGGCCATGACGAAGGCAAAGGTACGGTCCTTGTTGTAGATCAGGTTGCCCTGGTAATCGCCCGGCTTGATGCCGCCGAAGGCCAAGGCCACCCGGCAGGCGAAGCCGATGGCGAACACCGCCGAGGTGTAGGTGGGGCCAAAGGGCACCAGCCGGGTGTTCCAGCCCACCTGGACGCCGGCGGCGAGCAACTGTTCGGCCATGCGGACGCCACCCGTGTGGTCGTGCATGAAGATGTAGAGGTTTTTCTCTTGCAGCTCCAGGGCGATTTTGCTGGCGATCTCCTTGGTGGGCGGGGCCCCGACGATGGCCGCAAAACCGGGGGCAGTGCCGTCCACGAACTCCACCCCGCGCTTTCTGAAGATGACGTCGTCCGCCGCCCCCAGCCAGATGTTTTCGGCCAGGGGGTCTTCGGTCTTGGTGTAGAAGTTGGGTTCGTTTAGGTAGCGGATGGCCTCAAACATCTCCTCGGCGAAGAAGGTGGCCATGCCGGCGTCCAGGGCCTGGCCCAGGTAGGGCAGCCAGACGTTGTCGCCCACCACGGGCGGCAGGAGCTTGCGGCACTCCTGAAAGATGTCCTTCATGTCGCCTAGATTTTTAACCTTGGCCCCCAACATGCTGTAGATGACGGGCAGGAAATAGGCGGTGTTGGGATAGGCCACCTCGTGCTCGGCCCCGAACTTCTTGACGGCCTCGTCGAAACTCGCCTCCGCCATATCGACGATCTTGTGGGCGCCGCGGATGGCGGCGGAACAGATAATTTTCGACATTGTAAAACTCCTTCTTCTCTCTTGAGTGGGTATGAGTTAGCCCATCAGGCCGTTGATCAGGGACTTGGTCAGGCTGACCGCCTGGGGATGCCGCATGACCAGCACGTCGCCGCCGCACATCAACATGCAGCTGGCGGTGATCGCCTCCATCATCACCGCCCGTCGCTCCTGGTCGCCGAGAAGAGCGTCGGAGGGCAGGCGGCACTCCTTGGCCTTCCACACCTCGCGGCCCAGGTTGCAGATGAAGGGCACCTGGAGTTTTTCGTCCTTCTGGGTCAGGGCCGCGAGCCGGATGCGCTCCATGACCGAGTAGGTGTATTCAATGCCGTAGCCCAGGGCGCCGATGGAGGGGTCCATCAGGACGTTGTTCAAGGAGACGCCTAAGTTTTCGAGCAGGATGTTGAGCTGTTTGGCGAGGTTGACATCGATGGGCGAGGCCGCCACCATCGGGTGGCCGAAGGCCATGGCGGTGGCGCCCAGCGACCGGTAGTTGGCGTCGGAGAGCGGGGCCAGGCAGACCTTCTTGTCGCCGATCATGGCGGTGATCTCGCGCAGGGTCTCGGTATCCTTTTCGGCGTTGCCGCAGCCCCAGACGATGATCGGGACCTCCACCGCTGCGATCACCGCCCCCGCAGTCTTGGCCGCCTCCGAGGAGGGCCGGTTCATGCCGTTGGGATCGGTGCTGACCAAGGACAGACAGACCGCCTCGGCCTGGTACTGGTTGACGCACTTCTTGGCCCAGGCGGCGGGGTCACCAAGGACATCGCTGAAGTGGCGGCTCAAGGCCTCCGGCCATTCCTCGGGCGGGGTGTCGAGCACGTCCATGGCGATTAGGGGCCGGTTCTTCATCCCACCTTCGAAGAGCTGGAAGGGCAGGGTGTCGGTGCCGCCCACGGTGACGGTGTGGTCGCCGTTGCCCAGGACTACCTCGCGGATGGCGCCGGTGTACTCCCGCAGGTAGTGATCCGCCGGCACCTTGCTGGCCCTAGCCTTGAGCGGGGTGACCTCCACCGACAGGGCGGCGGCGCCGGTTATCGAGGGGGCCGGGGCGGGTTGAGCCGCCGTCTTGGCCGCTTCCGCCTTTTTCGCCTCTGCCGCCTGGAGCTCGGCGGCCTGCTTCGCCGCTGCCGCCGCCTTGGCCTCGGCGGCTTTTTTTGCATCTTCCGCCGCCTGGGCCGCTGCCGCCTGCTTGGCCTTAGCCTCGGCCTCTGCCCTGGCCTTGGCCTCGGCGGTCTGCTTCGCCTCTTCGGCGGCCTGGGCCTTGGCCGCCTGCTTGGCCTCGTCAACCGCCGGGACAGTCGGGGTCGGGGGCGGAGTAACGGGGGCGGGGGCGGTCGGAGTCGGGGGCGCTGCCGATCCTTGGGCCGCCGCGTGTTCCTTGACCAAGATGGCCTCGGCGCCGGCGAATTTCACCAGGGCCTCGAACTGATCGTCACTTAGGCCGTAGGCCTTCTTCAGGGAGGCCAGCCCCAGGCGCACGGATTCGAGCGCCATTAAACGTTCTCTTTCATTCATCGCATGTTCTCCTGCATCGTCGGTATCGGTCGTGGTAAGCGAAACGGTGGCGGCGGGGATGGCCGGGGCGAGCGAGACGGCCTGGGCCTTGGCTTGGGCGATAATCCGGGCGGCCTCGGCCTTGGCCTCATTGAGCAGGGCCTCGCGCTCGGCCTGGGAGCCGTCAGGGGCCGGGGCGGTCTGGACGGTGATGGTCTCGGTCGTTCCGCCGATGGCCGGGGCCACGGTCACCTCGACCTGCGGGCGGTTGTCTAAGCCGGCCAGTTTGACGATCTCCGGCACGGCGCCCTCCCACTCGATGGCCATGACGTGCACCCCGCTGACGCCCTTGATCTCCCGCACCTGGTTGATGATGTCCACGCAGATGCGGATGCCCTCCTCTTCCTTGTTTTTTACGCCCTTTAAGCGGTCGATTATTGCCTCCGGCACGTCTAGGCCCGGCACGAACTTCTTCATGTAGTTGGCCATGCCCAACGACTTGGGCGGGGTGACCCCGGCCAGGATATAGGCCTTGTCGGTCAGGCCCAGGTCGCGGGCCGCCCGCATGAACTCGGCAAATTTCTCGACGTTATAGACGATCTGGGTCTGGATGAAGTCGGCGCCGTTCGCGATCTTCTTGCCCATGCGCAGGGCCCGAAACTCGGGGCTTGGCCCGGCGAAGGGGTTGGCGGCGGCCCCTAAAAACAGCCGGGGCTCGGAGTCTTTTATCTTCTCCCCGCACTGGAACTCCTGGTTGTCGCGCAGGTTCTTCATCATCCCTAGAAGCTGGATGGAGTCCATGTCGAAGACGCCCTTGGAGCCGGGGTGGTTGCCGAACTTCTGGTGGTCGCCGGTCAGGCAGAGGAGGTTTTTCAACCCCAGGGCGCTGGCCCCCAGGATGTCGCTCTGCATCCCGATCCGGTTGCGGTCCCGGCAGGTCATCTGGATGACCGGCTCCACCCCCTCGGAGAGGGCGATCAGGCCGGCGGCGATGCTGCTCATCCGGACGATGGCGGTCTGGCAATCGGTGATGTTGACCGCGTCCACATGGCCCTTGAGCAAGCGGGCCTTCTGGCGCACCACCTCTAGGGAGCTGCTCTTGGGCGGGCCGAGTTCCCCGGTGACCGCAAATTGACCAGACCGTAAGATATGTTCTAAACGGCTACCTGCTTTCATGAAGACGTATTCCTGAAGAAGAAGGTTAGGGGTGACGGGTCACCCTTGGTTTCCGGGGCGCGGCTGGCGCTCTCCGTCTTACTTGCTGGGGCCGGCGCAGCCCACCCCTGGGATGCCGCTGGTCAGGTCGCGGCGCATCTCCATGTCGAACAGCACCCGCTCCTGTTTCTTGTTGATGCCCAAGGCCTCACGCTTGGCGTCGATATGGGCGATCATCTTGTGGGCCAGCTTGATGGGGTCGGCCTCCATGTCCCACTTGCCGCCGTAGATCTTCTCGTGCTCCTCGGTCATGAACTTGGAAAATTTCTTGGAGCCGGTGATCGGCAGGTTCTGGAAGATGACGTAGGCCCCGGAGGCGGCGAAGTACTGGCCGATGGCCACCGCCTTCTCGCTCATCCACAGGGGTGCGGTGCCGGCGAGCGGCAGGTCGGAGATGTCCTCTCCCAGGCCGCCCTCGGCCACCATTTGCGTCGCGGCGATCAGCAGCCGGCTGTTATCGACGCAGGAGCCCATGTGCAGTACCGGCGGGATGCCCACCGTCTCGCAGATCTCGGCCAGGCCCGGCCCGGCGAACTCGCGGGCCGCTTCCGGCCGCAGGAGCCCAGCCCGACCCAGGCCGGTGGCGGCGCAGCCGGTGGCCAGTACCAGGACGTTGTGCTTGATCAGCTCCTTGGCCACCTTCTCGTGCACGTCGTCGGCGCACTTGTAGTTGTCGCAGCCGACAATGGCGGCCACCCCCCGGATGCGGCCGTTGATGATGTTGTCGTTTAGGGGCCGGTAGCTGGCCCGGAACCGCCCGCCCAGGATGTAATTTATGGTCTCATGGCTGAAGCCCACCACCACGTCGAGCTTCTTGTTCTCCGGGATGTGGCACTTGCCGCGTTTCTTGAAGTTGGCGATGGCCTTGGTCAGGATCTCCTTGGCCGAGCCCATGGCGTTGTCCTCGTTGAACTGGATGTGGACTGCGCCCTCCATCTTGGCCCGGTAGTTGGTGGTGATGATGTGGGTGTGGAAGGACTTGGCAACTTGGGCGATGGACTGCATGATGCACTGCACGTCCACCACCATGGCCTCGATGGCGCCGGTGGCGATGGCCATCTCCTGCTGGATGAAGCCCGCCGCCACCGGGATGCCGCGCCGCATCAGGATCTCGTTGCCGGTGCAGCAGACCCCGGCCAGGTTGATGCCCTTGGCCCCGGCCTTCTTGGCCAGCTCAAGCATGTCCGGCTCCTTGGCTGCCAGGCACAGGGACTCGGCCAAGAGCGGCTCGTGGCCGTGAACGGTGACGTTGACCTGATCGGCCTTCAAGACCCCCAGATCGACGATGGCCCGGATGGGCACCGGGGTGCCGAACATGATGTCGGTCAACTCGGTGGACATCATGGAGGAGCCCCAGCCATCGGACAGGGCGCAGCGTGAGCCCTGCAACATCAGGTTGTGGTATTCCTGATCCACCCCCATGTGGGTGCGGTGCATCATCTCCACCACCTCGCGGTCGATGCCCCGGGGCTCGACCCCCAGTTTCTTCCACAGGGCCTGGCGTTTGGCCGGGGCCCGTTTGAGCATGGAGAGCAGGCCGTCCTGCTGGCCGAATTCGGCCAGCGCCTTCTCTCCCACCTCCAGGGAGATCTGGTTCTTGTCCTTGCCTTCGGTATCGACACCGAAGACCTTGGCCATCATCTTCAGCTTGTTTTCGTCCTTAATCTGGTGCTCGGTGTGCCCCTTGGCGGTGGCAATGAAGCCCTTGACCATCTCCCGGGCGTGGTCG
>JAJXUT010000017.1 GCA_021782655.1 Deltaproteobacteria bacterium
GGCCAAGGGCCTGCCCAAGGACCCGTGGGGCAACGATTACATCTACAAAAACCCTGGCGAGCACGGCGAGGTGGATATTGAATCCTACGGCGCCGACGGCCAGGCGGGCGGCGAGGGCGAGGACGCGGATATCGGGAGCTGGCAGTAGGGGCGAGTACGGGTTACCCCTTTAAAGTTCTCTGCGTCCCCGGTTGTGGTGGAATCGCTAGACGACGGGATGACGACCTGCCTTGCCGGCCAAGGTGGGTCTTTTCTTTAGTAAAGGGCGCAATGGTCTCATGGAATGCGAAAAAAGGCACTAATTACCGGCGTCACCGGACAGGACGGCGCCTATCTGGCGGAATTTTTACTGAATAAGGGTTACGAGGTGCATGGCTTAAAGCGCCGCACCTCGCTGTTCAACACCGACCGCATCGACCACCTCTATCAGGACCCGCACGAGTCTGACCGCCGCTTCATCCTGCATCACGGCGACATGACCGATTCGTCGAGCCTGATCCGCATCATCCAGCAGGTGCAGCCGGACGAGATCTACAACCTGGCGGCCCAGTCGCATGTGGCGGTCTCCTTCGAGGAGCCGGAGTACACGGCGGATTCGGACGCCCTGGGTACCCTCAGGCTGCTGGAGGCGATCCGCATCCTGGGGCTGACCAAGAAGACCCGCTTCTACCAGGCCTCCACCTCCGAGCTGTACGGCCTGGTGCGGGAGGTGCCGCAGACCGAGAGTACCCCCTTCTACCCACGTTCGCCCTACGCCTGCGCCAAGCTCTATTCCTACTGGATCGTGGTCAATTACCGCGAGGCCTACGGGATGTACGCCTGTAACGGCATCCTCTTCAACCACGAATCCCCCCTCCGGGGGGAGACCTTCGTCACCCGCAAGATCACCCGCGCCTTGGCCCGGATCAAGCTCGGCTTGCAGGACTGCCTGTATCTCGGCAACCTCTCGGCCCGCCGCGACTGGGGCCACGCCCGCGATTATGTGGAGATGCAGTGGCTGATGCTGCAACAGGAGACGCCGGACGACTTTGTCATCGCCAGTGGGGTGCAGTATAGCGTCCGCGACTTCGTCAATGCGGCGGCGGGAGAACTGGGGATGTCGATCCGCTGGGAAGGCCAGGGGGTGGAGGAGAAGGGGTATTGGGAACAAGATTCAAGGGGGGAAGCGGAAGCCCTAGGCCCTGGCGTTGACCCTGTTGTCGCCGTCGATCCCCGCTATTTCCGGCCCACCGAGGTCGAGACCCTGCTTGGCGACGCCTCCAAGGCCCGCCAGAGACTTGGCTGGCGGCCCAAGACCTCGTTTGCCGAACTGGTGGCCGAGATGGTGCGCGAGGACCTTAAGGCCGCCGAACGCGACGAGCTGGTCAAGAGCCACGGGTATAAAGTTATGGATTACCATGAGTAATGCTCGGAATGGATATTGCCTGTATCAATGCCCCGTGCCCTATCCGCAACGTCCACGCCCACATGTAATAACCTTGCCCCTTGGACCTATCAGCTAAAATATACCTCGCCGGCCACCGGGGCCTGGTGGGTTCGGCGATCTTCCGCCGGCTGACGGCTGCGGGTTACGATAACATTGTCACCCGCAGCCACGCCGAGCTCGATCTTGCCGAGCAAAAAGCGGTGCGCGATTTTTTTCGGCAGGAGGGCATAGACCAGGTGGTGCTGGCCGCCGCCAAGGTGGGCGGCATCCATGCCAACAACGCCTATCCGGCTGACTTCATCTACCAGAATCTGATGATCGAGGCGAATGTCATCCAGGAGGCCTACCGGGCCGGGGTGGCGAACCTCCTCTTCTTGGGTAGCTCCTGCATCTATCCCAAATTCGCGCCCCAGCCTATGCGAGAGGAACATCTCCTGACCGGCATCCTGGAGCCGACCAACGAGCCATACGCCATCGCCAAGATCGCCGGCATCAAGATGTGCGAGGCCTACAACCGGCAGCACGGCGTCAACTACTACTCCCTCATGCCCACCAACCTGTACGGCCCCGGAGATAACTATCACCTGGAAAACAGCCACGTCATCCCGGCTATGCTCCGCAAGTTCCATTTGGCGAGACTCGCCATGCAGGGGGATCTGGCGGCAATAAGGCGAGACGAGGCGACCTGGGGCGACATTCCCTTTGAGGTGAAGAAGGTCATCGGCCTCGCCCCGGACTCCTCCCGGCTGACCCCGGAATCTCGGGCGGCAAAGGTGCTGCTCTGGGGGACGGGTAAGGCCAGGCGGGAATTTTTGCACGTCGATGACCTAGCCGCCGCCTGTGTCTTCGTGCTGCGGATGGGTGCCCTTCCCGCAGACCTAGGGGTGTCATTCCTGAATGTCGGCACCGGCATCGACTGCACCATCGCCGAGGTGGCCGAGCAAATAAGGTCGGTGACCGGGTTCGCGGGGGAGGTGGTTTACGACACGAGCAAGCCGGACGGCACGCCGCAAAAGCTGCTTGATGTCGCACGGATCAACAGTCTGGGCTGGAGGCCGGAGGTGGCCTTGGTGGATGGCTTGCGCGATGCGTATGGGGGGTATTTGGAAGAGTGCGACGGGCATAGATTGGATTGATAAGGAAAAGTTGCTCCATGTGCGGGAAGGAGCGATGGTGCTAATAGATTAGTCAGTTAAGCTTGCAACGTAACTAATTTAAGGGTGTAGAGGGGATAAATGGATTCAGGACTATTGGCGTTGATGATGATTGCCAGGCATCATGGGATTGCTGTTGATGAGGCCCAGTTGCGCCATGAGTTTGGTCATGCCCTTTTTTCCACCAAGACGATATTGCTGGCGGCGAAGCACCTGGGAATGACCGCCAAGGTTGTTAGCCAGGCCCCGGAACGTCTGGATCGTACCCCCATGCCGGCCATTGCCATTGGCAAGGATGGCAACTATTTGATCGCGGTGCGTTTTGGCTACGAGAGCGGCGATACGGCCCAGCCCCGGATTATCGTCCAGCAGCCCGGCACCTCCACTGCCCAGGTGATGAGGTTGTCTGATTTTTTGGAGCAGTGGTCCGGAGAATTTATATTTTTCGTCTCTAAGGCGACCTATATCAGGGATCTTGCCAAGTTTGATTTTAGTTGGTTTATACCGGCGGTGGTCAAGTACCGGCGGCTGTTGGGCGAGGTAATGCTGGTCTCCTTCGTGTTGCAGCTAATTGGCTTGGCAATGCCGTTGGGGTTTCAGGTGGTGATGGACAAGGTGCTGGTGAATCACGCTATCAGGACCTTGAATGTGGTGGCCATAGGCCTGTTGTGTGCCACCCTTTTCGAGTCGGTGCTTACCGGTATCCGCACCTGGGTGTTTGCTCGCACCAGCAGCAAGATCGATGTCGAACTGGGGGCGAGGCTCTTTAGGCATCTGCTCTCCCTGCCCATCGCCTATTTCCAGGCCCGTCGGGTCGGGGACTCGGTGGCCCGCATCCGGGAGTTGGAGAATATTCGCTCTTTTCTTACCGGCAACGCCATCACCCTAGTAATGGATATACTTTTTTCCTTTGTCTTTATCGGGGTGATGTTTCTTTACAGCGTTAAGTTGACTTGGATCGTGATTGCCTCCATTCCTTGTTATTTCCTGCTTTCCCTGATCCTTACCCCAATTTTGCGGGCCCGGCTGAACGAGAAGTTCAACCGGGGGGCGGTTAATCAATCATTTTTGGTTGAGTCAATCAGCGGCATCGACACCGTCAAGTCGATGGCGGTGGAGCCACGCTGGATCGACAACTGGGAGAAGCAGCTCGCCTCATACGTCTCCACCGGTCTGAGCAGTACCAATATCGGCATGCTGGCTAACGGTGGGGTTAATCTTATCAGCAAGCTGGTGACGGTCACCATAATTTGGGTCGGCGCCTCGCTGGTGGTGGATGGCAAGATGACGGTGGGCGAGCTGGTGGCTTTTAATATGCTATCCAGCCAACTTGCCACCCCCATCTTGCGCCTGGCCCAGTTGTGGAACGATTTTCAGCAGGTGGGCATATCCATGCAGCGTCTGGGCGACATCTTAAACGCCCAGCCCGAGGTGGTGGGGCAGAAGACTCGTATCCCTCAGCTCTCCGGCGCCATTGAATTTGATCAGGTGTCGTTTCGCTACCGTCCTGACACCCCGGACGTTATCCGGCAGGTGAGCTTTAGGATTGCCCCCGGCGAGGTGATCGGCATCGTTGGGCGTTCTGGTTCCGGCAAGAGCACCTTGGCCAGGTTGGTGCAGCGCCTATATGCCCCGGACCGCGGACGGGTCTTGATTGACGGCCAGGATCTTTCCATTATCGACACCACCTCCTTGCGCCATCAGTTGGGGGTGGTATTGCAGGAAAATATACTCTTTACCGGGACAATCCGGGATAATATCGCCTTGGCCAACCCGGCCTTGCCCATCGAGGTTGTCATCCAGGCGGCCAGTCTGGCCGGGGCGCATGAGTTTATCTGCGAGTTGCCGGAGGGTTATGACACCAAGGTGGGTGAGCATGGCGCCGGTCTTTCCGGCGGCCAGAGGCAGCGAATCGCGATTGCCCGGGCGCTGATCTCCAACCCGCGCATTTTGATCTTCGATGAGGCGACCAGCGCCTTGGATTACGAGTCGGAGCGGGTCATTCAGGAGAATATGCGTAGTATCTGCGCCGGTCGCACGGTGATTATCATTGCCCATCGCCTTTCTGCGGTGCGGGATGCCAACCGTATCTTGGTCATGGAGCGGGGTCAGATCGCCGAGGAGGGTAGTCACTCCCAACTGCTGGCTAGGCCGGGAGGCATTTACGCCTATTTGAATCAACTGCAATCCGGCTTCCAGGCCGTACGGATGGTGGAAGGATGAGTCTCAAGCACAGGTTGCAGGCCTATGGCTTTCTGGTAAAGCATTACGGCAGTGTTTTTGGCCGCTACTGGAAAATTCGTAAGCAACTGGATGGTAATCTGTTCAGGGAGGACGAGGCGGAATTCCTGCCCGCCGCCCTGTCGTTGCAGGAGCAGCCGGTTTCGCCAGCTTCGAGATTGGTTGCCTGGCTGCTTATGTTGTTGGTCTTCGTCCTTTTTGCCTGGTCGATTTTTGGCCGGATGGACATTATCGTCAACGCCACCGGGGAGATAATTCCTAGTGGGCGGACCAAGGCCATTGCCTCGGTGGAGGTGGCCAGTGTTAAGGCGATATATGTCGATGAAGGCCAGAAGGTAAAAAAGGGGGATGTGCTGATCGATCTCGACGCCAGCCTGCCGGACGCCGAGCATGACAAGGCGATGAGCAGCATTGTCGAGGCCACCTTGCAGCGGGCCCGGGCCCAGGCCATGATCGCGGCGGTTGATAGCCGGACGCCGCCGCAGCTGTCGCCCATCAAGGGCATATCGGAGGATAAGCTGCGGGAGGCCCAAAATCATCTAGATGGCCAGTTCCAGGATTTCATGGCCAGGTTGCAGCGTATCGACGCCACCATCACCCGTTATCAAGACACCCTGCCTTTGGCCAAGAAACAGGCCAAGGATTATCAGGAGCTGCTTAAGAGTCATGATGTGCTGATGCAGGCATATCTGGAGAAGGAGCAAGCCCTGGTCGATATGGAAGGGCAATTGGCCGAGGCGAAAAAACAGCGGGCCGCCCTGGTGGCCGACGTCAAGCGCGCCGCCTACGAGGCTCAGACTGAGGCCGATAAGGTCCTTGGTGCCGCCCGTCAAGACGCGATGAGGACCGCCTCCCACAGCAAGTTGCTTAGGTTGACCGCCCCGGTGGACGGTACGGTGCAGCAGTTGATGGTGCACACCGTCGGCGGGGTGGTGCCGGCGGCCCAGCCCCTTATGCAGATCGTCCCCAAGGAGGAACATCTTGAGGTGGAGGCCTTCTTGGAGAACAAGGATATCGGCTTTGTCGAGGAAGGTCAGACCGCCGCCATCAAGATCGACGCCTTTGACTATACCAGGTACGGCACGATCCCCGGCCAGGTGCGCTACGTGTCAAGGGACGCCATCAAGGACGAGAAACGGGGGTTGATCTATTCGGTGCGGGTGACCATGGACAAATCGACCATTTTAGTGCATGGCCATAAGATGGAGTTGGGGCCGGGGATGTCGGTCAATGTCGAGATCAAGACCGGTAGCCGCCGGGTGATAGAGTATGTCTTAAGCCCCCTGTTGCAGAATGCCCGCGAGAGTTTGCATGAGCGTTAACCTTACCCGGCTGGCCGTGACGATTTTAGCGGCGTCGTTCTTTATTCCGGCGGCGGCTCGGGCCTTCGATTTGGCCTATCCCCTTGCCGATCCTCTGCACACCGAGCCGGCCGAATTGCGGGAGGGGGTGGTTTTGCCCGGAGACAGGGAGCCTGTCCCCTGCGCGGTGCGGCAGGATTTTTCCCGGCCTCTGGCCCTGGGCGAGGCGGTTGATCTGGCGCTGTGCAATAACCCGCAGATTAAGGCCTCTTGGGCCGACATCCGGGTGCAGGCCGGCGCCTTGGGCGAGGCCCGCGCCGCCTACTTGCCCACCTTGAATGGCGCGCTGAGCCGCACCAACGATAGAATTCATTATTCCGATTCTCGGTATCTTTCCACCTCTCAGGACAGCAATACCGCCCAGGCCACCTTGGACTGGCGGCTTTTTGATTTTGGGGCCCGGGCGGCTAATCGGAAGGCCGCCGAGGATTTGCTGGCCGCAGCCCTGGCCACCCATCAGGCCACCTTGCAGCGGGCCTTGACCGGGGTGGTGCAGGCCTATTTCGACGCCATCAGCGGCCGGGCGGCGGTCGAGGCCAAGAGAGAGGGCGAGGAGATCGCCAGGGAGACCTTGCGGTCAGCGCAAAAACGGGAGCTGAAGGGGGTCGGCACTCAGAGCGACACCTTGCAGGCGGCAACAGCCCTAGCTAAGGCGCAGCTAGATAAAAACCGCGCCCAAGGCGACTATCAAAAGGCCTTGGCCGTTTTGGCCTATATCCTGGCCGTGCCGGACAACACCATTATTTTGCTGCCCGAGGAGCGGGATGAGGACATCCACGATCAGGCCTTGGCTCTGGGGCAGTGGCTGAACGAGGCCCAGAGGAAACATCCTGCTGTCCTTGCCGCTCGAAAACAACTGGCCGCCGCCCAGCAGCGGGTGACCGCCACCCGGGCCGCCGGTTTGCCTAATTTAAGTTTTTCGACTAGCTTCTATCAGAATACCCGGCCCGGCGAGGCGGTGACCTCCACCGATGCCACCGAGACCACCTTTGGGCTGTCGATCTCG
Organism: Deltaproteobacteria bacterium; assembly: GCA_021782655.1. Classification (GTDB taxonomy): domain Bacteria; phylum Desulfobacterota; class Desulfobulbia; order Desulfobulbales; family VMSU01; genus VMSU01. The sequence continues at coordinate 7,189 of JAJXUT010000017.1, forward strand.
GTGCCGCTCTTCGACGGGTTCACCCAGACTTACAAGCTCCGTGGTGCCCAGGCCCAGGTGGAACAGAAGCGGGCGAACCTGTCCGACACCGAGCATCAGATCGCGATGGAGGTAATCAAGGCCCATGCCGACGCCACCTCGGCCCTGCATAACCTGGAGGCCGCCGCCAACTTGCTGTTCGCAGCCCAGGAGGCGCTGACGGTTACCAAGCGCAAGTACGACAAGGCCGCTGCCGACATCATGCAGCTTTTGAGTGTCCAGGCAGCCCTAGCCGATGCCCGTCAGGAGCGGATCCGTTCCCTGGCTGACTGGCGTTCGGCGCGGCTTAGGCTTATGTCCAGCGCTGGCCAGTTGGGGCGCTCGGCGATTGGTGAACAATGACCGGGGGGCCATCTAATAGCCGGGGTATTATCCTATACGATTATCTTTTTTGCCGGGGCGGAGCGGAGCGGGTTACCCTGGAGTTGGCTGATGATCTTGATGCTGACCTCTGCTGTGGCTTTCGGGATATGACGGCCTTCCCCGCAGAGGACTTGAGCCATCTGCGCTGTATTGAGTTACGTTCGCGGCCATTTAGGCGCCACCGACTACATCTTTTTTTTTATATGTGGTTGTTTCGGCAGAATACAGATTTTTTACGCCATTATCAGTGGGTGATTTACAGTGGTTCATCAGCGCCATTGGCAGTCAGCAGGCATCCTCGGGGGCCGAATATCTGCTACTGCCACACCCTGCCGCGGTTTGCCTATGATCTATTTGAACATTTTTTGAACAACTTGGACATGAAGCGGCGGCTGTTGTTTAGGGGGCTTGTTGGCTTGACGCGGCTTTTTTATGCCCGAGCTATGCGGCGTATGGACGTGGTGGTGGCCAATTCCGCTAATGTCCAGGCCCGGTTGCGCCGATATCTCGGGATTGAGGCCCAGATTGTATATCCTCCATGTGCTGTTGATGCCTTCCGTTGGCTGGGGCAGGGAGATTATTTTTTGTCCACTGCCCGCATAGAGCCGTTGAAAAGGGTGGAGGCCCTGGTGCTGGCCTTCATGGCCATGCCTGAAAAGAAGCTGGTGGTGACCTCTGGCGGCTCGGAGTTTGAGCGGTTGAAGAGGTTAGCTGCTGGTTGCGGCAATATCAGTTTTACTGGTTGGCTGTCGGATGCTGAAATGCACGAGACGGTTGGCCGGGCGTTGGCCACGGTTTATATCCCCAGGGATGAGGACTTCGGCATGTCGCCGGTGGAGTCCATGGCTGCTGGTAAGCCGGTGATTGGGGTCGCTGAGGGTGGCCTTATGGAGACCGTGCTTAATGGGGAGACTGGCATCCTGCTGCCCGCCGAGCCTACTGTCGAGCAGATTCAAGCGGCGGTGCGAGCCATGACCCGGGAGCGGACGTTAGCTATGCGTCCGGCCTGCGAGCAGCAGGCAAAAAAATTTAGCCGCCAGCGTTTTTTTACGGCCATGCGGCGATTGCTCGTCGCGCATGGTGTGGATATAGCGTAACGCCATGCGAGTTTTGCATGTGTATCGCACCTTTTTCCCCGAGACTCAAGGCGGCCTGGAGGAGGCTATCCTGCAAATCTGTCTGGGGGGCGCCTGTCATGAGGTCGAAAGCCGCGTCTTGACCTTGGCCGCCATTCCTGCCCCGGACATGGTCTGCTATCATGGAGTTGAGGTTTACCGTGCCCCCCGCTGGTTCGAGCCAGCCTCTTGCGGCATCGGCCCTGCCGCCCTGTCACTGTTGAAAAGGCAGCTGCATTGGGCGGATATGGTTCATTATCATTATCCCTGGCCCTTTGCCGACATCTTGCACTTCCTGGGGGGGGGCTGTATTCCATCCCTGCTCACCTATCATTCCGATGTTATCCGCCAGCGGTGGCTGGGGATGCTCTACCGGCCATTGCGGGATAGGTTTTTACGTTCAATGTCAGTAATCGTGGCCACCTCTCCGGCTTATGTTGCCACCAGCCCGGTACTTTCGCGTTATCCAGAGCCAATTCGGGTTATTCCCCTGGGTATTGATGAGTCGCGGTATCCCCCGGTGGAGGCGGAGTTGCTGTCAAGATTGCGGGATCGGTATGGCGAGGGTTTTTTTCTTTTTATTGGGGTGCTGCGTTATTACAAGGGCCTGCAATTTCTCTTGGAGGCGGCAAGGGGGCTGGCGGGCCGGGTGCTCATCGTAGGCAGTGGCCCGGAAGACGCGAGCTTGCGGCGTCGGGCCACTGAGCTTGGTCTCGACCAGGTACATTTTTTGGGGCAGGTGAGTGATCGGGAAAAGGTGTGCCTCCTGTCCCTGGCCAGGGCCGTGGTTCTACCCTCGCATCTGCGATCCGAGGCCTTTGGCGTGTCGTTGCTGGAAGGGGCGATGTCGGGCAAGGCACTAATTTCTACCGCCTTGGGAACTGGGACTGATTTTGTCAACCTCCACTCCGTCACTGGCCTGGTGGTGGCTCCGGCGGATGCCTTACAGCTAAGGCAGGCCATGCGTGAGCTGCTGGACGATGAACTGGCGGCCCGTATGGGGGCGGCGGCCCGGCGGCGCTACGAGGATCTATTCACCGGCCAGCGTATGGGCCGGTCGTACGCCCGCCTATATGCGGCCACGGCGGCGGGGATTGGGATGCGGGGACAATCAGTGTTGTCCGGTTAGAACATGGCATTGTTAATGGGGATATTCGACAAACTCGCCAACTTTACCATGCCTTATGTTGTTGCGAATGGAGCCAGATTTTTCCTACTATTTCGGGGATCGTTAGCGTGTTGATTAGATTGCTAAAGGCGATATGGGCGTATCGTGATTTTATCGGAGGGATGGTCAGGCGGGAGTTTGCCTCCCGCTACACCCGTTCCTTGTTAGGCGGGGTGTGGGCCGTACTCGACCCGCTCTCCATGATCCTTATTTACACCCTGATCTTTTCCCGGGTGATGCGTTCGCGTCTGCCTGGCAGCACTGATTCCTGGAGTTACAGCATCTACATCTGTGTCGGGGTCATCGCCTGGGAGTATTTTACCGAGGTCATCAACCGTAGCCAGGGTATGTTTCTCGATAATTCCAACCTGTTGAAAAAGATGAGCTTCCCCCGCTCCACCCTGCCGGTGGTGCTGCTGCTCTCCGCTACCATCAACTTTTCCATCATAGCTGGCTTGTTTTGCCTCTTCCTGCTTGTGGTCGGACGCTTTCCCGGCTGGCCGGTGCTGGCTATGGTGCCACTGTTGCTGATGCAACAGGGGATCGCCGTCGGGTTGGGCCTGCTGCTTGGCACCTTGAATGCTTTTTTTAGGGACGTTGGTCAGACCATGGGCGTTTGCCTGCGCTTTTGGTTCTGGCTCACCCCTATTGTCTATCCTAATAGTGTGCTGCCCGAGCGCATACGCCACCTTATGTTCACCTGGAACCCCATGGCCCGCCTGGTGGTGGCCTATCAAGACATTTTCATCAAAGGGACTGTGCCACGTTTTACGCTATTTATACCGCAGATGCTTATTGCCATGGCGTTGTTGGGGGCGGGATTTTATGTTTTTACTAGATTGGCGGGGGAGATGGTGGATGAGCTATGAGCGCAGTGATTGTCAGCAGTGAAGTAAGCAAAAAATATAAGCGTTACTCCAATCGTCGGGGCCGCCTGCTGGAATGGCTCTCCGGGGGATATATTGTGGCCCATGAGCCGCGATGGGTGTTGAGGGATGTCTCCTTCTCCGTGAGCCCAGGGGAGGCGGTGGGGATTATCGGCCACAATGGGGCGGGCAAGAGCACCCTGCTCAAGATCCTGACTGGCGCCACTAAGCCTACGAGTGGCAAAATAGAGGCCCAGGGCAGAATTGCCGCCCTGTTGGAGTTGGGAATGGGCTTTCACCCCGAGTTTTCCGGACGGCAGAACGCGATTATGTCCTGTCAGCTCATGGGGATTCCCAACCACTGCCTTGGCGAGCTGCTGCCCGCCATTGAGAAGTTCGCCGAGCTCGGTGATTATATGGATCAACCGTTGAGGACGTACTCCAGCGGGATGCAGATGCGGCTTGCCTTCAGCACCGCCACGGTATTTAGACCGGAGATTTTGATTGTTGACGAGGCCTTGTCCGTGGGGGATGCTTATTTTCAGCATAAATCTATCTCCCGTATTAGGGCTATCAAGGAGCAGGGCACCACCTTGCTCTTTGTCTCCCACGACCCAGGGGCGGTCAAGACCCTTTGTGACCGGGCTTTGCTTTTCGACCGGGGGCGAATCGTGCATGATGGCACCCCGGATCAGGTGCTCGACTATTACAACGCCTTGATTGCGAAAAGGGAGACGGACGAGGAGATCAAACAGGCCGAGAGGGAGTCTGGCCGAACCGTGACCCGGAGCGGCAATCGGCGGGCGGAGATCGTCGCGGTTGAGATGCTAGATGGCGCTGGCGCGGAGGCGCGCGCCTTCCGCGTCGGCGAGGAGGCGGTTATTCGTTGCCATGTGCGTTATCACGAGAAGATAAGGAATGCCACTATCGGCATCCTGCTTCGGGATCGGCTGGGTAATGACATCTTTGGCACCAATACCTTTGCCCATGCCCTTGCCTTGCCAGAGAGCGAGGGGGAAATTGTAGTGGATTTTCGTCTAACCCTTAATTTGGGATGGGGAAATTATTCACTGACCGTCGCCTCCCATAGTGAACAGGTGCATGTGGCCGATAACCACGACTGGTGGGACCAGGCTTTGGTTTTTCAAGTGGTTGCGGGGAGCGGGCCGGATTTTATCGGTGCCGCCGCCTTGCCGGTCGAGATCGTCACGCATGGATGGAGTGGTGGCGGTTGATTCGCCAGCCCTCAGCTCTCTGGTGCCGGAAGGGTAGCCGCTGGCTAAGGAAGCAAAAGGGCCGAGATGCAAGGCGCGGGGTGCGTTTGGCGAGTGAGGCCATACTATGCTATGCCGAACGAGCCAAACCGTACCGTAACGCCGTAGATCGGCCTTTTTGCGACGCCATCAAAGCTAATGCAGGTCGTTAACCAGAACCTGGAACAAGTTGCTTATGATCAATCAAACAAAACTTATTGACGGAATCTGCCGCGAGGCGAGATTGCTCTGGCCTGATGGTGAGACGGAAACCGATGCTGCCCATTCTCGTTCGGAGTTGGACCTTGGGGAGGGAGATGCAAGCTCTGCGAGCGAGGGCAGAGATCGCCTGCTGCAAGATCTTTTGCGCCGCAGCGGGGAGGAATTTGTGGTTGCCACTTATATTGCCGTGCTTGGCCGGCAGCCGGATAAGGCTGGGCTTTCACATTACCTCGCGGCCCTGGCGGCCGGTCGGTTGACCAAGCCGCTGATTATAGGGCGGCTTCGCTTCAGCAGAGAGGGGCGAGACAGAGGGGTTCCGGTTCGGGGGCTATTGCCAATCCTTGCCTGGCATCTGTTTTTTATGCTGCCGCTGGTGGGGCCGGGGTTTGCCACCCTTGACGCCCTGGTGCGTTTGCGGCGTCTGGATGCGGGGATGGACCAGGTGCACGCCGCTCTGCGTTGGCAGGGGCTGATAATTGAGAGGGAACGGGGGATCTCGCAAGGGTTGCGTCGTGAAGTGCAAGGACTTGTCAGCGCCTGCTCGCGGCAAGAGGCTAGCTTGAAGGGCATAAGCGAGAGTTACTGTAGTCAGCAGGAGGCTATTGCCGAGCTGCATGACCGCCTGGACAAGTTTGCCGCCCGGCAGCAGGTGCAGCTATGCGACTTGGATCGCAGGCTGGTCTCCCTGTATTATCGAGATGGCGGCGATAATGTTATTGGCCAGCCGCCAAGAGCTGGCGCCGCAGCGAGCGATATGGGGGAAATGGAGCAGTTTGGCCTTTTTTACTTGGAATTTGAAAAAAATTTTCGGGGCTGCGCCGTAGAGTTAAAGGAAGGTTTCCGGGTATATCTTCCCTGGGCGCATGCCGCCATGCGTGATACCGGAGGGGGCCTGGCGTTGGACCTAGGGTGTGGGGGTTGCGAGTGGTTGGAGTTGCTTCGCGATGAGGGCATGGAGGGGCTGGGCGTAGATAGCAATTCAAACTTTGCCGAGACAGCCCGGGCCCGGGGGCTGCAAATGATCGTGGCCGATCTTTTTCAATGGCTGGCTGCCATCCCCAACGACTATTTTGCTCTCGTCACCTCCTTTCATGTCATTGAGCATCTGTCTTTTCCCCAGCAGATGCGGGTGTTGGGGGAAATTTTTCGCACCCTTAAGCCGGGCGGCAAGGCGATCTTGGAATCCCCCAATCCCAGGAACATTTTGGTAGGGTCGGGAGATTTTTACCGCGACCCCACCCATCTGCGGCCTGTTTTTCCTGACACCTTGGGGTTGGTTGGGGAATCGGTCGGTTTCGCTATGTCAAAAGTTTTCTTTTTCACCCCCGGACGGGAGGCGTTGGTGCCGATTGACTCGGTATCTTTTGAACGTCTTGATGATTATCTGAATGTCTCCCGTGATTTTGCTTGGACTGGGACTAAGCCCTTTTCCCCCGGCCCTCCGGCGGCCATCAAAAAATAGCCATGAAAATTGCCATCATCGCGCCAACTCCTATCCCGTTTTTGATTGGCGGGGCGGAGAAATTTTTTTGGGGACTGCAACATCATTGCAATCAGCTTACCGGGCATGATGTTGAATTGATCAAGGTGCCTTGCGACGATCATACCTTCTGGCCTCTGATTGAAGGCTACCAGAGGTTCAGTCGCCTTGATTTGTCCTACTTTGACCTTCTGGTCTCAACTAAATATCCGGCCTGGATTACTCCTCATCATAACCATCACCTTTATATGCAGCACAAGTGCCGGGGGCTTTACGATCTATATCGTGGGCCGGAGCCGGACGTTTCCTTGCTGCCGTCAGTATTTAGTCCGGTGCTGCGGATCATCACCGGCCCCCCAGATCGGGGGCGGCTGGAGGAATTGTTCGCGCAGCTATTTAGTCTACGTGCTCGGCAAGAGATCCCGGCGCATTGGTTCTCCCTGCCCAGCGCCTTTACCATTTTGGTCGTGCGCTGGCTTGATGATCTGGCCTTGGCTCCAGGCGAGATGCAAAGCTATTCGGCCATATCAAAGAACGTAACCACCCGCAAGCGATATTTCCCGCCTGGCGTCAACCCCCGGATTATCCATCATCCTTCAGACTTGCAAGGCTTACACTGTCGAGACTATCAGCATATCTTCACCGCCAGCCGGCTGGCGGATCTGAAACGGGTTGATCTGCTAGTCAAAGCCATGCAACAGGTCAAGGGGGAAATTGAGTTCCATATCGCCGGCACTGGCGCTGAGGCGGAGGCTTTACATGAGCTGGCGGCTTCCGATCGCCGCATCAAATTTTTGGGTTATATTAATGATGTCAGGTTGATGGAGGAATACGCCAATGCCCTTTTTGTGCCCTTTGTCCCGATGGACGAGGACTACGGCCTGATCACTATTGAGTCCATGCAGTCGGCAAAGGCGGTGCTTACCAGCCATGATGCCGGAGGGGTAAATGAGTTCGTTGAGCATGGGGTCAACGGCATGATCGTAGATCCCGTGCCGGAGGCCATTGCCGGGGCCATGCAGCAGTTGGTTGACGATCGCCGGCAGACGGAGGAAATGGGAAAAAAGGCCCTGCAGAGGGCAGGAGTAATTACCTGGCAAAATACGGTTGCGGCGCTTATGGAACAGTTGGAGGCTGGCCACTGTTTGCCGTCCCCGTCGGGTGGGCGCGGCAAGCGGAGAAAGCGGCTGGTTGTCGCTTCAACCTTTCCGATCTTCCCGCCCACCAGTGGCGGTCAGGCCAGGATATATAATCTATATCGCCAGCTCGGCGCCCAGGCCGCGGATATCCGTATCGTGTCCCTGGCCGGGAGCCAGACTAAGCCTTGCGACCGGGTAATAGCCCCAGGGCTAGAAGAGGTTTGCATCCCCAAGACCGCCGCCCATGAGGCCAGGGAGGAGGCGCTTGGCCAAGAGTTAGGCACCAGTTGCGGGGACATCTCCTGTATCAACGATTTTGCTCTTACCCCGGACTATCTGGAGCAGCTAGCTGCTTCCTGCGCCGCCGCCGATCTGGTTGTCCTCTCCCATCCGTATATGTATCGAGCCGTGCGACAGGTCTGGCAAAAGTCGGTCTGGTATGACGCCCATAACGTCGAGGTGGATATGAAACGGGCGGTTTTTGGCCGGGAGACCAACGTGGCGTCAGAATGGATCGAGGTCGTCCATCGGCTGGAAGGCGATTGTTGCCGGGACGCTGAATCGGTCTTGGTTTGTTCGGAGTTGGACGCCGCCCGGTTAATCAAACTTTATGGCCCGGCGGCGGATAAAATTCATCTTGCCCCCAATGGCGTTGATTGCGATGCTATTCTCCCCTTTCGGGGGATTGGTGATTCTTTGGCGGTGCGCCGTCGTTTGGGGCTGGACGGGAAGAGGGTTTTCCTGTTTATTGGCAGTTGGCACGGGCCCAATATCGAGGCGGTGATACGAATAAAGGCGTGGGCGGCGCTGCTTCCCGAGGCGGTTTTTTTGATTGTCGGCACGGTTGGCCGGCATCCCAGCGGCAAGGAAAATTCACCGGCTAACATGTTGTTTTTGGATACCCTCTCCGAGCGGCAAAAGGCCGTCGTTTTTCAGGTGTCGGACGTGGCGCTCAACCCCATGACCTCTGGGTCCGGCACCAATCTTAAGATGCTTGACTATGCCGCCTGGGGCTTGCCAGTCGTCTCCACCCCTTATGGCAACCGAGGCTTATGCTTTGCCGATTCTGAGCATCTAGTGCTTGCCGAGATCGCGGAGTTTCCCTCTCGGTTGCAAACTATTGTGAAAAAAGGGGTTGGCGAGGAGCTTGCCGTGATGGCGGAAAGAGCAAGAGAGGTGGCTAGGGAGCGTTATGATTGGCGGGTAATTGCCGCGGGTGTCGCGCCTTTTTTGCTTGCTGATTGATGCCGCTTATTGCCAATTGGGCCTTGCTTATTTCACCCCTTTAAGCTAACATTATTCAAGTTCGTGCCCGGCAAACGGGGGGCTTAAAAAAGGCGGCTTGGTTGCGATCAGTCTTGTTAATGCCAGATAAACGTGGGGATTATAACCGGGCGCCAAGTTGTTGCGGGGCGCAAGCCAGGCGGCCATTCGGCGCACCTCGGTTTGGAGGCGAGACGGTAGCTGTCGTTCCGTATTTTTTCAGGTGCCGCTATAATTTTCTTGACACGATGTTCTTTTTTTTGGTAAGCAATCTTAGAAATTCTTTTGCCTTAGGGGTGAAAGGGGGTCGAAATGGCGTGTTGCCTTAAGGGGGGATAGATTGTTAACACGACAAAAAAGGAGAGTGCTAAACAGAAACCCGGTGGAACGGCGGTGTGATTTTGTGGCAGCAATGTTTTGGTGTATGCCGAGGGGAAAAGTCTCAAAGGTTAATGGTTTTTATGGTTGTAAAAATTCTTTTAACGTCTCCATCGGGGTTGAGACAAGGTTGAAGCAAACACTCATTAAAGATTAAGGAGGAAAAGACATGACAGTTGTAACAGCATACGTCGATCAAGTTCAAAAGGCATATATCGCCTATTATGGCCGTCCTGCCGATGCCACCGGCCTCGATTTCTGGACCAACAAGCTTGCGGCGGTCAATGGCCAGTGGGGTTCAATTATTGACGCCTTTGGCAACTCTGCCGAGGCCACCAATATGCTGGCCAACATGAGCAACGAGGAAAAAATCAACACCTTGTACCAGCAAATGTTCGGTCGCAGCGCCGATCCCAGCGGCCTTACCTATTATGCCGTGGGAATGGCCAATGGCACCTACACCCTGGCCTCCATCGCGGTTAATATCCTCAATGGTGCCCAAGGTAATGATGCTACTGTCATTGCCAATAAGCTGGCCTCGGCCAATATGTTTACCACTGGGTTGGATACTACCCCTGAAATGATTGGCTACAACAGCAGCACGGTGGCCTCGGTGCGCACCTGGTTGGGCGGGGTGACTGCCGCTGCCGCTGCCCAGACCAGTGTGGATGGGGTGCTGTTATCCCTGACCACTACTACTAATAGCGGCACCGCCACGACCTTCACGCTCACGCCGGGTACGGATAGTGCGACTGCGAACCAGTTTCTCGCCTCCGAGACCTACTTTAACGTCGACGGCAAAGGCCCGACCCTTAATACTGGTGACAGCCTCACCGGCACGGCTGGCCGTACCGACAACACCCTGACCGTTACCGACCTGACTCCGGGTGGCATCGACAACATCCCCGCGGGCGTAACGCTCAGCAACATCCAGAACGTCAATCTGAACAGCTCCGGCAACACGGCTGGGGGTACGGGTTTCAGCACCGTGGGCTACGCCGACGTGCGCAACCTGACGGGCACGACCAACGGTGCGGGGAATGATGTTTTTGCTGCCGCGAATGGCGCCAACGGCACGGTCGTCAATGTTACCCACAACGGATTGACGGGCGCATTGAACGTCATCGGCGGCACCAACGTAACCGCCACGATGGCCTCGGCTGCAAATGCCGGGGCGGTGACCATCGGTCAGGTGAACACCGGTGCCGGTTCCAACGCGACCGGGGCGGTTGTTGTCAACCACGCGGGTTCCGGTGCAATCACCTCGTACGCCGGCACGACCCAGAATATCACTTCTGGTGGCGGTGCTGTCGTTGTCGGCGATGCCACTGGCGTGGCCCCCAAAACATCGGGTGCTATTACCGTGACCGATACTGCGGCTATTACTTACGGCAACACGGGGAATTTGGCCCCGGCAGCAATCGCGACGGCGGGGGGTGCCGACGTCAACATCACCACCAACGCGGGCGGCCCTGTTACCGTGGGCAACGCCGCCTTGTCCGCCGTTAATCCCACCGGCAATGTCACGGTGACTGATACGGTCGGCCAGACTAACGCTGTCGCGACTGCAACCGCAGCCGGTTTGGCTGCCGGCACTGCCGGCACGGCGGCCTATGAGGCGGCCTACAACGGTGCGTATGCGCCTGTCACCGCCGCAGTAACGGTTAATGGCGGGGTCAATGACACCGTGAACACCTCCGGCGCCATCACGATCAATAAAGCCGCCGGCGCTGTCGTCGCCACCAACACGGATATTCGCAACTCGGCCGTCAACGTGGGCTCGGGAACGGATGTCACGGTGACCACCTCGGGCACGGGGATAGTAAATGTGGGGAGCAATTCGGCGGCCACCAACCCGACCGGCGCGATCACCGTTACCGACACCGGCGGCACGGGCGCGGGCGCCATCACCGTGCTGGGTGGTTCTTCGGCCACCGTCAATGCCAATGGCAACGCAGTGACGATCGGCGGTGCTGCCGCCCTGAGCACCGTGGGCGCCGTCGCTGTGACCCAGGCTAAGGCCAATACCGTGACCATTGACGGCGGTTCGACCGTCGCGGTCACCACGGTAGGCGGAAACGTTACCGTCGGCACTACAACTGCGGCAACCGGCGCGGTCACGGTCACGGACACCTTCGCCGGCCCATCCACGGATGCCATTTCGGTGCTCAAGGCCACTGGCCCGGTAACCATCAACACCACCGCCACCTCCGGCAATATCATCGTTGGCGAAGCCGCCACCTTGAACGCCGCCGGGACGGCCTTGCTCAACGGCGCCTCCAATACGGCCGGAACGGTGACCATCAACGATTCCGTTGCCTCCAATACCCGTGGCGGCGTGGCGAACACCACCTACGGAACGGGCACCACCATCGTCCGCGCCAACGGCTCGACCTCGGTCAGCGTCACTGGCGGGACCGGCGGCGCAACCATCACCGACCTGCAATCGACCGCGGCCACTGGTGGCGCGGGCGCTGGCCAGCCCATCGGGGTCAACACCCTGGCCACGGTAACCCTGGACAATGCCGGGAATAGCACCCTGACCAGTAACGCCCTGACCGCGGTGAATATCGCCAACTCCGCGAATTCCGCCGTGACCGTCAACAATGCAACCAGCGCCCATGCCTTGGCCCTGAACCTGTCAAATAATCAGGTGATCCCGGCGCTGCAAGCAGGGGTTACGGACACCGTGACAGACAATAAGGCCGGGGTGGTAACGGTGACCACGACCGGGACCGTTGCGGACAACCTGAACCTGACCGCAAACACCGCGACCAAAGTCGTGTTCAATAACGCTGCAGCAGTCACGGCAACCATCGCCGCTCCACTCATGACCTCGATCGACGCTACCGGTTCCACTGGCGGCGTCACCACGGCCGTGGGCGCCACGACCTCCTTTGCCGGCGGTACTGGCGCATCCCATGTCACCGTGGCTGCCGACCCGACCCTGGCGATCACGGGCGGCTCGGGCACTGCGGACGAATACATCGCTAACTATAACTATGCCGCCAATGCCCTGGTCACCGGCTTTGAAACCTTAACGGCCAAGGTCGCGGGTGCAAACGTTGGCGCAGGCTTCAGCAACTTGCATGTGAACACGGCTGTTGCGGCAACCTTCAACACGGTCAATGCGGGCGCCCAACTGAGTCTCGACTCACTCGCTAATGCTGTGGCGACGACGTACAACCTCGCGGCGGACACGGCAAATGACTCCGTGAAGATCAACCTGGGGCTGGCCACGGATACCGCCACCACTCTTGCTGGTGCTCTCGTGACCGCCACCAAGGTGGAGAACGTGACCGTCAACAGCCTGGGGGCATATGCCGCCGCCACACCGGCGCCAAACACCCTTACCTTGACGGACACGACCCTGAAATCCTTGACCGTTACCGGCACCGCGCCGGTGGCGATCACGGCTGGCGACAAAACCAATGTGAAGACCATCACAATTGCCGGTAACTCTATAGCCAACGACACAGTATCCGCTACGATTAACGGTATTACTTCCACGTCGGCGGCGCTCACTACTTTGCCTTCCGCCACCGCACCAGCAGCCGCAGCAACCGCCTTGGCATTGGCCATCAATACCACTGCTACTCCGGGTGTGACTGCCGTCGCCTCGGGGAACACGGTTGTAGTGACCAGCACCGCACCGTTCTCGCTGTCGGATGCTTTCACTAATACTGGTGGTGGAGTAATGACCATCTCCGCCGCCAATACTGCTTCCGGCCTGGCCTCGATCAACGCCTCTGCCGCGACCGGAGCGGTGACCGTGGATGGGGCAACCCTGGCCATTGGCGGTGCGACCATCACCGGCGGCGCGGGCTTGTTGTCCGCGACGGGCGTCAATAACGCTAAGAACGGCGCCGCGATCTCTACGGTCGCTGTCACTGGCACCGTCCTGAACACTGACACCAATACGCTCACGATTAATTATATCAACGCCGCTGGCATCGCAGGGGTTCTCTCTTTCACCAACGTGGCCACTCCAGCCACTGCGGCGGCAATGGCTACCGCACTGAAAACCGGGATCTTGGCTCTTGGGGGTTACGGTGCCTCAGGCATCACCGTGACAGATAACACCGCCGGGACACTGACAGTGACCGGAGCTGCGGGCGTGCAGATCACCAGTGTTACAGCGACCCCTGTTGCGGGTGCTGATGTCATCACGGTGGCCACCAGCGCCAATCCTTTCGCCGCCAACGATGTCTTCACAACCGGTGCTGGCGGCGGCACGATCACCGTGGGTCAAGGCGGCATTGCTGCCTACACCACTCAAAACGCTGATAAAACCGGCGCTCTCACTGGAGTTACACCTGTTGTGACCTATGCGGCTGGCTCGGAAACAGTGAACTTAGGCGCCTCCAAGGCTGTAGTTGATACGGTCAAGCAGATCACCGGTGGTGATGCCCGGGTCAATGACTTCCAGGTAACGGCCAACAGCGCCACCAGCGATGTTTTGACTTTCGTTGCCCCCGGCGGTAATCAAATGGCTCTGGCCAATGTAACGGTGTCGACTCCGATGAACCAGACCATCGTCCCTGGCCTCAATTACACCGCTGCCAACGGCGTGATCACCTTCGTCCCAACGGGTGTGCACACCATGGCGGACTACACCGTGACTCAGTTGGTTTCGGCAGTTCAGGCTGTTCTGGCTGCGGCAGGTGCTAACACAGTCGCTGCCTTCCAGTCCGGTTCAAACACCTATGTCGTGCAAGACCCGACAGTTGCCACGACTTCGCTGACCGTTCTGAACGGCGTCACCGGGATCACCGGCTTTACCGGGACGAGTGGCAACGCTGGCGCAAACGGTATTGCCGCGCAAAACACCATCGTCTCGACCAACTTGACCAACAACGCCAATGCGGTGGTGGTCAGCTCGTCGGCGGCGGCGACCACCACGGACGCAACTGGTTATTCAGTGCAGAACGTGACCGGGGCCGGCACCGGTGGTCTGCAAACCATCACCAATCTGGCGTCACAGGCAACCGTGGCCGACGCCAGCACGGGTACAACCGAGACGTTGAACATCAGCCAGGTCGGTGCGGCCGGTGGCAACAGCCTGGTTTACAATTCAACTGCGGCGCATACAGTGGCTTCTTTGACTGTGACCGGGGATGCCGCCTTGACCATCGCCGGCACCGGGGGTGCTTTGATTGTCAACTCGATCGTTGATGGCGGCGCGACCAACACCTTGTCGAAGATCTTCGTCACCGGTGGTACCGCAGTGACCTTGGGCGGGTTCACGGACAGTGCCTTGACCACCATCGACGGTAGCGCGGCGGCAACCGGTTTGAATATCACCGATGCCTTGGCGAATCAGACCATCACGGCCTCGACGGGAGGCAACAGCACCATCGTTGCCAACGGGAATAACGCCACCATCAGCCAGAAGACGGGTGCAGGCAACGTGACCCTGACGGCAAACGGCTATGGAGACACGATTACCTTGTCGAACGGTACTAATACCATCACCGCATCGAGCAGCAATGACAATATCACCGTGGGCACCGGCGCGAACACGATTACCGCGACCGGCGCCAATGATACTATCACGGTCGCCGCCACCAGTGTTACGGGCAACACGATTACGGTTGGCCTTAATGCAAATGTTACCTTGTCCGCCGCCGCCGCTGTTGACAGCATCACCCTGGCGGCCACCGATGTCACCGGCGCTTTGTCGAGTGGCAGTTACGCCAAGACGACCATTACCAATATGGGTGCAAACGACACCCTCACCTTCGCCAACGCCGGTGTTTACTTGGGTGGTAATGCCGCAAACGCGCTGGTCAACGTTTCCGGCGCCGCGACCGTGGCTGCGGCTCTGGACATGGCGGCAAGTGCGGCGGTGAAGGCTGGCCAGCCCGCGGTTGGCGTGATCGACTGGTTCCAGTTCGGTGGCGACACCTACTTCGTGGAAGCAACTGGGGCAAACCATCCGGCCACCGGCCTGGCCGCGACCGACTTCGTGGTTAAGCTCACCGGTCTGGTGACAGCGGGTGCGAATGCGGGCGGCACGATCACCATGGCTTAAAGAGTTAAAGGACGGGCCTTAAGGTTGCTCGCGCGAGCAGCCTTAAGGCAAAGATTAAATATCATCGGGGGAATGGCCAGGTTTCATGGTCATTCCCCCGGTCGCTTTCCCCGTCTGGTGTAACAAATCAAGGCCCTGCCCCTGTAAAATGGGTGGGGCCTTTCCACATAAAAGGAAACCACAATGCCCACCATTCAAATAGACGAAAAAGAGTATGATCTGGATCAACTGTCCGAAGAAGCCAAGGCGCAACTAGCGAGTCTCCAGTTTGTGGATGCGGAACTGCAACGCCTCAACGCCCAGGCCGCCGTCCTGCAAACCGCCCGGCTTGCATATTCCAACGCGCTGAATGCAGTATTGGCCGAGCAGCAACCGTCGAATTGAGCGTTCTTGGGGCCCGCTGCGCCGAGCTGTCCTTGAAACCCCTTCTCCGCTCTGCAACCCCCTGAAAAAATTGGACCCCCGGCAAAAGCATTCGGGGGTGACGGTCTTTTTGCAAGAGGCTCTTTAGGCATGGCAAATGCTTGGTGGATATGGCAAGTCTTCCGTAAATAGCTTCTTTAATACCTCTTTTAAGAATTGGGTGGAGATATGGCGGTGGCAACGGCATACGTCGATCAAGTGCAAAAGGTATATATCGCCTACTACGGCCGCCCGGCCGATCCCAGCGGCCTGGACTACTGGAGCAACCGGCTGGCGGCGGTCAGTGGCCAATGGGACGCTATTATTGACGCCTTTGGCAATTCCGTCGAGGCCGTTGCCCTGTTGGCCAACCTGACCAACGAGGCAAAAATCAACACCCTTTATCAGCAGATGTTCGGCCGGGCCGCCGAACCCGCAGGCGTTAAATGGTATGCCGATCGCCTGACAAATGGCACCTACACCTTGGCCTCCATCGCGGTCAATATCCTAAATGGCGCCAGCGGCCCCGATGCCAGCGCCATTGCCAACAAGCTGGACGCGGCCAAGCACTTTACCAATGGGTTGAATACCGAATCTGAAAGTATTGGCTACAACAGTAAAACAGTTGCCTCGGTGCGCACCTGGTTGGGTGGGGTGCTTACGGTCGCCGTTGATCAGTCCAGCGTTGACGGCCTCCTGGTCTCCATCTCGACCTTTACCCTCACTCCCGGGCTAGACAATCAGACGGCTAACACCTTTTTTGCTTCCGAGACCACCCTCAACCCTGGCGACATCTTAAAGGGCGCGGTTGGCCGGACGGACAACTCCCTGCTGATTGCGGATTCGACTGCCGGCGCCGCAACTAATAGTATCCCCGCCGGGGTGACGCTCACCAATATCCAGACCGTTGAGTTGAACAGCGCTGGCAATACCGCCGCCGCCGGTTTTAGCACCGTGCCCTTTGCGGAGGTCGGGAATCTAAAAGTCACCACGGCGGGGAATGCGGGCGATATGGTTATTGCCGCCAATGGTGCCCAGGGGACTGTGGTTGCGGCCACGCACAATGGGTCTTCGGGTGGCATTACCGTGGTTGGCGGCACCGACGATACGGTCACCTCGGCCGGCGCCGGCGCCCTGGTCGTGGGCGGCTCGGCAGTAGGCAAGGTGCCGCTTCTGACGCAAATGGCCACCGGCGCCGTGATCGCCAATCAAAACAGTGCCGGCGCGGGCGGCGTCAATGTCTTTGGCGGCACAACCGTGCAGGTTACGACGTCTTCATCCGCAAATACCGGCAAGATCGAGATTGGCAACACGGTCGTGAATACCGGGGATGTCGCCGCTGGCGCAGTTGCCAATGCCTCTGGCGATATCACGGTTGCTAATGCCGGCACTGGTGCCATTACCGTGTTCGGTGGCGCTAATGTTAGCGTCCAAGACACCGCCATCAACGGCGCTGGCGCAATCACCGTAGGTGATATTGCGGCGGTTGCTGCCGCTAATCAGGCCAGCGGCAACATCACCATAACTGAGGCCGCCGTCAACATCTACGATGCCCTGCCTGGTGCGGCCCACAACAATCTTGCTGCGGCAGCCATAGCGGTATATGGCGGCCAGGAGGTGACCGTAACCACTAATGCGGGTGGTAGCGTAACTATCGGCGCTGATGCCGCCAATGGTGCCAACCCCGTCGGCAATGTTGCCGTCACCAGCACCGGGGTGGATTGTGGCGGCAATGCTGCCATTGCTATTGACGGTGGCGCGAACGTCACGGTCAGCGCCGCTGGCGCCCAGGTCGGCATCGGCCAATTTGTTGATGCTGGCGGCCTGGCGGCCGGCAATCCTACCGGGGCAGTGAGTGTGACCAATACCACGTCCACCGCCTTTTGGACCGGCAACGCCATCCTTGTTGACGGCGGCACCACGGTCAACGCGACCCCAGACGGGCATGATGTTTTAATCGGCACCAATGGCGGCCTGCCGACCGGTGCGGTCACTGTTAATCAAGCCAACGTGTTGACCGGCAGTGGCTGGGCAGAAAATGGTCTTGCTGCCGGGAAGGTGACCGTTGACGGCGGCAGTAGTGTCACCGTGAACACCACGGGCGGCAGTGTGCTCGTTGGCCAGGCCGCCGTTGGCTACCCGCGCGGGGCGGTCAAGATCACCGACACCTTTTCTGGTGGGCAATCTGCCAATACCGACGCCTTCACCATCCTGGGTGGCACCACCGTGGATCTGACCACTACCGCCACTAGCGGCGCAATCACCGTTGGCGGCGCACCCGTTGTGGATACGGATGGTGTTTCGTTGAAGAACGCCAGTCAGTACAGCTCAGGCAACGTTAACATCGTCAATGACCAGGTAAACGCCGCCACCACCAGCTACGGGACCGGCAAGACCAACGTCTATAGCCACGGTGCGGCGACGGTTTCGCTGGCCGGCGGGGCAGTGGCGGCGGTTATCGATGCCAACACGATTTTGGCGACCAAGGGCGCGGGTGTTGGCCAGGCGATCGGGGCCAGCGCCCTGACTGCGGTGCTTATAGATGGCAACTCGGCCAGCATTGATGGCACCACCGTTGCTTCCGATGCCTTGGCCAACCTCACCATCACCAACGACACCACCGCATTCGGTGCCTACACCGTGAGGAATGCAGCCAAGACCCAGGCGCTGAAACTTACTGTGGGCGGCAACAATGCCCTGACCGTGACCGACGCCACCGCCGGCACCTTGGTGGTGACGGACAACGGCAAGGCCTTCGCCGATGCGGTCGGCAAGGCGCAGAAAATTGTTGCCGTAGCTGCCACGGGTGCCACCTTCACTAACACGGCGGCCCAGTCCTTCGATTTGACCGCCAGCACCGCCTTGACCAGCTTGATTGCCAGCAACAGTGGCAGACTGAACCTGGGCGACTTGACGGCCCTGAGCAAGCTGGCCAACATCGATGCCACCAAGGCCACCGGCGCCATAACCATCTCCAAACTAAACGGCAAGGTGACCAGTTTCAGCGGTGCCGGAAGCACCGGCAACGAGAGTGTCACCCTCAATGCCAATTCGCTGCTGCATGTCGATGGCGTCAACTATAGCAACCTGGTTGGCGGCTCCGGTTCCAACACCATCGTTGCCAACTACGCGGCTGGTGCGATTGCCGGCGGCGTGGAAACCGATACCTCATTGGGTAACACCTCGCACGTTAAGAACTTCGGCACCTTGGCACTGGGAAGCGCCGCGACCACCGACGCCGCCAACATCTATGTGCTTGGCAAGACCTATTACGATGCGGCGGGTTTCTCCGCCTTGAGCGTGGGCACCTTGACTGGCGACGTGACCTTCCGGAACGCGGCAGTCGGCGCAACCCTGGCGGTTACGGACAATGCCACCGCCGGCGATTGGATTAACTACGTTATGCAGACTTATGCCAGCACTGCCGATAGCCTGCCTTTGACCGTGGGTACGGCCACCTCCACCAGCATTAGCACCACGATTTCCGCCAATCCCCTCTCCGCCGATACGGGTATCGAAAACATCAGCATTACCAGCAACGCCAAGGATGCCAATCAAATCAACACGGTGGTGATTGGCGATAGCGGGGCCAAGACAGTAACCATCAGCGGCGCCGGCAACTTGAAGCTGACGCTGAATGCCGATGATGCCCAAACCGCGCTCACCTCTGCGAATAACGGCACGAGCATAATCACCAATATCAATGCCGCGAATGCGAGCGGTGCCGTTGACGTCTCCGCCGTTGCCTTGGCGGCGGCAGCAGGGGCAGGGGGCGGCGGCACCATCACCGGCGGCTCTGGCTTGTTGACCGCGACCGGCTCGGCAGCGGTCAGCGCGGTGGATACCATCATTACCGGTTCCGGCGGCGGCGTTATCACCATCGGCTCTGGCGGCTCCTGGCTTGCGGTAGCTGGCCCGAAGAATGGCGCTTACTTCGCCGCCGGCAGCGAAACCATCAATCTGTCGGCCTCGGCAGCGGTAGTGGATACCCTTAAGGTTGCCGATGGCGCCATTGCGACCTACAACGGCGCCATCGGCGGGGTTGTAGGCTTCCATAGCGGGGGCACGGCTGCCGACGTGGTGCACTTCACCGCCGCTAAAACCGTCCTTGCTCAGGTCGCAAACCCAGTAATTGTCGGCAAGTTGGTGACGGCCGTCAAATCGGCATCGGCCATCGATGCCACTGGGGCGCTGGCGGCTAAGCTGGCAAACCTGACCTACACGGTTTCCAACGGGATCATCACCTTTGGCACGACCGGAGGTCATCAGCTTGGCGATTTTACCAGCGCCGAACTGGTCAGCGCGGTGGAGATCATCCTCAATGATACGGCGGCCAACACGGTGGCCGCGTTGGTTACGGGTGGCAACACCTACGTGATATCGGATGACTTGAATAAAACCCTGGCCACGAACGGCGGCGCGGCGAATAGCAACTTGGATTCGATTGTCGAGCTCATGGGGATGACGACACCAACCGGCTTCGGCACCACCGGGGCGGAAGGCACCATAGTGTCTGACAATGTTACCAACCTGGATTCCAATGTGGGCAAAATTGGCACGGCCGCCACCTTGTTCGACGAGGCCGGATTTTCTGCCGATAGCATCACTGCCGGTGAGTTCGGCACCACCTCCACCTCCATCATCAATCTGGCGCCTTCCGCTACCTTGACCTTAAACGATGGTGGCGGCGATACCCAGGCAGTGAGCATCAATCAGACCGGCAGCTCCGGCAACAACAGCCTGACGCTGAATCTGAAGGCGGCTGACACCTGCGAAAGCTTGACGCTGAAGGGCGACTGTTCGCTGCTTTTAAACCCGACCGCGGCCAACGTGATCAAGTCGCTGGCCGATGCCGACAACACCTTGAACACCATCACGGTGGCCGGCAACAACACGCTTGACATCAAGGCGATTGCCGCTACGGGGCTGAAGACCATTGACGCTTCGGGCGCGGGCGCGGCATTTACCTTGGGCGATGGCTCAGCCATCAGCAACGATGGGCTGACCATTAAGCTGGCGGTTGGGCAAAATTCCAAAGTTATGGCGAATGGTGCCGCCGATGTTATCGGCCAGGCTGCCGGTGCGGGTGGCGTCGGCGTGGTTGCCATTACCGCCTCCGGTGCCGGCGATATCATTACCTTGTCCAGCACCTCCGCTGGCAACACCATCACCACGCTGGGGGCGGGCGACACCATCAATCTGGGCAACACGGCAGGTGCCGGTGGCTACACCGTAGTCGCAACGGGCTCGGGCGACACCATTAACTTCACGGCCACGCATAACACCGCGAGTACCGTGACGGTGGGCAGCAATGCCTTGGTGACTATGGGTGGCGGCAACGAAACCATCAAGATCGCCGGCGACATGACTGGTGCGACCTCTGCCGGCAGCTACGCCTTCACCACCTTGAAGAATGCGACCGACGGTGCGAATGAGCAAATAAGTTTTGCTGGCGATGGGATTGCTGACAATATCATTGGCGCTACGGTTGCTACTTCGCAGGTCAATGTGGCCCTGGCTACTACCCTGGCTCAGGCGTTGGATGTGGCCGCGAACATTAGCATGGCCCAGCAGCCCGGTACGGCTCCGGCGGTTGGTAACGGCCAAATCGCCGCCAACAGCGGGGCTATCGACTGGTTCCAGTACGGTGGCGACACGTACATTGTGGAAGCGGTCAACAACACCGCCGTTGCTGCCCTGCATACCTCTCTTGGTGCTAATGATTACGTCGTCAAGTTGACCGGGTTGATAGATTTGGGTGGTGGTTTTATTACTGGTGGCCATGCCGATACCGGGGTGCTGACCCTGTAAAAAAGGCGGCTCCGAGTAATTGACGCTTCCTTCACGATCACGATAAATCCCCGCTGATGTTGGTCGGGGACGCAGGGGGTCGGCCTTTTTGCGCCGCCATCACAGAGGGGCTTGATGATTCTGCTCACCGGGGCCAGCGGCTTTGTCGGCGGGGAGTTGCGCCGGGTCTTGGCCGATGCGAAGATGCCTTTGCGGCTGGCGGGGCGCGGGGCGGCGCCTCCCGAGCCGTTGGCCCAGGCCGTCCCGGTGGGCGAGATCGGCCCTTGCACCGATTGGCGGCGGGCCCTGGCCGGGGTGTCCCAGGTGGTGCATCTGGCGGCCAGGGTGCACCGGCTGGGGGAGTCGGCGGGCCCCGAGACCCTGGCTTGCTACCGGGAGGTCAACGTGCTGGGCGCCTGGCGCCTGGCCAGCGAGGCCGCCGCCGCTGGGGCGCGGCGGTTTGTATTTTTAAGCTCGATCAAGGCCGAGGAGGACAACGACCCCTACTCGCTCTCCAAGCGGGAGGCGGAACAGGGCCTGGCAGCCATCGCCGCCGAGAGTGGCATGGAGCTCGTGATCATCCGGCCGCCGCTGGTCTATGGGCCAGGGGTAAAGGCCAACTTCCTCAGGCTGCTGCGCCTGGTCGATCATGGCGTGCCCCTGCCGCTCGCCTCGCTGCGCAATGCCAGAAGCCTGATCTTCGTGGGCAACCTGGTTGATTTTATCACCCTCTCCCTCACCCACCCCGCCGCCGTCGGGCAGACCTTCTCCGTCTCCGACGGTCACGACCTCTCCACCCCGGAGTTGATCCGCGCCCTTGCCCAGGCCCTGGAAAAACCCGCTAGGCTCTGGCCCTGCCCGCCGGCGCTCTTGCGGCTCTTGGGCGCCGTTTCTGGCCGGAGTCGGGAGATCGAGCGGCTCTGCGGCTCGCTCACGGTGGACGACACCCTGGCCCGGACGGCGCTGGCCTGGAGGCCGCCGTTTTCCCTTGAGCAGGGGCTCGCGGAGACGGGGGCTTGGTATCGGCAAGGCCCCAGGTGAAGGCCGGGGGCCGCAATGGTCAAGCTGTGCCACAAAAGGCTGGATTCCGGCTGCCGCCGGCCTGACGGCCAGGGGGTTTGTTGTTCATTTCGCGACTTGGGTCATTTGGGGGAAATATCTTGACAAGCCGCCGGGGTGGCGGTAGCTGTCGGTCATGATCTTTGCCCTGGTCCTTACCCTCGCCATCTCCTGGTTATTTACCGGCCTTATCAGGCGTTACGCCTTATCCCGGCAACTCCTGGACATCCCCAACCAGCGCAGCTCCCACACCCGACCCACCCCCAGGGGCGGCGGCCTGGCGATGGTGGCGGGCTTGGCCTGCGGCCTGCTGCTTGCCGCCCGCCCCTCCGGGCTGGGCCTTGCCGCCCTAGCCCTGCCGGGGCTGGGCGGACTGCTGGTCGCCGCCGCCGGCTGGCTGGACGACCAGGGCCACGTCTCCCCAGCCTGGCGGCTTCTGGCACACGTTATGGCGGTGGCCTTGGGCATTTATGGTCTGGACGGGGCGCCGGCCCTGGCCGTGGCTGGGTTTGTCGTTTCCGCCGGGCCGGGGCTCGACCTGGCGTTGGGGCTGCTGCTGGTCTGGCTGCTCAACCTGTTCAACTTCATGGACGGCATCGACGGCCTAGCCGTCAGCGAGGCCGCCTTCGTCGCCCTGGGAGCGGCGGTCATCGTGCTGGCGCGGGGCGGCGGGATAATTTTGTCCTGGCCGTTTTTGCTCCTTGCCAGCGCTTGCCTCGGCTTTCTGCCCTGGAACTGGCCGCCGCCGGCCATCTTCATGGGTGACGCGGGTAGCGGCTTTCTGGGCTACGTCTTGGGGCTCGCGGCCCTGTGGTCGGTGAAAAACGGCGGGCCGCCGGCGCCGGTGTGGTTCATCTTGCTCGCCCTCTTCTGGGTGGACGCCACCTGGACGCTCGCCATGCGCCTCCTGGCCGGGGAGCGCTGGTGGACGGCCCATTGCCTCCACGCCTACCAGCGGGCGGCCCGCCGCTACCAAAGTCATAAAACGGTCACCCTGGCGGCCCTGGCCATCAACCTCTGCTGGCTCCTGCCTCTGGCCCTCTTTGCCACTGCCCGCCCCTGGCTTGGCTGGCCGCTCACGGCCTTGGCGGCCACGCCGCTGCTGGCCCTGGTTATTTGGATTCGTTCACGGGAGCCGTGAAAATTTGCCAGAAAACCCTTGGCCGCCGGTAGCCGCAGGTGTATAGAACGGACAAGCAGTCACCCTTGTCACTTGCCCCTTGGACCTTTCCCCCTGCCCATATGAAATCCCTTCTCTCCCGCCTCTTCTTCAACCGCTGGGCCGCCTTTGTTCACGACCTCCTGTGCGTGCCTCTGGCCATGTTGCTTGCCTACTGGCTTCGCTTCAACCTCGAGCCGCCGCCGCCGCAGTTTGTCGGCGCGGCCTGGGCCATGCTCGCGGTCGCCGTCCCGGTGCAGGGGCTGTTGTTCTGGCGGTTTGGCTTTTACCGGGGTTTCTGGCGCTTCGCCTCCCTGCCCGATCTGCTGCGGATCATCCAGTCCGTCGGCCTGGGCTCGGTTGTCTGTGCCCTCATGGTGGTGGTCTTTGGCCGGGTGGGGGTGGTGCCGCGCTCGGTGTTTCTGCTCTATCCCCTGCTGCTGATTATCTTCCTCTCCGGCTCCCGGATCGCCTACCGTTACTGGAAGGATCGCCATTTTTACCTGCCCCAGCAGAGCGGCCGGCGGGCCTTGCTGATCGGGGCCGGGCGGGCCGGGGACTCCCTGGTGCGCGACCTCCTGGCCTCCGATCAGTACCAGCCCCTTGGGTTTTTGGACGACGATCCCCGCAAGCATGGCCGCGAGTTGCGCGGGGTGCGGGTGCTGGGTGATTTCGCCGCCCTTGCCGGCCTTGCCCCCCGGCTGGGGGTCGAGGTAGTGCTGCTTGCCATCCCCTCCGCCTCCCGGTCGGTGATCAGGCGGATGGTTCAGCAATGCGCCGCCCTGGGTATCAGGTGTCAGACACTGCCCGCGCTG
Organism: Deltaproteobacteria bacterium; assembly: GCA_021782655.1. Classification (GTDB taxonomy): domain Bacteria; phylum Desulfobacterota; class Desulfobulbia; order Desulfobulbales; family VMSU01; genus VMSU01. Next base: position 31,734 of record JAJXUT010000017.1, read on the forward strand.
ACGGAGTTGACGGGCCAGGACATCCAGGCCCGCCACCTTAGGGACATCACTGTGGACGATCTCCTGGGCCGGGAGCCGGTGCCGCTGGACGACGTGGCGATTGGCGGCTATCTGGCCGGCCAGGTGGTGCTAGTCACCGGCGGCGGCGGCTCCATCGGCTCGGAGCTTTGCCGCCAGATCGCTAGCCTCGCCCCCCGGCGGCTGGTAATCCTAGAAAATTCCGAGTTCAACCTCTACTCCATCGAGATGGAGCTGAGGAAGAAATTCCCCGAGCTGGCGCTGGCGGCGGTGCTGGGGGACGTTAAGACCGTAAACCGGGTGGAGGCGGTGTTTGCCCGCTTCTCGCCCCAGGTGGTCTTCCACGCCGCGGCCTACAAGCATGTGCCGATGCTGGAGAGCAACTGGGCCGAGGGGGTGTTCAACAACGTGATCGGCACCTGGGTGGTGGCGGAGGCGGCCCACCGTTTCGGGGCCCGCCGCTTCGTCCTGGTCTCCACCGACAAGGCGGTCAACCCGACCAGCGTCATGGGCGCCACTAAAAGGATCGCCGAGCTTTATTGCCAGAACCTGGCCCAGCGTTCTAAGACCCGCTTCATCACCACCCGCTTCGGCAACGTCCTGGGCTCCGCCGGCTCGGTGGTGCCGCTTTTTGCCCGGCAGATCAAGGAGGGCGGCCCGGTCACCGTCACCCACAAGGACATCACCCGTTTCTTCATGACCATCCCCGAGGCGGTGGGCCTGATTCTCCAGGCCGGGGCCATGGGCCAGGGGGGAGAGATCTTCGTCCTGGAGATGGGCGAGCCGGTCTTGATCCGGGAATTGGCGGAGCAGATGATTAGGCTCTCCGGCCTGCGGGTGGGGGAGGAGATCAAGATCGAGTACATCGGCCTGCGGCCGGGCGAGAAGCTCTACGAGGAGGTCTTTCACGGCGGCGAGGGGGTGGCGGGCACCAGTCACCCCAAGATCATGCTCGCCCAGGCCCGGCTGGTGGATTGGGAGTGGCTCAAGCAAGAGCTGATCGCCCTGCGGGAGGCGGCCGAGGCGCGGGACCGGGCCCGGCTGCTGGTTCACCTCCAGACCATCGTGCCCGAGTTCACCGGCGGCGGGGGCCGGGAGGAAGAGTCCCCGCCCGCCGCCCCCCTGCGCCTGGTGCGGCAGGCCGAGCTGGGGCCGGTACAAAAAATTGGCCGGGACGGTAAAAAAATCTTGACAGGGGCTAGGGGCGGGTAATAAAGTGGGGCCATCCGGCAATAGTGCGGGATGGCGGCCCGGTCTCCCCTGGTAGGGAAGGCCGGACGCGAAGGTGCCTAGGGAACGGCGCCGGGCCGGGGTGAGAGGCCGGGGTCGGAAGGCGCGAAATTTTTTGGACAAGGAGATTACGACGATGAAGAAGACTTTGGCAGCAGCAGCGATCAGCTCGGCCCTGGTTCTGGGCCTGGCGGGGGTCTCGATGGCCGATGACACCACCACCCCAGCGGTAGCCGCCGGCGGCACTAAGATCACCCTGGACGGCTCCATCCGCGAGCGGGGTGTCTATGACAAAAGTAATCCCGGCAATGACCAGCCTGGCAAGTCGTTCTACGACAGCCGGGTGCGGCTGGGGGTCAACGCCCAGGTCTCCCCGGAGGCCAGCGGCTACATCCAGTTGGAGAATCAAGGGGGGGACGACCCTCTTGGGCATGAAAATTACACCTGGGGCGACGGTGCTGGCACCGCAAACAGCGCGGGCGGCAAGAAGATGGATACCACCAACATCCGTCAGGCCTGGATCAACTACAAGCCCGGCGACTTCGGGGTCAAGGTAGGCCATCAGCTTTTATTCCTGGGCAACAAGATGTTCTTTGACCACGCCGGCAACGACGACGGCTCGGGCGACGACGCTATTGTCGCCTACGGCGCCTTGAATGGCGGTGCCACCAACCTGGCCGCCATCACCATTAAGTTCAGCGAGGGGGCGACTGCCAACTCCTCGGATGACATCAACGGCTATATCGGCGTGCTGACCCAGAAGGTCAACGACAATCTGAACCTGGGCGGCAACTGGACCTACCTGCGCAGCGCCAAGGGCGACAAAAATTATCCCGGCACCAATGCTGGGGTGCCGGGTCTGTCCATGTCCAACGTCGGCCTGACCGCCGACGGCAAGGTGGGGGCCATCTCCTACTTGGCGGACGGCGAGTTCCAGTTCGGCACCTTCATGGATGATGGTGTCAAATCCTCCGACGCCAAGGGCTGGGCCGCCAAGTTGGGCGGCAACTACGACCTGGGCGGCGGCAAGATCGGCCTGCTCTTCGGCTACGGCTCGGGCACCAAGTCCGACGAGACCGACCATGACCAGCATGAGTTCATCAACTTCTTGACCCACACCAGCTACGAAACCTTAATCGGTGGTTACCGGGCCTCCCTGCCGCAGGCTATCAATGGGAAGTACAACAACGCCCCGCGGCAGACTTGGAATGGAGGCCAAGATTCCGGCCTCTCTAACCTGACTCTGTTCCAGGTCAACGGCAGCACCAAGACCGTCTGCCCGCTGACCGGCAAGGACCTGACCCTGTTCGCCTCCTTGAGCTATATGCAGACCAGCGAGGATATCGTCAACTACATTAACACCAACGGTACCGACCACACCGCCAACAAGGTGGGCACCGAGGCCGATATGGTCGCCACCTGGGACCTCACCCCGGGCCTGATCTACAAGATCGAGGCCGGCTACCTGTGGGTGGGCGACGCCTATGACACCGCCGCCACCGGCCCGGGCAGCAGCCCGGACAACCTGATGTTCCTGCGTCACCGCCTGGAGCTGAAGTTCTAGTCCTGGGCCTAATCGCCAGGGACGGCGGCGGTCTCACCCGCCCCGCCGCCCTTGGCGGGCAAGGGATTTAAGCTTTCCACAACCAAACCCCCGGCCAGGCTCACGCCTGACCGGGGGTTTTTGTTTCATGCTGCCGGGTGGACGCCGTCCGTCCGTAGGCTGGGCGGAGCCTATCATCGCCAGGGGCTGGCCTGGTGGGCTGCGCCCAGCCTACGGCTATGGAAAAATTACTTGCACCGGGCAACTCAGTGCCGGCCAAGACCTTCGGCGATAAACGAGGCGACCAGGGAGTTGATGCTTACGCCCTCCTTGCTCGCCAAATACGCTACCCGAGCATGAACACTCTTGGGTACACGCTGGACCCATTTGCCGCTGTAGCTTTGGCCTATGGCCGGGATGGGGTCGCCAAACTCACGGGCCGTGGCAAGCCAAGACTCCTCAGCGTCCATAGCGTTGCGAATTGTCTCCATGATGGTCTCGCCATCAGCCATGCAGCCAGGAAGGTCGGGAAAGGTGACGAAAAACCCGCCACCGTCTTCAGCGGAAAGTTGTCTGACCTCGAAGGGGTAGGTTGTTTCAGCCATGATCTTCTCCGGTGATAAGGGCGATGAATTGTTTGATGTATACAGCCTTGATGGGTTTGTGGGCCGGGATTGTTATCTTGGCCCCGTCTTGGCGACGGAAGGTGACGTGGCTGGTGCCGGGTTTCCTCCATTCAATGCCGTGCTGTTTGGCGAGCGACTGCAAGGTCTCCATCTTCCAGTCGCCAGCCGGGTTGTTGGCCATTTGCTTTTTGTACTTTATCTCGTGTCGTCACGACCATATAGTATTACATGTAGTATCAGGCGGCAAGAGGAAATTTGCGATTATCCTTCAGCGTTGTCCGGTTAAGGAATTGCATCACGCAATTTGTGGTGCTGTCGTTCAGGAAATCCCCCTCAATCCCCCTTTTCCAAAGGGGGAGGCAGTCTCTGGTTAGCTTCCCCCCTTTGGAAAAGGGGGGTCAGGGGGGATTTTTAATGGGGATTTTAAGGGGCTGTCCTAGATAACTAGCCAATATTTATTTTAACTAATTGTTTTAACATCTTTAATTGAATTTCGGTTTTTGGGTTATTAAATCGCCACTCGCACTCTTTCAAATACAGGTGGAAATGGCCCT
>JAJXUT010000096.1 GCA_021782655.1 Deltaproteobacteria bacterium
CGTGACACAGGGCGCAGGCCGGGTTGATCGCCACCCGGGCCGAATGATCCGCCGCCTTGTGGCTGGTGAAGTAAGCCCCGTGACAGGCCTCGCAGTTGCCACCCGTGGCCGGGATGTTTGCCGTCCCGCCAGGGGCCGTTACCGCCAGCAGGGTGCCGGCAACTATGTCGTGGCAGGCGTTGCAACCCTTGTGAATCTTGGGATCGGTGGCGCTTACCGGGGCGCCAGCGGTGGTGCCAGCGGTGGCGGTGTGGCAGGTGACGCAGTTGGGATCAGTGCCCACATAGGCGGTATGATCGACATTGACGTGGTTGGGGAAGAACGCCCCGTGGCAGTCGGTGCACTGGCCGCCGGTCGCCGGCATGGCCACGGCGTATCCGTAGGCGGCCTTGATGGTGCCGTCGGTGTTATGGCAGACAGTGCAGGCGGTGTGGATCTTGGGATCAGTGGTGCTTACCGGCGCGCCCAGGGTGGTGCCGACGTTGGTCGAGTGACAGGGCATACATCCAGTGCTGGAGGTAATCCAGGTGCTGTGATCCGCCGGCTCCTTGCCCACCGCGTTGTCGTGGCAGTAGGTGCAGTTGCCCGCCACCGCATAACCGCCCGGGGTATTATGATGGATAAACCCGCCAGTCAAGGTTAGGGCGGTGAGATGACAATCGACGCAGGTCGAGGCGTTGGTCAAGGTTAAGGTGGCGGTGCTGAGCGCGCTGCCCACCACTACCCCGTTAATCGCCGGGCCCACCTGACGCGGGCCGCCACCGGCCGGATTTACATGGCAGAGGCCGCAATTACCAAGATGTATCTGAGTTACAATGTTGGTCACCGTGTTGCTGGGGTCGTGGCAGGTGCGACAGTTGCCCGCCCAGGCGAAGCTGGTGTTGTCATGCCCGCCAGAGCCCTTGAAGCCGGACACATGCGTATGGCAAGAGGTGCAGTTCAAGGTCTGGCGGCCCACATGGGTGTCGGTGCCCGACGGCATTACCCCGTCGTTCTTAAAGTGCAGGGTGGTGGTGTGGCAGACCTGGCAGACGCCGGTCGGGGTAGTGCTGCCGCTCGCGTCCACAAAGCCGCCGTTGGGGTCAAAGAACTTGACGGAATGGGAGTTGATCGAGTTCGAGATCAACTGGCCGTAAATCAGGCCGAAGGTGTTGCAGGTGGGGGCGTTCTGGACGTTGGTGGTGGGGTTGATGTAGGCCGGATTCACCGCGTTGGGGTCGATCTGGCCTTTAACTATAATCTGGGTGGCGGTAGCGGAGACGATGGAGTAGGTGTTCGAGGCCAGGGTCTGGTCCTGGACAAAAATCAAGCCCCGGTTAAGGTTGGCGAGGCTCTTGTTGCCCCAGGCGGTCACCGGCCAGTTGGCGTTGGTCGTCGCCCCGGCGTAGGTGATGGTGCTCTGGTTGGCCACGCTATCGTAGGTGACCGAGGAGATGCCGCCCGTCACCAAGTAAGGCGAAGGGGTGGTGCCGATCCAGGCCAACTGGCTCTGGTAGTGGGGGTTGTGGCAGTCGGTGCAACCCTGACTCCAGGTGCCGTAGGTGGTCGAGCCGATGGTGGCCGAGGAGTGGGTCACCACCTGGGGGGCGGTGCCGCCCGCGCCGTGGCAGGTCGCGCACACCGCATTCACCACCGTCGCCTTGTCGGGCGTGCTGGTAGTCGTGGCCGGCGAGTACTGCCACCACAGCGAGTAGGTATGACAGGTGGTGCAACTTATGCCGTTGCTGCTGTTGTGAGGGGCGTCAATAACCGCTGCCCGGCTCACAGCCGCTGCGCACAACATCAGAATGCTGCTACAGATTAGAATTAGTCTCCTCGTCATCGCCTCTCCCCCGTATCATTTAGTAATAAATAAAAAGTTGAACAAAACCAATTGGTGCCATAGACAACTACATTTATCGTATCCGGCAACCAATACTCACACATTACCTTACCAGCGAGGCAATCATAAGTAGAGTCGCCTCATTTTCTGACCAAGCAACGATCATGCCTTAAAGGAAAAAACTATTCGTTCATTGACTATTACGACTGCAATAAAATATCAATCAACTGCAATATATTTAATGCACAAAGGAGACAATCGCTCCTGGGCGACACGCCTTACCCAAACGAACATTCTGGGAGGCGATGGCAATCAAGCCAGGGGGATTATAGACTACCAGTTGCTTTCCGAACGATAATCGTGACCAGCCCGATTATATGACTATGAGGAGCAGTTAATCACCACCAGGCAATTATTCGGCTACGAATGGAAGGATATCTGCATAAATTTGATGGCAGCGACCATGATAACTTCGTGCGTTAAACAACCGATAACCCACTGCGTCACCTGACGGCGCGCATCTCAACAGAACACCAAGGGGCAAGAAAAAGAGCGATATGGGGCTTCTCACCCTCCCCAGCCAGGGCGAAATCCCCACCACTCTTATTTTGCTGGCACGAACAGCAAAACGCCCCTCCGAGCCCTCCCAACTCTTGATGTTTCTTGGTAAAGCCTTTCCTTGCGCGAACAGGACGGCTAATATATGATGACGCCGCAAGGAGCAATTCGGCCCGCTTGCGGTTCCATCATTAAAATATAGGCAGGAGACGTAAGCGGCGATGATCGGTGCTCTTCGGCTCCGTTCTTGCATGGAAGCGCCTTGCGGCTCTTGGGCTGTCACCTGCGGTTACCAAACAGATGCGCTACCAACAAGGACAGATAGCCAAAATTATCCTGCCACTCCAGCTCCGGGAAGCGATACTACTCCATTGCCAGCGCAAACTGCAAGGCACGGCCGGCGAGGATAAGCAGAAGGCGGCCAAGGCGTTTGGCCTGATGGGCGGACGGATGCTAGGCCAGGAGCTGGCCATCGAGTGCGCCATTCCGCTATTCCATAACGCCAGGGACAGCGAGGCGCAACGGCTGTTCATGGACGCCGCTATGAGCCATCACGCCACGCCCTCGACCACGCCCTTCTCCCAGCGGGGCTGGGTGGCGGAGCCCTCCGAGCTGGACTCGGCGCTCGACACCTTCCGCCAGCAAGGGGTGCGATTGGTGGGCAATTACCATATGCATAGGGTCGCCTGGGAGCACGACCCGCTGCGTGACGGGCCCACCGAACTGGATATGGTGTTGGGCCGGGCCAGTCGGATGTTCATGTTCATCATCTCCATGGTCAGGCCGGATCGTCCGATAATTCGCGCCTTTTTTGAGGGAATAAAAGAGCTTGAAGTTCCAGTTCTCATCATCTAGCACCATCTTCCGTCCGCCAGCCGCCTCTCAACACCCCCGCCGTCCAATGGCCATCCGCCTAGTGACCTCGCTGATCATGCTGGCCGTGTCATCTCTGTTCGCCCTGCCAGCGCAAGCGGCCACGGTGGAGGGAGTGGCGCTGACCGAGAAGGGGCCGGTGCCGGGGGCGGTGATGCGGGCCTACCGCACCTTCGCCGACCTGCGGGACAACGCCCACGCCCTGATCTCCCGGCCCGGCCCCAAGCCGGGGCAGTACCGGCTGGAGCTACCGGCGGGCAGATACTATCTCACCGCCAGCGGTCAGGGGCCGGACGGCGAACCGCTCTTCGCCTATCACGGCTTAAACCCGATCTCGATAAACGACGGCTATCACTGGATCCCCTTCCTGCTCCAAGCCGCCGTCCCGGCCCGCTGCGCATCAGGGGCCACGGGAATCGGCGGGCGGGTGCTCTACAAGGGCACCCCCATCAGCCACGGCAGCGTCTCGGCCTATACCTTAAAAGACGAGCCCTTTCGCGGCATGGGCCTACTGACCAACAGCCTGGGATTGGACGGTTCCTTCTGGTTCGACCTGGCGCCAGGCGACTACATGGTCATCGCCCGGCAACGCAAGGACGACACCAGCATCGGGCCGCTGAAGAAAGGGGACCTCTTCTGCTACCCCTCGGCCAACCCGATCACGATTACCCCCGCCACCGCCTGCCAGGTGGAGCTGGAGTGCTACCCCAAAAACGCCTTGGAGAGCTTTCTGGACAAGGGCGCCAACGATCACCGGGGGAAAAGGAAGGAGACGGCCCGGCTCCGGGCCTCGCTGAAACAGACCTCGATGGAGGAGGCCAGCCGGCCGGCGCCGGGCGGGATGCTCGCCGTGATCGCCGGCCAGGTGAGGGACATAAACGGCCAGCCCATGCCGGGTCTGGTGGTCACCGCCTATCCGGGCGACGGGCTGCCGCTCTTCCAGATGTACATCCTGCGCTTCCGCTCCGACTTCAGCGCCAAGACGGACAGCCAGGGCCTGTTCCGGCTGGAGGTGCGGCCCGGCCTCTATTATCTTGTGGCCCGCAAGCTAGTCGGAGACGCGCCCAACGCCGGCGAGCCTTACGGCCTCTACGAGGGCAACGCCAACCACAGCCTAAGGGTTGAGGCCGGCGCCACCCAAAACGGCATAGACATCACCGTCGAGCCGATAATGCCTGATTTCCCGGTCAGCGACCATGCCCCGACCGCTCATTAAAATCATCATCGCCGCCCTCGTCCTCTGCCTGCCGCCGGCCCGGCCCGCCGCCGCCACGGCCGGATATATCCGGCTGGGCGACACGGTTCTGCAACAAGACGCCGTCTGGTCGGGGATCGTCGTCGTGGACGGGGTGGTGGTGGTGGGCCGCCGGGCGAAACTAACCATCACCCCCGGCACTGTCGTGCTCTTCAGGCGCCGGGACATAAACCACGACGGGATCGGCGACTCCGAGCTGCGGGTGCTGGGCCAGCTTGTCGCCCAAGGCAGCGCCGAGCAGCCCATCGTCTTTAAATCCGGCGAGGCCCATCCCGCCCCCCAGGACTGGTCGTACGTGCTCATCTTCACCTCCGGCAAGGTGAACACCCTCTCCTACTGCCAGTTCCACGACGCCTTCTCCGGCCTCCAGGTGCACTTCTCCACCGCCACGGTCAGCGACTGCCTGTTTAGCGGCAACCGCGAGGGCCTCCGTTTTGGCCGGGCCAAGCTCAAGCTGCGCCACAACGAGATCAGCGGCAACCAGATCGGCATCCGTTTCACTCGCATGGAGGGGCCGGCGGATATCAAGGACAACGAGATCCACGACAACCGGGTGGGCATCTTCCTGGTGCCCTCCGGCCAGAACATCGTGGACTTCTTCGATCCCGGCCGGACGGGCCGGCCCTGGAACGAGGGGCACCTGGAGATCACGGGCAACAACCTCCACCATAACTTTGAATACAACCTGAAGCTGGGGGCCAAACAGATGTGGGATCTAAGGATCATCAACAACTGGTGGGGAGAAACCCGGCCGGCCCGCATCGAGCGCTCCATCTTCGACCGGCGGCGAGACCCCGACCTGGGCCGGGCCATCTTCCTGCCCCTGGCCGAGAAACCGTTTCCCGAGGCGGGGATAAGACCACCCGTGATCAGCAACCCATGAGCATCCCCAGCGACCGCCAGTCCATGCTGGTAGTGGAATACCTAGACCCCGAGGAAGGCTTCAAGGGCTGGCTGGTAATCGACGGGGCCGAGCACGCCCTGTGCGCCGGGGGGATGCGGGTGCAGCCCGGACTCACAAGCGAGCAGGTGCAGGCGATGGCCCGGAACATGACTATGAAGATGCGAATCTGCGGCCTGCCGATCGACGGTGCCAAGTGCGGCATCGACTATCACCCCCAAGCTCCGGGCAAGCTGGCGGCGATGACCAGATTCATGGCCGCCATCCGTCCCCACATCGAAAGCCGTTACTCCATGGGCCCAGACCTCAACACCAGCATGGCCGAGCTGGAGGCCATCGCCCGCCAGCTCGGCCTGCCCTCGGTGAAGATGGCCATTGCCCAGGCCCAAGGGCTAAGCATGGCCGCCTTCCTCGACCGCTACGCCATCCTCGCCCAGCCGGCGGCGGGCGGCTTCAGCCTCGGGCGGCTGCGGGCCGGCTTCGGGGTGGCGCAGGCGGCGCTCGCCACCCTGAAGGCCCTGGATATCCCCATCCGTCACGCCCGGGTGGCGGTGCAGGGCTTCGGCAACCTGGCCAAGGCCACCATCGTCGCCCTCCGGGAGGCAGGCGCCACCGTGACTGCCATCGCCGACGCCGAAAGGTGCCTCGCCGCCCAGCCCGGCCACCCCCTGCCGCTTGATGAGCTGCTCAACCAGCCGGGCACCCTCCTGGGGCCAACGGGGGCGGAATCAGGGCTCCAGGTCAAGGGCCGGGAAGAGATCTTGCTCCAGGACTGCGAGTTGCTGGTGCTGGCGGCGTTAGAAAACGTGATCCAGGCCGATAATGCCAGCCTCATCAAGGCCCGGGCGGTCATCCCCGGGGCCAACCTGGCAGTAACCCCCGAGGGCGAGGCGGCGCTCTTTGCCCGGGGAGTGACCGTGCTGCCCTCGTTTGTGGCCGGCTGCGGCGGCACCCTGGCCATGAACGGCCTCTTCGGCCCGCCACGCCCACCCTCCCCTCGCCAGGTGCTCGGCTACCTCGCCCAGGCCATGACCCAGACGGTGGCCAAGGTGCTTGCCGTGAGTGACCAGGAAAAAATCAACCCCACCCAAGCGGCCCGGCGGCTCTGCGAACGGCATCCGGTCGTTCCCCGCCCCCGGCCCTACGCCTGCGACTAACCATGCCCGCCCATCCCATCGACTTCGAGATTCAGGCCCACGTCTTTTCCACCCCCGAGGGCCTGAACATCTTCGCCGAGACCAGCCGCTTCCAGCGCTGGCTGGACTTCGAGGCCGCCCTGGCCGCAAGCCAGGCGGACTTGGGCCTCATCCCCCCGGAGGCGGCGGCCATCATTCAGGCCAAGGCCCGTGTGGATCAGCTCGACTTGGGGGCGGTGCAAGCGGAGTACACCACCAACCGCAACTCGCTGACGCCAATCCTCAAGGCCCTGCGCCAGGCCTGCGGCCCCCACGGCGACTACGTCCATCACGGGGCCACCACCCAAGACGCCATCGACACCGGCCAGGCCCTGGAGCTAAAGGCGGTTTTAGGTCTGGTGCGCCGCGACTTAAACCAGCTGATCGAGCAACTGCTGACCCTGGCCGCCCGGCACCGCGACCTGGCGATGGTGGGTCGCACCCACAGCCAGCAGGCCCTGCCCATTACCCTGGGATTAAAATTCTCGGTATGGCTCCTGGAATTAAATCGCCACGCCGACCGCTTGCAGTTCCTGGCCCCCCGGGCCCTGACCGGGCAGTTGGGGGGGGCGGTCGGCACCATGGCCGCCCTAGGCCCCCAAGGCCGGGAACTGAGAGACCGGGTGATGGCCAGACTGGGCCTCACGGCGGCGGCGGGGCCCTGGCACGCCGCCCGCGACAACTCGGCGGAGGTAGGCGCCCTCTTTGCCATGCTGACCGCCACCGCCGCCAAGATGGCGAACGAGGTCTTCCAACTGGGCAAGACCGAGGTCATGGAACTTGGCGAACCGGCCCCGACGGGCAAGAGTGCCGGCAGCAGCACCATGCCCCACAAACGAAACCCCGTTCTCTGCGAACGGATCGTGGTACTATCGAGCCACGTCCGGGCCCTGTCCCAGGTGCTGATGGAGGCGATGATCGGCGAGAACGAACGCGATCCCCGGGCCCTGTGGTCGGAGTGGCTGGCCATGCCGCAAATCTGCATCTACACCTTAACCGGCCTGGACTACCTGAAGGCGATCCTGACCAACCTGGCAATCAACCATAAAAATATAACCAGAAATCTCAATCTCAAG
>JAJXUT010000018.1 GCA_021782655.1 Deltaproteobacteria bacterium
CTGCGGGGTGGGGGTGAACTTCATCGCTAACCTGCGGCCCATGGCCAGGGTCTATCCGGGGGTGAACACCACCTGCATGGGCGGCTCGGTCGAGCAGGGCAAATGGGCCGAACAGTGCGCCGGCTGTGGCAACTGTGTGTTGCACTTAACCGGTGGCCTGTGCCCGGTGGCCCGGTGCGCCAAGAGCCTGATGAACGGCCCCTGCGGCGGCTCGGTGGGTGGGCGTTGCGAGATCAACCCCGAGGTGGCCTGCATCTGGCAGTCGATTCACGACCGCATGACCCGCCTGGGACGTAAGGAGGAATTGGCCGATATCGCCCCCATCCGCGACTGGCGCACCGCCGGCCACGGCGGGCCGCGTCTTACGGTTCGGGACGACCTGACCCTCTAATTCCGCTTCCGACAAGCGGCGCAACTTAAAAAATCAGCGCCTCAAAAAATGGGGGGCCGATCACCGGTAAGCGTGATCGGCCCCCCATTTTTTTTACCGACTTACGGAGTAGGATGGGTGAAGCGCAGCGCAACCCATCAATGGTTAATCGTGATTGCCCCCATTTTGCTGGCGGCGGGTGGGATCAGATCCCCAGCGCCGGCAGCACCGGCACCTGAATGGTGTTTGACCCGGAACAGCCGTTAAAGCTGCCGCAGGGGACGGCGATTTTCTTGAAATTTATCGTTGGGGCTTGATAGCGGTGGTTGTCTTGCTGGTAGGATGCGTTGCCCCAGGAGGTACCTTCCTTGCCGTGCCAAGAGCTCCAGAAGAGGTTGAAGGTGCCTCGGCCTGGGGCGTGGGCCATGTTCGCGAAGCGGTTTCTGACGCTGGGGGGGGCGGCGGGTTTGGCGTGGAAGGGATTAACCAGCTTGGCCTTGACCCCGTTATGGCAGGAGAAACAGATGCCGTAGTTGTCGATGTCGGCGTGGGTGCCGTCCAGGGTGTGCTGCACGGTGCGGGTGGGGGCCACGGCGTAGTTGCCGTTGGTGGTGATCTTGTCGATGTAGATGGCGTTGCCGGAGACTCGGACATGGCAGGTCTTGCAGGCCAGTTGGGTGGGGTAGGGACTCGACCCGCCGTTGTCGCCTGGTTTAATTGGGCTCCAGGCACTGCGCGGGTCGGTATGGCAGTAGGTGCAGTGGCCGGCCTGGGCCGCCGCCGAGGCGTGGTGGGGATTGCTGGGGTGACAGCCGGTGCAGTTGACCGCGGTCCCGCTCCGGCCCGCGGCGATGGTGGCCTGGACTTCCGTCCGGGTGCTGGCGTGGCAGGTCAGGCAGTCTGAGCGGTGCAGGGTGTAGAGGTTGGCAAAGGTGCCGCCGTTTGGGGTGTGGCAGACGATGCAGCTTGCGGCGGCGCTTAGGTTTATGTGCGCCGAGGCGGCCTCGGCAGCGGTGAGGCCGTGACTGGGCGCCCCGGCGGTGGTGCCATCGTGGCAGCTTACGCAGGTTGCCGCCGTGCCGTTGATCCCGGCCAGGATCGTGTTGATCACCGAGGGCAGGGTGCTGGTGTGGCAGCGGGCGCAGGCCGAGTGCAGGCCCACCGTCCGGGCCGCCTCGTTGTCGCTGGCGTGGCAGGGGGCGCAGGCGGTGGCGACGGTGAAATTGTGGTGCACGGGATCGCCAGCCGGGGTTGGGGCGGGCTTGGCGGGCAGGATCGGCACGTAGGAGGTGGGCGAGCCGGTGCAGCCGTTGTTGCTTAGGCAGGGCACGGCGAGCATCTGGAAGCTGATGCCGGGGGCCTGGTAGCGATTCTGGTTGCCCTTGAAATGCTCGTTGCCGAAGGGGGCGTTCTCCTGGCCGTGCCAGGAGGCCCAGAAGAGGTTGAAGGTGCCACGCCCGGGGGCGTAGAGCATCTTGCTGTAGCGGTCTGAGGAGTTGGCCGTGATCGGGCGGGCGTGATACAGGCCGACCGCCTGGGCGTTAACCCCGTCGTGGCAGGAGAGGCACATGCCATAGTTGTAGATGTAGCCGCTCGTCACCCCGGAGATGGTGTGCTGGACGGTGCGGGTGGGGCTCTGGCTGTAGTCGCCGTTGATGACGATCTTGTCTATGTAGATGGTCGAGCCCGAGACCCGGACGTGGCATTGGGCGCAGGGGAGCTGGGTCGGCAGGTCGTTGGTGCCGCCGTTGTCGCCGGGCCGCATGCTTGACCAGCCGTAACGGGGGTCGGCGTGGCACCAGGTGCAGTTGCCGGTGGCGGTGTTGGGGTTGCCTTGGTGATGGAGATTGGCGATATCGTCGTGGTGGCAGGTTACGCATTGCACCAATGCCCCCGCCATACCGCTGGCGATGGCATTGGTCACCGTTGGATCGGGGCTCTGATGACAGGTGACGCAGGTCTGGTGCAGGGACAGGCGTTGTTCCGCCGAGCCGTTGGGGTGGCAGGCGGCGCAGGCCGGGGTGGGGTCGAACTTGTCATGCAGAGGGGCCACGGTGGCCGGGGTGGTGCCGTGGGTGGCGGCACCGCTTGCGGTGCCGTCGTGGCAGGATTCGCAGGTCAGGGTGGCACCCGGCACTTGGCCGTTGCTTATGGCGTTGATCACCGGCGTCTTGCTGCTCGCATGGCAGATCAGGCAGTTCCCCTGGTGAAGGCCGGTGATGATATTTGCGGTGTCGTGGCAGGCGGCGCAGTTTGGCCCGCTGATGTTGGAATGGGTGGCCTTGGGATGGGAGAAGACCGGCCCGTGACAGGTGGTGCAGGTGCCGGGTTGGATGGCGATCACGTTCTGGCGGTCGGCGGGTAGGGCCAGGGCGGGCGGCTGGGTGTGGCAGTGGCCGCAGAGGCCGCGATGGATGTCCAGCACCGTATCGGTACCGTAGTGGCAGACGACGCAGGCGGCATCCTTGCCCACCAAGGTGTCGTGGGGCGGGAATTGGGGCTTGAAGCCGTTTTTGTGGAAGTGGCAGGTGGCGCAGTTGACGCCGGGGTTGTGGCTGGCGTTAGCGCCGTTGGCGTCCCAGTAATGGGTCAGGGTGTGACAGACCTGGCAGATCCCGGTGGGGCTTAGGCTATTGGGATCGACAAATCCGCCCAGGGGGTCGAGGAATTTTACCTGCCGGGCCCCGCCCGCCGGGGTGTTGATTGTGTTGCGGACATACTGGCCGTAGAGCAGGCCGAAGGTGTCGGCCCCGGCGCAGTCCGGGCTTTGCGGGCAGGAAGTGGTGCTGATTTCGTTGGGGTTGATGATCCCCTTGACCACGATTTGGCTGGCGGTGGCGGAGAGCACCGAGTAGGTGTTTACCGCCTGGATTTGGTTGAGCACTAAGATCAGACCCCGCCCAGGGTTGCCGGCGCTCTTGTCGCCCCAGGCGGAGGGCGACCAGACGCTTAACTGGGGGTTGTCCACCGCGTTTGCGTAGTCGATGGTGGTCTGACCGGGGCTGGGGGCGTTGGCGGTGACGCCCGTCATCTGACCGGTTACCAGATAGGGGTTGAGTCCGGCACGGGCCCAGTAGAACTGGCGTTGCTCGTGGGGGTCGTGGCAGATGGTGCAGGCCTCGGCCCATTGGCCGTGGTGGTAGGTGGTCGATTGCAGGGCCGCGCCGCTGTGGCTCAGCACCTGGGGGCCAGGGCCGCCGGGGCCGTGGCAGGTCAGACACAGGGTGTTGACGATGCTGTAGTAGTCAGGGCTCGCCGACCGGGCCGCCGGCGAGTATTGCCACCACATGGAGTAGGTGTGGCAGGAGGCGCATCCGATGTGGTTCGTCTCGTTGTGAGGGGCGTCGAGAACCGCTCCTCGCGCCCAGGCGCGGGCAATTAACAGCAGACAGATGGCCATAATGGTGGAGCGAATTTTCATTTTTATTCTCCGTTTGGTGTGCATTCGGCGGTCGGCCCTGGGGGGCGTTTAGCCGTTTTCCCCTTGCTGAAGGCAATCTAAACCGCCGGAAAGCAGATAGTCAATAGAATAAATTACTAGTTTTTTGCCTGTAAAATAACTGGGAGATGAGTTGAGGCTGGCGGATACTGCCGGGCCGGGGCGCGGATAACGGCGGTGGCGAAGAATAGTGTTTGACAGCCATTTCTGGCTCGCTATAGACTTATTCCAGGTCAGGGTTAGGCAGTTGCCTTTCTGGCGAGGATGGCCTGGCGGGCCCGAAGGAGGGCTTAATAATGCGGACAGGAGAGGGCTTGATGAGTCAGGATGACGATGGGTGCTTGGGGCGGGATACTGAGGCGTTGGCGAGGGTTCGGGCCATATTCGAGCCCAAATCGGTGGCGGTGGTCGGGGCCTCGCAGCGCAAGGGCAGCGTGGGATTGGCGGTGTTCAAGAACCTGCTCGATGGCGGGTTTTCCGGGGTGATCTATCCGGTTAACAACCGGGCCCACTCCGTCTGTGGGGTGCGGGCCTACCCCTCGCTGACCGCCATTGACGATCAGGTCGATTTGGCGGTGATTATCGTGCCGGCGGCCCAGGTGACCAAGGTGGCCCGGGAGGCGGGCGAGAAGGGGGTCAAGGGCCTGATCGTCATCACCGCCGGCTTCCGGGAGATCGGCCAGGCTGGTCTTATGATGGAGGAGGAGTTGAAGGCCGTCTGCCAGGCGTACTCGATGAGCCTGGTGGGCCCCAACTGCCTAGGGGTGATCAACACCGACCCCAACTTCAGCCTAAACGCCAGCTTTGCTAGGCGTCCGCCTCTGCCGGGCAATATCGGTTTCATCAGCCAGTCCGGGGCCTTGTGTACGGCGGTGCTTGACTACGCGGCCAGGAAGAGCGTCGGCTTTTCCAAGTTTATCTCGGTGGGCAACAAGGCGGACATCGACGAACTGGCCCTGCTTCGCTACCTCCACGACGACCCCAACACCAAGGTGATCATGATGTACGTCGAGGACCTGCGGCACGGCTTTGAGTTCATCGATGAGGTGCGGGAGATCACCGGCGGCGACAACCCCACCCCGATCGTGGCGGTCAAGTCCGGCCGCACCGCCGCCGGGGCGGCGGCGGTCAGCTCGCACACCGGATCGCTGGCCGGTTCGGAGGCGATCTACGACGCCCTCTTCCTGCAGAGCGGCATCTACCGGGCTCAGACCATCAGCCACCTCTTCGACTATGCCATCGCCTTCGCCACCCAGCCCCTGCCCCGGTCGAACCGGGTAGCGATCATCACCAACGCCGGGGGGCCAGGGATCATCGCCACCGACATCACGGTCAACGTCGGCCTAACGCTCGCCAAGTTCTCCCCGGAGACTACCGAGATCCTAAAGAGCTCCCTGCCGCCCACCGCCAACATCCACAACCCGGTGGACGTGATCGGCGACGCCGGGGTCGATCGCTATCGGGCCGCCTTTGAGGCGGTGCTGAAGGACGAGAATGTCGATGGGGTGATCTTCATCTTGACCCCCCAATCGATGACCGACATCTACGCCACCGCCCAGATCATCCCCCCCCTGGCCAAGAAGAGCGGCAAGCCGGTGCTGACCTCCTTCATGGGGGAGCTGGATGTCCGGGACGCCATCGATTTTCTGGAGCGCCATCACCTGCCCCACTACCATTTCCCGGAGATGGCGGCCCGGGCGCTGGGGGCGATGTACAAGCATTTCCAGTGGATATCGCGTCAGCACCTGCCTGAGCTGACCGTCTCCCCTGACCGGGAGCAGGCCCGGCGGCTGATCGGCGAGGCCCTGGCCGCCGGCAAGAAATATCTAGGCGAGGTCGAGGGCACTCGAATCCTTGCGGCCTACGGCTTCCCGATGTTGCCCGCCCGGCTGGCCAAGAGCGCCGAGGAGGCGGCGGGGGCGGTGCGGGAGCTGGGACGCTGCGTCTTCAAGATCGTCTCGCCTCAGATCGTCCACAAGTCCGACCTGGGCGGGGTCAGGATCGGCATCGAGAGCGAGGACGAGGCCCGGGCCGCCTACGAGGACATCCTGCGGGTGGTGGGCAAAAATGCCCCTCAGGCGGAGATCGAGGGGGTGCTGGTGCAGAAAATGGCGGAGAAGGGGGTGGAGGTAATCCTGGGGATAAACCGGTATAAGGTGTTCGGGCCGCTTTTGATGTTCGGCCTGGGAGGCATCTTTGTCGAGATCTTCAAGGACGTAAGCTTTAGGTTGGCGCCGATCCGTCACAACGCCGCCCGGCGGATGATCCGCTCCACCAAGGCCTATCCCATGCTGAGCGGGGCCCGGGGCGGCGAGCCTTGCGACACCGACGAGGTCGAGCGCTGCTTGATCCTGCTCTCGGCCCTGGCCACCGAGAATCCGGAGATCGCCGAACTGGACATCAACCCGCTCATCGTCCACCCCCAGGGGCAGGGCTGCTCGGTGGCCGACTGCCGGATCCTGCTCGATCCCGACCGGGGGCGCTGATTCGCACTCGGGATCAGGCGTCCATGCGACTTCTAAACTCCGGCCGCCGTTGAGGGGGCGGGGGTTGCGGGTGGCGTCGGGGCGGGCTCGCCATCTGGCCGTCCGGGGGGCGGAGCGGACTCATCATAACCCATGGCCTGGGCCATGATGGTCAGATACTCGTCGCGCAAGGCGGCCCGGTCGAGGTCGACATCCTGGCCGGACTTGAAGCTGCAGGCGTGCTCCTGGCAGTATTCCCCCCTAGAGACGTAGTTCAACACGATCCTCGGGATGTCGAAGTGGTGGATGGTGCTGTAGCGCACCGCCCGGCCGTTTTCGATAAAGTACACCCGATTCATGTGGATCGAGTCCTGCTGGTCGTCCAGGTAGTCAAGGTCGTTATAGGTGTTGGGGCCGTAGGTGAGCGGCGGCAGGTGGTCGCTCACCAGGATGATCAGGGAATGGGGATCGACCTTGAGCAGGCCGTTGACAAAGGCGGCGATGGCCTGGGTGCGGTAGTAGTACTGGTTGACCGCCCGTTCCAACTGCTCGTCCTTGACCTTGCCGGTGATCCCGATGACCTCGGGCCGTTTTTCGGTGTTGATATCGTGGGGGGTGTGGCCGTAGATGCCGATGATGTAGTTGAAGATCGGCTGCTCGGGGTGCTCCTTGATCTTATGAGAGATGAAGGCCAGGTTCTGGGACAGGAGGGTGCCGTCGAAGATGTACATCTCGTCGGTGGTGTCGCCGTTGGAGAAGTAGCTGGTCAGTCCCTTGGCGTACTCCTGGGGATAGTAGGTGTGGCTGAATCCCAGCCCGGCGTAGGCCTTGGTCGAGTTGTAGTAGTCGGGGACGAAGGAGTTGGTGGCGTCGGTCTCGTAGCCGGCCTGGGTGAGCAGGTTGGGCAGGCAGTAGGTCTTGGCGCCGGTGAACACGTCAAACTCCACCCCCGACAGCTCCCTTAAGGCCGGCACCCCGCACAGGACCTCGAACTCCGCCTGCGCCGTCCCGCCTCCAAACACCGGGGAGACCGAGAAACCGCCCTTGTTGCCGAAGAGTTTGGTGAAGGAGGGGTCGGCGGGCGGCCTGGAAAAATGCGCCCCCTTGAGCAGGGTGGGATCGATAAAGCTCTCCAGCACCAGCAGGTGGACGTTGCGTTTGGCGTTCTCGTCCTTTAGGACGTCCACCGCCTTCTCAAAGTCCTGCCGGTAGGAGGGGTTGTCGCGGTAGTTGGCGATCTTCTCCAGATAGCTCTTCCTGCGGGCCTCGTTGTAGAGCATCATCCCCAGTCGCCCGTTGTTGCGGGTGCTGTGGGCGTCGGAGTAGAAGACCACCTCCTTCTGGGTCTTGTTGAAGGCCGTCATGAAGGCGTCCGGCCATCGTTCCGCCGACAGGATTAGGGCCGCGAGCGGCAGGGCGCCGATGAGGATGACGCGTGGCTTGCGGAGGTTGATGATGAAGGCCAAAAGCGGCAGGCCGATGACGGTCACCACCAGGGCGATCATCGACGGGTGCAGGATGCGGAACATTTCGGGCAGTTCGCTCACCTCGGTAATATGGGGCAGGCGGCCCAAGAGCAGAAAATAGACGTCGGTGGCGAGGTAGAAGAGCATGATCGGCGCCGCCGCCAGCACCGCCTGCAGGCGGGAGGGCCTGAGGATGCGGTTGAAGTAGTAGTAGAGGTAGGCGAGCAGGGGAATCTCGAGCCGCCAGGCCCCCCATACCGAGGGCAGGCCGCCAAGGTGCTCCATGACGCTGGTATAGCCCAGGAGGAAGAGGAGGAAGAACACATAACGATTGGCCACCAGGGACAGCAGTCGCGGCATCGAGACATAGTTCTTGAGGCGCATACCGATTACTCCAGGCAATGGCAAAGGTGGTTGGAGCGGGAAGGGGACAGGCGGGAAGAGAAGGCCTGGCGAGTTGCTAATGCAACAACAAGGCCAGAAGCGGGGATAGGCCGTTGGCCATTAGCGACAAGAGGTTCCGGCGCGGACGCGGGAACCTCTCGATGAACAAGATTGGCTGGGGAGCAGGGATTCGAACCCCGAATAGGCAGAGTCAGAGTCTGCTGTCTTACCATTAGACCACTCCCCATCGCACGAGTATTGCTTGAACTGCCGGCCCAAGGTAGAAAAAACAGGCCGGATTGTCAAGGGAAATGTATCTTAAGGGGTGGCTCGCCAACTATGAGATAACTACCCCGGCGTAGCCCACCACCTGCCGGGTGTCGCCGCTCGTCTCCCCGGAATCGGTGTAGCAGATCAGCTCCGCCCGGCGGGCGCCTAGGTGTTTTGCCGCCACGAGCGCCACGGTGGTGGGGATAATCCCGCACATGGATATCCGCTGGCCGATTACCGTCTGGTAGAGGCCCTCCGGGTCCAGGGCGAGGAGAGGGCGCAGGGCGAGTTCGTCCTTGCGGGCGGCGACTTCCCGGGGTTCGTAATGGCTCATGTCGGTGCTGGCCACCAGCAGGGTCGGGCCGGCGCTGGCTGAAATCGCCTGGGCCAGGGCAAGCCCCAGTTCCTGGCATTGAGGGTAGCTCAGAAACGACAGGCAGAGGGGCACTATCTTTCGCACCCCATGATGTTGCAGAAAGGGCACCTGCACCTCGAGCGAGTGTTCGCGGGTGTGGGCTGAGGGGTCGTCTCGCAGGAGCGCCGAGCCTTGCATGATGGCCGCGGCCAGGGTTTGATCGATGGCGATGGCGCCACCTGGCAGCCGCCAGCCACCCTGGGTCATGATCGCCGCCGGCTGCCCCTGGCCGTGGTGGTTGGGGCCCAGAATGACCGCAGTCTCTGGTACCTCCACCCGGGAAAAGGTCTCCGCCGCTACCCGGCCCGAGTACACGTACCCGGCGTGGGGGGAGACGACCGCCAGGGCCGCAAGCCGTTGGCCAGGCCTTGGCTCCGGGGTGAGCCGAGCCACCAGGGCGCTCAGTTCGTCGGGGTCTTGGGGGTAAAATTGGCCCGCCACGGCGGGCGGGCGGAGTCGTTCGGCGGGGCGGTAGGACATAGTCGTTATTGATGATCTCGCCAAAAGGCAGAATTTCCTCTTTGCAAATATCTTGTTCCATTGTATATGGAATCTTCCTTGATTGCAAAGTGTCTTTAATCAGGAAGGAGAGGTGTCCGAGAGGCCGAAGGAGCACGCTTGGAAAGCGTGTGTACGGCAACGTACCGAGGGTTCGAATCCCTCCCTCTCCGCCACAAGTACGTTCGCGCCGCCAGCCCATCACGCCACCCTTTGATAGCCGGGTCCCGCGCAATAAAGGTTCATGAAACCCGCCAGGTCCGGGAGGAAGCAACGGTAGTGAATACCTTTATGTGCCGCGGGGGTGCCTGGCTATCTTTTTTTTGCCCCATCCCCTGCTTCGCCATCGGTTATCTTTTGCGAGCCCATTAAATGTCATACAAGGTACTTGCCAGGAGAAATCGGCCCCAGAAGTTCGAGGAGGTGGTCGGCCAGGAACCGGTGGTCCGCACCCTGAAAAACGCCCTCAGCCGCGACCGGGTGGCCCACGCCATGATCTTCAGTGGGGTGCGGGGGGTGGGGAAGACCACCATCGCCCGGATCATGGCCAAGGCCCTCAACTGCCATCACCCGGAGGAGGCCCCCTGCGACTGCTGTCCCTCTTGCCTGGCGGTGATCAAAGGTAACTCCTTGGATTTGCATGAGATCGACGGCGCCTCCAACCGTGGTATCCAGGAGATCCGCGACCTGAAGGAGAATATCCGCTTCATGCCGGTGGCGGAGAAGTTCAAGGTGGTGATCATCGACGAGGTGCACATGCTGACCACCGAGGCCTTTAACGCCTTGTTGAAGACCCTGGAGGAGCCGCCGGGGCACGTGTTCTTCATGTTCGCCACCACCGAGATCCACAAGGTGCCGGTGACCATCCTCTCCCGTTGCCAGCGCTACGAGCTGAAACGGGTGCCGTTTCGCACCCTGGCTGACTTTTTTGCCGGTATCGCCAGCCGCGAGGGGGTGAGCATTAGTCCCGGGGCGGTGGACATCATCGCCTCCGAGGCCGACGGTAGCGTTAGGGACGGCTTAAGCCTGCTGGATCAGATCCTTTCCTTCGGCGGCGAGTCGATCACCGAGGAGGACTTGAGCCTGGTGCTGGGCCTGGTCGATCGCCGGGTCTTTGCCAGGATCATCGCCTCCCTGCTCGCCTCCGACCTGCCGGGGGCGCTGGCCCTGCTGCACGAAACCTACAACCAGGGCATGGATCTGAAACGCTTCGCCCTGGGTTTATTGGCGTTTTGCCGGGCCTTGCTGATCGTGCGCACTAGCAAGACGCCCGCCGCCATCCTCGATCTCTCCGAACAGGAGCTGGCCCAGGTGGAGGCGATCGCCGCCCGCCACGCGCTGGAGACGATCGCCGGCGCCTTCCATCTCCTGATGCGCGGGGTGGAGGATATGCAGCGTGCCATCCATCCCCGGATGGCGCTGGAGTTGATCTTTGTCAAGATCGCCCAACTGGGGGTGGTGGTGCCGGTCAGCGAGCTGGTCTCCCGGCTCGACGCCTTGATCGCCGGTTGCCCGCCGGCCCTGCCTTCGGAACCCGAGCCTGTCGTTGCCCCCAGGCCTGACCTCGCCGATCGCTCGCCGGCCAGTTCGGTCAACGAGTCCGCCGTCGATGTTTCCCTGGCGTCCGCCGCCGCAAGATCGGGTGAGGTCATGCCTGCCCCTCGCCCACCAGCTCCCCTGGGGGTTAGCGAGTCTGGCGGCTGGCCGGGGGTGGGGGATGAGGCGGGACCGGCACCGTCTGTTTCGGTGCCCGGGGCCGGGAGCTTGGCCTCTGAGGAGAAGCCCGCTCTGGCCGTAGGCCCTGGGCCGGAGGCCGTCTTGGCCCCGGCGCCGGCCAGGTCCCGGCGGGAGGTGCGGCGGGATTGGGATGATTTTGTCGTTTACGTGCGCGAGCGCAAGCCCTGGATGGCCCTTACCCTAAACCAGGCCGACAAGGCGCGCGAGGAGGGTGGGGGGCTAGCCTTGTACTACGATGAGCCGTCGGAGTGCCACCTGTTGCAAGAGAACGAAAATTTAAGGTTGCTGACCGAATTCGCGCAGGATTTCTTTCAGCGCGAGCTGACGGTGCGCGTCTTGGTGGCGGGCGAGAGCCGGGGCGCCGATTTGGAGCAGCCCCAGGAGGAACGGCGGGCCCTGGCCCGTGACCCCAGGGTGCGGGTGGCGCTGGAGGTGTTCGGGGGGCAAGTGGCGGGCATCCGCACTGAGCCCCGGAGTAGATAACTAATCGGTATTATTGCTATAAGGCGGAGTATGGACATCGGCAAGGTTATGCGGGAGGCCCAGTTGTTTCAGCGTCGGCTTTCCGAGATACAGGGGGAACTGGCAAGTCAACGGTTCACCAGCACCGTGGGCGGGGGCATGATCACCGTCACCGTGAACGGCAAGAGCGAGCTGTTGGCGATCGTCATCGATCCCGAACTGGTCAACCCGGCGGAGTTGACCATGCTTCAGGACTTGATCGTCGCCGGGGTCAACGAAGCCCTGCGCCAGTCGGCTGAGACGGCGAGGGAGAAGATGACCGCCTTGACCGGTGGCCTGAACCTGCCCGGACTGGCGGGACTGTTTGGCTGAGGCCTGGGTTGGGTGATGGAGGTCGTGCCGCCGGCCCTGGCCCGGCTGATTAACGAGTTGGAGCGGCTGCCGGGGGTAGGCAGGAAGACCGCCACCCGTCTGGCCCTGCACCTGTTGCGGCGTCCGGAATCAGAGGCCCAGGGGTTGGCCCGCAACCTGGCCGAACTGCACGGGGCCATTAGGCTGTGCGAAATCTGCTGTGCCTTTTCCGAGCGCAGCCCCTGCGCGATCTGCGATGACGCCCGTCGGGACGGCCAGGTGGTTTGCGTGGTGGAGGGACAGGGGGATCTGATCGCCATCGAGAAGACCGGGGCCTTTCGGGGGGTGTATCACGTCCTGCACGGGGTGCTGGCCCCGGTGGACGGCATCGGCCCGGCGGAGATCAAGCTCGACGCCCTGTTGGCCAGGGTGAGGGGGGGCGGGGTCAAGGAGGTGCTGCTCGCCACCAGTTCCACCGTGCCCGGCGAGGCTACTGCCGCCTATCTCGTCGAATGTCTGCGCGGCCTGGCCGTGGTTTCCCGGCTGGCCTGCGGCATCCCCCTGGGCATGGACATAAAATACGCCGACGAACACACCCTGGCCCGGGCCATTGAATCCCGGCTGGTGCGAAAATAATCGCGATTAACATCTTGACATAACCACTGGATATTTGGTATTCACAGGCGGATTAAACCAATCCTAACGGGGTTGAAAAGATAACTTCATAGGCGCGTAGCTCAGTTGGTTAGAGCGCTTGCTCGACACGCAAGAGGTCAGCGGTTCAAATCCGCTCGTGCCTACCACGATTTATAAGCTTCGTACCCTTGTACGGAGCTTATTTGTTTGTTCCTCAGGCAAGCCTCTGAAACTTTGATGATCTCGCAAAAAGACAGCCGATGGACGTGATGCGCGTTGCACTTACTACCGGCGAGGCGATCGAGTTGCCCCTGGGCGCCACGGTGGCCGAGGCGATCAAGGCCCTATGTCCAGGCAAGGTCAGGAAGACCTCCGTGGCCGCGCAAGTCGATGGCCGGGCGGTTGATCTTTCCACCCCGCTGGCCGAGGGGGCGGTGATCGAGCCGATTGCCATCGACAGCCAGGAGGGCCTTTCGATCCTGCGTCATAGCGCTGCCCACATCATGGCCCAGGCGGTGAGGGAGCTGTTTGGTGCCGAGGTGCAGGTGGCCATCGGCCCGGCGGTGGAGGACGGCTTTTACTACGATTTCGACAAGCAGGAGTCCTTCTCGAGCGATGACTTCCCGGTCATCGAGGCCCGAATGCAGGCCATCGTCGAGCGTGATCTGCCCTTCGTGCGCCAGGAGGTGGCCAAGTCCGAGGCCATCGCCATGTTTAAGGCCCATGGCCAGCGGTATAAGGTCGAACTGCTTGAGGCCATCGAGGCCGAGACGGTCAGCCTCTACCGTCAGGGCGAGTTCGTCGATCTCTGTCGCGGCCCTCACCTGCCCAGCACTGGCTGGCTCAAGGCCTTCTCCCTCATCAAGGTGGCCGGGGCCTACTGGCGGGGGGACGAGAAGAAGGCCATGCTTCAGCGGCTCTATGGCACCGCCTTCCCCGACGCCAAGGCCCTGAAGGCCCACCTGCATGCCCTGGAGGAGGCCAAGCGGCGCGATCACCGCAAGCTGGGCCGGGAGTTGGAGTTGTTTGCCATCAGCGACCAGGTGGGGCCGGGGCTGATCCTCTGGCAGCCCAAGGGCGCCCAGCTTCGCAAGATACTTGAGGATTACTGGAAGGAAGAGCATTACCGGCACGACTACGAGCTGCTCTACACCCCCCAGATCGCCCGGCGCGACCTGTGGCGCACCTCCGGCCACCTAGACTTCTACGTGGACGACATGTTCTCGCCCATGGAGGTGGATGAGGTCAGCTACCAGATCAAGCCGATGAACTGTCCCTTCCACATCGCCATCTACCAGACCCGGAAGCGCAGCTACCGCGAGTTTCCCATCCGCTGGTGCGAGTTGGGCACGGTTTACCGTTACGAGCGTACCGGGGCCCTGCACGGCCTGATGCGGGTGCGGGGCTTTACCCAGGATGATGCCCACATCTTCTGTCTGCCGGGGCAGCTGGAGGAGGAGATCCTCAACATCCTGGAGCTTAATCTGCACATTTTAAAGGCCTTTGGCTTTGCGGATTACAAGGTTTATCTGTCCACCCGGCCCGAGAAGTACGTGGGTAGCGACCAGAACTGGCAGCGGGCCACCGAGGCCTTGAAGCTGGCCCTGACCAAGAAGGGCCTGCCTTTTGAGATCGACCCCGGCGAGGGGGTGTTTTATGGCCCCAAGATTGACATCAAGATCAGAGACGTTTTGGGCCGTTTCTGGCAGTGCTCCACCATCCAGGTGGACTTCAACCTGCCGGAACGCTTCGCCATTACCTACACCGGCGAGGACGGAGAGGAACATCAGCCGATCATGATTCATCGCGCCCTGATGGGTTCGTTGGAACGTTTTTTCGGAGTGTTGATCGAGCATTACGCCGGGGCCTTCCCCAACTGGCTGGCCCCGGTTCAGGCCCGGGTGATGAATATCTCCGACGCTCAGCTTGATTTCAGCAAGGATGTGTACCTGCAACTGAAGAAGGCGGGCATCAGAATTGAAAAGGACTTGAGAAACGAAAAGCTAAACTACAAGATACGCCAGGCGCAACTGCTAAAGATTCCCTTTATGCTCATCATCGGCGACAAGGAAGTCGAGGAGCGCAAGGTGACGGTGCGTCTGCGTGATGGTCAGAACTTGCAGGCGCTGTCGATTCCCGAGTTGATTGAGATGATTAAGTTGGAGAGCCGGATCCCGGTTGCTGATTAAGGGGGGGACGGTTCATCAGGCACGCCCATTTCCCGCAACCCCAGGGAACTAGACGCGAGCTGTCAAGGTCGGGCGCGGATTTAGTAATAACCAAAGACAAGAGGTGGGAGTATCAAAGCTCGAACTAAGGGTGCCGCTAAAGGCGCGGAATCTCGGGTTAGAATCAACAACCAGATCAACGACCGGGAAGTCCGGGTCATATCGGCAACCGGCGAGCAGCTGGGCGTTCTGCCTGTTGCTGCGGCCATGAGGGCCGCTCAGGAGGTGGGACTTGACCTAGTGGAGGTCTCGGCCAGCGCCGTGCCGCCGGTATGCCGGATCATGGATTACGGGAAATACCGGTACGAGCAGAGCAAGAAGCTGGCCGAGGCCAAAAAGAAACAGACCGTCATCGAGGTCAAAGAGATCAAGCTGAGGCCGAAGACCGAGAAGCACGACCTCGATTTCAAGGTCAAGAGTATCCGGAAATTTTTGGAGCAGAAGAACAAGGTCAAGGTCACGGTGCGCTTTCGCGGCCGGGAGATCGTCTATGCCGACACCCAGGGCGGCGACACCCTCAAGAAGATCGCTGAGGCCCTGGCAGATATTGCGGTGATTGTGCAGGAGCCCAAGATGGAAGGCCGACAGATGGTGATGTTCCTCGGCCCCAAATAAATATTTGTTTAAGGAGATTACGTTATGCCGAAGATGAAAACCAACCGGGGCGCGGCCAAGCGGTTCAAGATGAGTGCGTCTGGCAAGATAATGCGCAGCAAGGCCTTCTCCAGTCATATCCTGACCAAGAAGACCACCAAGCGGAAGCGGAACCTGCGCCAGGGCACGGTGGTGGACCCGACCAACGCCCCGAATATCAGGAAGATGCTGCCTTACCTGTAAACCGCTTGCCGGTGGGACGGGCTTGGCCCTTGCCCTCCAGTTGTCATGCCGCCAGCCAAATTTTAGCTTCAGTTAAAAGTCAAGGAGAATTACGATGCCCAGAGTAAGCCGTGGTTTCAAAGCACGCCGGCGCAGAAATAAGATTTTGAAGATGGCCAGTGGCTATGTCGGAGCCCGCCATCGTTTGATCCGCAGCGCCTCGGAGGCGGTTGACCGCGCCTTGAGTTACGCCTACCGGGACCGTCGGCAGAAGAAACGTGATTTCCGCCAGTTGTGGATTGCCCGTCTCTCCGCCGCTGCCAAGATTAACGGCCTGTCCTACAGTAAGCTGATCGGCGGGCTAAAGAAAGCCCAGATCGAGTTGGACCGCAAGGTGCTGTCCAACCTGGCCATTCTCGACCCTAACGCCTTCACCCAGATCACCAAGCTGGCCTCCTAAGGTCGTCCTCCGTCAGGTGGTTATGGAAGACGAACTCCTGCGCCTGAGGCGCGAGGCCCTGGAGGGTTTCGCCGCCGCCTCCGACCTTTCAACCCTCGAAGACTGCCGGGTAAGATACCTGGGCCGCAAGGGGCTGCTCTCTGCCGCCATGCGGGGGCTGGGCCAGGCCAGCGAGGCCGACCGGCCTAGGTTGGGCAAGCTGGCCAACGAGGTTAAGGTGAAGCTGGAGGCTGCCCTGGACGGGCGGCGGGCGGAATTGGGGTCGCAGGAGACCGGTCGTCGTTCCCAGGCCGTCCCGCCCTTGGACCTCACCCTGCCGGGCCGGGCCATCCCCTTTGGCCGCCCGCATCCGGTGTCCCAGGTCATGGCCGAGATCTGCGGCATCTTCGAGCGGCTGGGGTTCGCGGTCGCCGAGGGGCCGGATGTGGAGCTGGACTTCTACAACTTCGAAGGTTTGAATATCCCGCCCCACCACCCGGCCCGGGATATGCACGATACCTTCTACGTCAGCGATGGCGTCTTGCTTCGCACCCATACCTCGCCTATGCAGGTGCGAGCCATGCAGCGGCAGTCGCCGCCCCTGCGGATGATCGCCCCCGGCAAGGTCTACCGCTGCGACTCCGACCTCACCCATACCCCCATGTTCCATCAGGTGGAGGGTTTCCTGGTGGATCGCCAGGTCTCCTTCGCCGACCTAAAGGGGGTGCTGTCGCTCTTTATCGCCCAGGTATTCTCTCCTAAAACCGCCATCCGTTTCCGGCCCAGTTTCTTTCCCTTCACCGAGCCCAGCGCCGAGGTGGACATCGCCTGCGTCATCTGCGGGGGCAAGGGTTGCCGGGTCTGCAAGCAGACGGGCTGGCTGGAGATTTTAGGGGCCGGGCTGATCGACCCGGCGGTGTTCGAGAAGGTGGGGTACGACCCTGAGCTTTACAGCGGCTTTGCCTTCGGCCTGGGGGTGGAACGGATCACTATGCTCAAGTATGGGATTACCGATATTAGGCTGTTTTACGAAAACGACCTCCGTTTCCTGGGGCAGTTCTGATCCGGGGCGCAAGCGGCCATGAAATTTACCGTCAACTGGCTCAAACAGTATCTCGACTTTAACCTCACCCCCGCCGGGCTGGCCGCTATCCTTACCCGGCTGGGGCTGGAGGTCGAGGCGGTGGAGCGGCTCTACCCCGGCCTGGAGGGGATCATGGTCGCCCAGGTGCGCTCGGTGGCCCGTCACCCCAATGCCGACAAGCTCTCCCTCTGTGAGGTGCAGGTTGGGCCCGAGTCCCGGCGGGTGGTCTGCGGCGCCCCCAACGTGCGGGCCGGGATGCTGGTACCCATTGCCCTACCGGGTTGCCGGATGCCGTCCGGGATGGAGATCAAACGTTCCAAGATCCGGGGCGAGGTCTCGGAGGGGATGCTCTGCTCGGCGGCGGAGCTGGGCCTGGCTGCCGATGCCGACGGCCTCATGGAGTTGCCCGACACCTGCGTCTGCGGCGATACCTTAATCGCGGCCCTGGGGCTTGATGACACCCTGATCGAGGTGGACATCACCCCCAACCGGGCCGATTGCGCAAGCCTAATCGGCATCGCCCGCGAGGTGGCGGGTGCCACCGGGGTTAGCCTCAAGCCGCCGGTGTCCGCCTCCGGCCCGCTTAACCCCGAAAACTCTCCCTTCCGGGTCGAGGTGAGGGCCCCCGAGGCCTGCCCCCGGTACGCGGCCTGTCTGCTCACCAACGTCACTGTCGGGCCATCCCCCTGGTGGCTTAAAAGGCTGTTGATGGCGGTGGGGATGCGGCCGATCAACAATGTGGTCGATATCACCAACTTCGTGATGCTCGAGTACGGCCAGCCCCTGCACGCCTTCGACTTTTCTACCCTGGCGGGGGGCGGGATCGTGGTGCGGGAGGCCGAGGCGGACGAGATGATCACTACCCTGGATGGGGTGGAGCGCCGCCTGTCCGCCGGGACGCTTTTGATCTGCGACCAGGCGCGGCCCATCGCCGTCGCCGGGGTGATGGGTGGCCAGAACTCCGAGGTCAGCGCCAGTACCCGCGAGGTGCTGCTGGAGAGCGCCTATTTCAACCCCATCGGCATCCGGCGCGCCAGCCGGGAATTAAATCTGTCCTCCGAGGCCGCCTACCGCTTCGAACGCGGGGTCGATCCCGGCGGCACCATAAACGCCCTGGAGCGGGCGGCGGGGCTGATCGAGCGGTGGTGTGGCGCCAGCCGGGTGAAGGGAGGGGTGGATCAACAGGCTAAGACGCCTGCCCCGTCGGTCGTCATCCTGCGGGTGAGTCGGGCCGTTTCCAGGCTGGGAATCGAACTGATCCCCTCCGAGGTGGCAGGGCTCTTGGCCGGGATCGGGATTGAGTCCGAGACGGTTGATCACGACACCCTGCGGGCGCGGGTGCCGAGTTTCCGGGTCGATCTGGAGCGGGAGATAGATTTGATCGAGGAGATCGCCAGGCTCAAGGGCTATGACCAGATTCCCGCCACGGTGCCGCTCATTCCCATGTCCCTGGCCGGGCGTGATCCCTCCCGGGTGTTGCGGGATAGACTGGCCGCCATCCTCATCGCGCAAGGCTGTTTCGAGGCGATCAACTACAGCTTCATCTCGCCGCTAGCCGCGGAAAGGCTGGGACTTCCGGAATCCGACCAGCGGCTGAGGCAACTGGCGATCTTAAACCCCTTGGCCGACGACCAGGCGGTGATGCGCACCACCCTGCTCCCCGGTCTGCTCGAAAACTTGCGGCACAACCTGAACCGGCAGGCCAGGGAGGTGAGCCTGTTTGAGATCGGCAAGGTTTTCTGGCCGGTGGCGGGTGAGGCGCAGCCCAAGGAGCCGTTGCGCCTGGGAGCGGTGTTTTCGGGTCGGCTGGGGGTGGGAGCCCCGGTTTTTCACTACGGGGAACGGCTCGTTGACCTTTACGATGTAAAGGGGATCGCCGAGACTATTTTCTTCCAGCTAGGCATCGAGGCCAGCTTTGTGGCCCCCGAGCCGCCGCCCTACGTCGAGCCGGGTGGGTGTCTCCAGGCCGTGCTGGGCAACGGGCGGGAGATTGGCCAGCTTGGCCGGTTCAATCGGGAGACCTTAAGGCGCTTTGGGATCAAGCAGCCGGTATTGTTTCTGGATTTCGACCTCGAATCCTTGCTGAAAGTGGAGCCGGCGGCGAAGACCTTCATCCCCCTGTCACGTTTCCCCTCCGTGACCCGGGACCTGGCGGTGGTGGTGCCAGAGGAGGTGGGGGCCGGGCTGGTGGTGGACAGCATCCTTAGTGGTAGCTTCCCCTTGGTCAGTCGGGTGGAGATCTTCGATGTCTATCGCGGTCAGCCGGTGGAGGACGGGTTTAAGAGTGTCGCTCTATCCATTACTTACCATTCCGATGAGCAGACTTTGGACGATAGGGTGGTGGCTCGGGAACAGGGCCGGATTGTTGAGATGCTGGGGTCGCGTTTTAGCGCCCGCCTGCGGGAGGAGTGAGACATGGACGACGGGGGGCAGGGCAACATCACCCGCCGGCACCTGGCCGAGGCCATCAACGGCCGGATCGGGTTCTCCAAGGAATTGGCGGGCGAGATTGTCGACGCCTTCTTCGATCGCATCAAGGCCGCCCTCCTGGCTGGCGAGGAGGTGAAGTTGGTGCAGTTCGGGGTCTTCAAGCTGCGCGAGAAATCCCCCCGCCTGGGCCGCAACCCCAAGACCGGGGCGGAGATGGAGATCACCTCGAGAAGCATGGTGTCGTTTAAGCCCAGCCGTTTGTTGCGTGATCTGATCAACAGGGACGATTGACGGGCAGGCGCGGCCCGGACACCGGTGGCCCTGGGGTTACCTTCTGCCAAGGAGTCGGCGTGGAAGCCAGCGGTACGGAACCGATCATCCCGGACAAGGTGTACTTCAAGATCGGCGAGGTATGCGGATTGACCGGGGTCAAGGCCCATACCCTGCGTTACTGGGAG
Source organism: Deltaproteobacteria bacterium (assembly GCA_021782655.1). Taxonomy (GTDB): domain Bacteria; phylum Desulfobacterota; class Desulfobulbia; order Desulfobulbales; family VMSU01; genus VMSU01. The sequence continues at coordinate 19,949 of JAJXUT010000018.1, forward strand.
GCGGAGTTTGCCGTCATCAAGCCGCAGCGGGTGGGATCCCAGCAGCGGATGTACCGTCGGGTGGACATCGAGCACATCCTCAAGATCAAAAAAATGCTGCGTGAGGAGGGAATGACCTTGGCCGGGGTCAGAAAGTCCTTGGCGAGAGAGACGAAACATGATAAGAATCGAACCCGGCTTGGGCAGGAGGAGGCGCTGGTGAGCGAGATCAAACGCCAGTTGCTGGCTATCCGGGAAATTTTGAAATAGTTGGGGGCGGGATGTAGCGCAGTCTGGTAGCGCACTTGAATGGGGTTCAAGGGGCCGGAGGTTCGAATCCTCTCATCCCGACCAGTTTTTTCTAAAAAAAGACATACTGTTAGGGGGTGTTTGACCTAATGGCTATGTCTTTTTTTTTGTGGAGGCCTGATTCTCCATCAAAGGCGGTTTGTCGGCTTGTCGATCGGCTTGATGGCTCTTATCTTGGGGTCGGCAAGTGGTACATCCGTTTAGACGACCTTGCGCAGGGTTAACGGATTTTTTTCCATAAGCTTCGGAGGCACCCGGCAGAAACGAGTCAAATGAAGGATCATCTCCCCCCGCAACTGATAGGCCAGGTACTGCCGGAGAAGGCCTGCCAGGCCTTGGCCGCCTGGGAGGGGCCGCTCTACTTCAGCGGCGGGGTGGTGCGGGACTGGCTTTTGGGCCGGACGCCTGCGGATATCGATCTAACCGTGGCTAGCGGCGCCCTGCGCCTGGCCAGGGAGCTGGCCAATTTTATGGCGGCGGCCTTCGTGCCCCTGTCCGCCGCCGAGGGGGTGGCGCGGGTGGTGGGGGCTGATTTCTGCCTGGATATCGCCCAGTTCCGGGAGGGGATGACCAGTATCGAGGCCGATCTTGGCCGCCGCGACTTCACGGTCAACGCCCTGGCGGTGGGTTTCGATCCCAGAACTCAGACCTTCGCCGATCAAGGACGCCTGATTGATCCCCTGTCGGGACTTGCCGATCTCAAGGCTGGCATCATCCGCCTGGCCCACCCCCAGGCCTTTGCCTCCGACCCCCTGCGCCTGCTGCGGGCCTATCGTTTCCGGGCCGTCTTTGAATGGGTCATCGAACCCGGCACCCGGAAGGCGATTCGCGGCCAGGCGGCCAGACTGGGGGAGGTGAGCGCCGAGCGGGTCACCTCTGAGCTTGACCGGCTGCTGGTCGGCCCGGCGGCCTTTACGGCGGTGCGGGAGATGGCAGACGAGGGGGTGCTCCTGGCCATCTTCCCCGAGCTGGCCCCGGCGGTGGGCCTGCGCCAGCCTGCCAGCCACCATCTGGATGTCTTTGACCATAGCCTGGAGACCCTGCGGCAGATGGGGCTCATCATCGAGCGACCTCAGGACTTTTTCCCTGGCTTTGCCGGGGAGATTGCGGATTACCTGGCCCAGCCCCGACAGGTTATCCGGCTCAAATACGCCGCCCTGCTGCACGACCTGGGCAAGACCGTCACCCAGGCGGAAAAGAATGGGCGCCTCACCTTCCACAATCACGACCAAGCCGGGGTCGAGATCCTGGTAGCCATCGGTCGTCGGCTGCGCTTAAGCCATGACGACCGCCAGCGGATCGGCAGGCTTGCGGGCCTGCACATGTGGCCCTTTCACCTCTACAACGCCAGCCTGAAGACCCGGATCACCCCCAAGGCCATCCTGAAGCTTGGCCGGGCGGCGGGTGACGATCTGATCGGCCTCTTCCTCCTGGTGATGGCCGACAGCCTGGCCGGTCAGGGGCCGGGCAAGCCGTCGGCCATGGAGGCGGGGGTGGCGGCCCTCTTTTCGGAGGTGCATCGCACCTACACCACCCGGCTTGTCCCCATGCTGGCTACCCCGCTGCTGACTGGAGACGATTTGATCTGCCACCTGGGTCTCACCCCTGGGCCGCTGTTTGCGCGGATCCTGGCGCGTCTTCAGGAACAGCGGGCCAGTCATCCCGGCCTGACCCGGGAGGAGGCCCTGCGCTGGGCCAGTGAGTTCGCCAAGGGGCAGGCCAAGACCGGCGTGGTCAGCCCCGCCGACGATTGATCCGCGTCCCCTTCCCGCTTTTCTCTTGACCGGTCTTGGAATGGTGTGGCAGGCTGTTCTAAAGACGCTACGCTTTCCGGCGCCCTTTCCGCCTCCTGCGGCAGGGACGACATCCCCGCAACAGCATCCCCGAGTGGAATCCCATGGAAAAGCCCCCCCCGCCCGTTACGCCCGCCGCCGACCCCCTGCTGGCCCTGTTCAACGAAAAGGACGTGCCGGGGATCACCAGGACAATCTTGAACCACCTGCTCATCTTTCAGGGCCGCGACCCGGAGCGGGCGGGCCGCTTCGATATTTACAAGGCCCTGGCCTACACCATTCGCGACTTCATGGTCGAGAAGTGGATCAACACCCAGAAGGGCTACTACGCCAAGCATAAAAAACGGGTGTACTACCTGTCGCTTGAATTTCTGATCGGCCGCTCCCTGGGCAACAGCATGGTCAATATGGGCTTCGTGGGTAAGGTGGAGCGGGCGCTTGCCGACCTGGGCTATGATCTCGCCGAAATCCGGGAGGAGGAGGAGGACGCGGCACTCGGCAACGGCGGTCTGGGCCGGCTTGCCGCCTGCTTTATGGACTCGGTGGCCACCATGAAGATTCCGGCCTACGGCTACGGTATCAACTACGAGTACGGCCTGTTCCACCAGAAGATCATCGACGGCTTCCAGGTGGAGAGCCCGGACAACTGGCTGCGCTTCGGCACTCCCTGGCAATTTAACCGTAGTTTGCCGATGCATCCGGTGCATTTTTACGGTAAGGTCCGCACCACGGTCGATGACCGGGGCCGTTTCCGTTCCGAGTGGGTGGAGACGGAGCTGGTGATGGCCACCGCCTGCGACGTGCTGATCCCCGGTTATCGCAACGATAACGTCATCAACATGCGGCTCTGGCAGGCCAAGGCCAGCCGCGAGCTGGACCTGGCCTTCTTCAACCAGGGCGATTATGTCGGGGCGGTGGAGAACAAGGTGCGCTCCGAGACCATCTCCAAACTCCTCTACCCGCCGGACGAGGCCTGCGCCGGCCGCGAGCTCAGGCTCAAGCAGCAGTACTTCTTCGTGGCCGCCACCTTTCAGGATATCTTCCGGCGCTTTACCAAGAAAAACAAGGAGTTTTCCAAGTTCAGCGATCTAGTGGCGGTGCAGTTGAACGATACCCATCCCTCCATCGCCATCCCCGAGCTGATGCGGATCTTTCTCGACACCTACGGCCTGGGCTGGGAGAAGGCCTGGGATATCACGGTCAAGACCTTTGCCTACACCAACCACACCCTGATGCCCGAGGCCTTGGAAACCTGGCCGGTGGAGCTGATGGGCCGGGTGTTGCCCCGGCACCTGGAGATCATCTATGAGATCAACCAGCGGTTTTTGGAGCAGGTGCGGCGGCAGTATCCCGGCAACGAAAGCAAGCTGCGGGCCATGAGCCTGATCGACGATGGGCCGCCCAAGCGGGTGCGGATGGCGAACCTGGCCATTGTCGGCAGCCATTCGGTGAACGGGGTGGCGGCCTTGCACACCCACCTGCTGCGCACCCGGTTGTTTAAGGATTTCGACGAGTTCTTCCCCGGCCGTTTCAACAACAAGACCAACGGTATCACCCCCCGCCGCTGGCTCTTGAAGTGCAACCCCGTCCTGTCCGGGCGGATCAACGCCGAGATCGGCGAGGGCTGGGTCACTGATTTGGATCAACTCCGCCGCTTGGAGCCCCTGGCCGACGACCCTGACTTCCAGAAAAAATTCCGGGAGGCCAAGCGTCAGAACAAGCTGCGCCTGGCCGGGGTGATCCGGCACCTGTGCGGGCTGGAGGTCAACCCCGACTCGCTCTTTGACGTCCAGGTCAAGCGCATCCACGAGTACAAGCGCCAGCTCTTAAACCTCCTGCACGTCATCAACCTCTACCAGCGACTGCTCACCAACCAGGCCGACGATGCGCCTCCCCGGACGGTGATCTTTGCCGGCAAGGCGGCGCCAGGCTACTGGCGGGCCAAGCTGATCATCAAGCTTATCAACGCGGTGGCGGCGGTGGTCAACAACGACCCCCGGGTGGGCGACCGGCTCAAGGTGGTTTTCATCCCCAATTACGGGGTGTCGCTGGCCGAGAGGATCATCCCCGCCGCCGACCTCTCCGAGCAGATCTCCACCGCCGGCACCGAGGCCTCCGGTACCGGCAACATGAAGTTCGCCCTAAACGGGGCGCTCACCATCGGCACCTTGGACGGCGCCAATATCGAGATCCGGGAAGAGGTGGGAGAGGAGAATATCTTCATCTTCGGCCTTACCGCCGAGGCCGCCGAGTGGGAGAAGCGCGCCCCTCGACGCACCCCGCGCCAGATCTACGAACAGAATCCCGACGTCCGTCAGGTGATCGACGCCATCGGCGGCGGCTGTTTCAGTAACGGCAACCGGCAGCTCTTCGCCCCCATTGCCGACGACCTGCTCGACCTCGGGCGCGACCCCTATCTCAACCTGTTGGACCTCGAGGACTACCTGCGCTGCCAGGCCGAGGTGGGCCGCGCCTACCAGGAGCCGGCCCGCTGGACCCGGATGGCGATCTTGAACGTGGCCCGGATGGGTAAATTTTCCAGCGACCGCACCATCCGCGAGTACGCCCGCGACATCTGGGGTATTGAGGTTGATTAGGGGCGGCGGGGGATGAGCGGAAATGAGGGGTTATTGCCGGCCTTAGCCCGGCGGTTGCTTGCCGTCACCTCTGCCGGGGACTGGGCAATCGGGCTGACCCTCTGCCTGGTGCTGGGGCTGGCGGCGCCGTTATCGGCGCGGGCCCAGCCGCCGTCCTCCCAGCCTCCCGACTTGGCCGCCCTGGATACCAAGTTGGGGGAGGGGCCGAGTCTGGCCGAGCTCATCTCCTACGCCTACCGGGCCAATCCCCGGATCAAGGCCGCCCGGGCCGAATGGCGGGCCGCCACCGAGCGCTACCGGGTGGACACCGCCCTCGACGACCCGGAGGTGATGCTGGAGGGGATGTACATGGTGGATTCATCGGGCGGCGGGGTCAAGCCCGACGACTGGAAGGTGACGCTAACCCAGCCCCTGCCCCTGCCCGGACGGCTGACCAAGGCCGGCAAGGTGGCGGTGGGCGAGGCGACCATCGCCCGGCTGCGGCTCGACCTGACGGTGCGCGACACCGCCCTGGCCATCCGCGAGTCCTACGAGGAGTTGGGCTACCTGCGGGAGGCGGCCAAGCTAGCCAAGGCCGAGCAGGGGCTGATCGACCAGGCGCGCAAGTCTGGCGAGACGGCGGCGGCCCAGGGCCGGGCCGCGACCGTCGAGGTATTGAAGGCCCAGGCCCAGTCCGGCCAGCTCCACTACGACCTCCTCTTGGCGGAGGAGTCGGCGGACAGCGAGCGCGTCCGCCTAAATGCCCTCCTAAACCGTCCCCCGGAGGCGGCCCTGGGCCCGCTTCCGGCCTTGCCTGTCCGTCCCCTGGCCTATCCCCTGGAGGAGATCTATCGGTTGGCCCTGGCCCACCAGGAGGAGATCAAACTGGCCCGGGCCAGCGCGGAGAAGGCCCGGAGTTTGGTCGAGCTCACCCGCTACGACACCCTGCCTCGTTTAAGCCTCGGGGTCTCTTACGGCGATGAATACCGGGCCCAGCAGGTAGGGGTGCAGGCCGGGCTCTCCCTGCCCATCTGGCTGGGCAAGAACGCGGGCCGAATGGAGGCCGCCCGGGCCGAGGCCGAGAAGGCGGGATTTTTGCTTAAGGCCCAGATCAACGACAGCCGCGCCCGGATCCGGGACCTCTATTTCCGCCTTAAGAATTCCGAGCGGCTGGTGCGCCTGTACGCCGACGACCTGATCCCCCAGGCCAACCGGGCCATGCAGACTGCCGAGACCTCGTTCTCGCAGGGGCAGGGAGATTTTGCCGATTATCTTGAAACCAGCGCCACCTGGTACTCCTTCCACCTGGCCCTGGCCCGGGCCGAGGCCGATTATGGCCAGTTTCTGGCCCGGCTGGAGAGCCAGGCGGGCCGGACGCTCACCGGAGGGGAGGGGGATCAGGCCGGCGGTGGGGGGGAGACGCGATGATGGCCGGGCGGGCGGCGTTTGTCGCGTTGGTTTTGAGCCTGCTGGCGGCGGTCCCGGTCTGGGGTGGCGGCTATGGCGAGCTGCGCCAGGAGCTGCGCAACTACCGGCCGCCGGCGGTGGTGGGCGATCGGATGCGGCCCATGTCCGCCGGCCCTGGGCCCCGGTCAGGGGCGGAGTCGGATCGCCAGTTCGCGGACCAACTGGCCATCCTGCGGAACCAGGCCGCCAACTGGGGGCGGGAAATTGTCTGGCCCCGGCCCGAGGCGGCCTTCTATATCCTTGATCCCCGGCTCCAGCAGGCCCTGGCCCCGGTGGCTGTCGACCCGGCCCGCCTGGCCGAGACCTTAAGAGACGGCTTCACCCTTAAGACCCTAGAGGTCTTGGTGTTGCTGCGTAACCCCGAAATCAAGGCCAAGGAGGAGGAGGTCCGGGCCGCGCTTTCGGGGTACAGCCAGGTCGAGGATTTGGATACCATCCTCCGACGATACGCCAGTTTCACCAGAGGACTCATGACCGGTATCGGCCCCATGACCGATCCCGCCCCGGCGGCCTTAAGTTTTCCTTTTCCGGGGGTGTTGGCCTTGAAGGGCCAGGTGGTGACCCAGGAGACCAAGGCCGCCTTGGAGGAACTCGAGATCGCCCGACGGGAGGCCTTGACCTCGACCCGCCGGGATTACGCCGAGTTGGTTTACCGGCACGCGGCCTATAATCTCGTGCTCACTCAGCTCGCCTTGCTCGATTCCTTAAGGCGGGTGGTCGAGACCAAATACCAGAGCGGCGGGGCTGGGTTTCAGGATCTGACCGCCGTTGATATAGAACGGGAGGGCACGCGCCAGCGGCTGGCCGACCTCAAGGAGGATATCCAAGATACCGAGACCGCTATTGGCAGTCTAGTTCTGGCCCCGAAGGATATGGCCGTGGGCCGGCCAGCGGCCATGCCTGCCAGGCCGGCTCCACCGCCGCTCGCCAGGCTTTACCGGCTGGCGGACTCCCGGAATCAAGAGCTGCGGCTCAAGGAGGCGATGATCGGGCGGTTGGAAAGGCTGCTCGCCCTATCCGAGACCATGATCTATCCCGGTTTGGCCAGCAACCTTTCCTCCTACGATCAAAATTTGCTGGCCGGGGGCAATGAGGCGGGCGGCGGCTTTCCGGTCACGTCGCCCGCCGCCACCGGCCTAGGCCTGCCCAAGATGCCCTGGTTCGGCAGCGACGACGCCTATCTTCGTCAGACCCGGAGACAGCTTGCGGCCCAGCGTCTGAACCTTAAGGAGTTAAGGGCCGGGGTCACCCTCAAGGTGCGGGAGGCCTGGACGCGCTGGGACAAGGCCCGGAGGCGGGAGTGGCTTTACCGGGGGCAGGTGGCGCCGCTTTCCCAGGCGGGCCTGGAGGCGGCGCGGCAGGGCTATGCGGCGGGCCGGGTTGGGTTTTCCGAGCTGATTAAGGCCGCCGACGCCAGGCTTGACGCCAAGCTTAACCAGGCCCGGGCCTTGGCCGACACCACCGCCGCCCAGGCCGAGCTGGCGGCGGCGGTTGGGGTGAGCGAGGGGGTGTGGTAATCGCGGGTGCGTAGTAACGTTTTCGTTGCCGCGTATCCAATTCGCTGTTCTCTATCCATACAGGGAGGCAATTGAGATGAAAAAGGCAAGTGTTATTGCAGTAAGTTTGATGCTGTTCACTGCGGGGACGAGTTTGGCTGGCATGGGCGGTGGCAGCGTGGGTGGCGGTAGCATGGGTGGCGGTAGCATGGGTGGTGGCAACATGGGCAGTGGCAGCATGGGCGGCGGCAACATGGGCGGCGGCAACATGGGTGGCGGTAGCATGGGCGGTGGCAGCATGGGCGGTGGCAACATGGGTGGTGGCAACATGGGCGGTGGCAACATGGGCGGTGGCAACATGGGTGGTGGCAACATGGGTGGTGGTAACATGGGCAACAATCAGATGATGAGCCAGGGAGCGATGGGAAATATGCCTGGTGTTTTTAATCGGATGAACCAGACTATGGGGAAGATGAGCAATATCATGCAGAATCAACAGGGTATGAACCAAGCCAAAATGGAGAACATGGCACAGGTGATGAGCAAAATGTCTGTCACCATGCAGGATATGTCGGAGCAGATGGCAAAAGGTCAAATGGATAATCAAACGGCGATAAAAAAGATGCAGGAACAAATGGACGCGATAGATAAGATGATGAAGGGTGTTGAGTAGTAATTATGTTTGCTACCAGGGAACAGAATAAGGCGATACCTACGGGATGCCGAACGAGCAAAAACCACTTCCAATTTTGTCTAGTCCCCACGGGTGTTGGACGGAGACGCAGTAGATCGGATTTTTTGCGACGCCATCAAGGTTTCCACACGGACGGCCAAGTCAAGCCTTGGCTTTTAAGGTAAGTCATCCACGGCAGGATTTCTATGGACGGTAAAACAAGGGTGTTTAGTATTACCGCTAGCAGGCTGCTGGCCATCGGCTTACTGGTGGTGTTTCTCGTGGGGGGCGGTTTTTGGGCCTGGCGCTCTCATTTCGCAGGCTATCACGCCGGGGTGCCGGCGGCGGGGGTGAAGTACACTTGCCCCATGCACCCGTTTATCATCTCCGATAAGTCGGGCGAATGCCCGATCTGCGGCATGACCCTGGTCAAGGTCAGGGGAGGGGACGGCGCTCAGGTCAAGGAGCAGGCCAAGGGCCAGGGTGACGGGGGGCAGGTCCGGGACAAGGCGGCGGCGGGGAAGGCGGACGACCTCGCCGACCTTTTTGACGGCGATGCGGATCAGGGCCAGAAGGGCCAAGGGCCACCTCAACCTTCACCGGCCAAGCCGGGCCGGGCCATCCTCTTCTACCGCAACCCCATGAATCCCAAGGTCACCTCGCCCGTGCCGGCCAAGGATGAGATGGGGATGGATTACGTGCCGGTCTATGCCGACGAGGTTAAGGCTGGTGAGGCGACTTCGGTGGAGGGACAGGCCTCGGTGCGCCTAAGCGAGGAGGAAGTCGCCCTGGCCGGGGTCAAGACCGCCACCGCCCGCCTGGAGAAAGTGGAGCGCACGGTGCGCACGGTGGGGATCGTGGTCCCGGACGAGACCAGGGTGCGTCACGTCCACACCAAGGTGGCGGGCTGGATCGACAAGCTGTTCACCAACTTCACCGGCCAGGATGTGAAGCTCGGCCAGCCGCTGCTCTCCATCTACTCCCCGGAGCTTTTGGCCAGTCAGCAGGAGTTTGTCTCCGCCCTTAAGGCGGCGGCGGAGATGGCCCGTCAGGGTGATCCCGAATCCAAGGCCCTGGGCCGGGAGCTATTGACCTCGGCGCGTAGGCGGCTGGAGCTGTTCGATGTGCCCAAGGGCCTGATCGAGCGGCTGAAGAAGACCGGCCAGCCCCAGCGTAACGTGATGCTTGAGGCGCCGGTGGCCGGGTTCGTCACCGCCAAGGGCATCTACGAGGGCCAGCAGGTGGAGCCGGGCATGGAGCTGTTCACGGTCACCGACCTGTCACAGGTCTGGATCGAGGCCGAGCTCTACGAGTACGAGGCGAGCGAGGTCAAGGTGGGGCAGGAGGCCACCCTCTCCCTGACCTTCGACCCCGGCGTTCTCCTGAAAGGCAAGGTGGCCTATGTCTTTCCCTACCTGTCGCCGGAGAGCCGGACGCTCAAGGTGCGCTTCGACTTCCCCAACCCCGGTCTTAAGCTCAAGCCTCAGATGTACGCCAACGTCTCGCTTGCCCTGGATTCAGCGCGGGGGGTGGTCATCCCCGACTCGGCGGTGATCGACACCGGGGTGCGGCAGGTGGTCTTTGTCGAGACCAAGGCGGGTTTCTTCGTGCCCCGGCAGGTGCGGCTGGGGGTGCGGGGCGGGGGCCAGGCCCAGGTGATAAAAGGTGTTGCGCCTGGCGAGCAGGTGGTGGATCGGGCCAATTTCCTTCTCGACTCCGAGTCTAGGCTGCGGGCGGTGGTGGAGAAAATTGGCAAGGACGGCAAGAAGTGAGCCTGGCCCAGGATGAGATCGAGACGGGGCGGCTATCGCTTATCCAGCGGCTGATCGCCGTCTGCGCCCGGAACCCGGCCTTTACCCTGCTCGGGGTGGCGGTCTTGCTCGTCCTGGCGGTCTATGCGGTAAAAAACATTCGGCTCGACGCCCTGCCCGACCTCTCCGACACCCAGGTCATCATTTACTCCAAGTGGGATCGCTCGCCGGACGTGATCGAGGATCAGGTGACCTATCCCATCGTCTCTTCCTTGCTCGGCGCCCCCAGGGTCAAGGCCATCCGCGGCTTCTCCGATTTCGGATTTTCTTATGTTTACGTGATCTTCGCGGACGGCACCGACATTTACTGGGCCAGGTCCCGGGTGCTGGAGTACCTATCGAAGATTCAATCCCGGCTGCCCTCGGGGGTCAAGACCGAGCTGGGCCCCGACGCCACCGGGGTGGGCTGGGTCTTCGAGTACGCGCTCAAGGATACCTCGGGGACGCATTCCCTAGACGAGCTGCGCTCCTACCAGGACTGGAGCCTGCGTTACGCCCTGCAATCGGTGCCTGGGGTGGCGGAGGTGGCCTCCATCGGCGGCTTCCAGAGGCAGTACCAGATCACCGTCGATCCCAACCGGCTTGCCGCCTACGGCCTGTCGCTGGAGCAGGTTACCGAGGCGGTGCGCCGCTCAAACAACGAGACCGGGGGACGGCTGATCGAGTTCTCCGGGGCCGAGTACATGGTGCGGGTGCGGGGCTACGCCCGAACCTTGGCCGATTTCGGCAGTATCGTGCTCCGGGCCGGGCCGGGCGGGGTGCCGGTGCTGCTTCGGGATGTCGCCCGGGTGGAGCTGGGGCCCGACATCCGGCGGGGCATCGCCGACCTGGACGGCCGGGGCGACCACGTGGGAGGGATCGTGGTCATGCGCCACGGCGAAAATGCCTTAAACGTCATCCGGCGGGTGAAGTCCAAGATGGAGGAACTAAAACCCTCGCTGCCGGCGGGGGTGGAGTTCGTCACCACCTACGACCGCTCCGACCTCATCCACCGGGCGCTTGCCACCCTGCGGCACGAGCTGGTACAGGAGATGGTCATCGTCTCCCTGGTTATCATGTTATTTTTATGGCATTTCCCTTCGGCGATCGTGCCGATCATCACCATCCCGGTCTCGGTGTTTCTGTCGTTTATTCCCCTCTACCTCATGGGGGTGACGGTGAACATCATGAGCCTGGCCGGGATCGCCATCTCCATCGGGGTGCTGGTGGACGGGGCTATCGTCGAGGTGGAGAACGCCTATAACCGCATTCACCACTGGCAGGCCGAGGGCCGGCCCGGTGATTTTCACCAGGTGCGGCTCCAGGCCCTGATGGAGGTGGGGCCGTCGGTGTTTTTCTCGCTTTTGATCATCGCGGTGGCCTTTTTGCCCATCTTCACCCTGGTGGATCAGGAGGGGAGGCTGTTTAAGCCGCTTGCCTACTCCAAGACCCTGGCCATGAGTCTGGCCGCGCTGCTCGCCATCACCCTGGACCCGGCCTTAAGGATGCTCTTTGCCCGCATCGATCCCTTTGTCTTTAAGCCTCGGCTCCTGTCCCGGCTTGCCACCACCATGTTCGTGGGCCGTTACGTCTCCGAGGAGCGCCACCCCATCAGCCGGAATATCTTCCGGGTTTATTATCCCGTCTGCCGCTGGGTGCTGAGGCGGCCCCGCACCGTGGTCTTGGCGGCGGTGTTTATGGTGCTGGTCTCCCTGCCGGTCTATTTCAAGCTGGGCAGCGAGTTCATGCCGCCCTTAAACGAGGGCTCCATCCTTTACATGCCCACCACCCTGCCGGGGATCTCGGTGTCTGCGGCCCAGGAGCTCTTGCTAGCCCAGGATAAGTTACTCAAGGGTTTTCCCGAGGTGGAGCGGGTGTTTGGCAAGGCGGGCCGGGCCGACACCTCCACCGATCCGGCCCCCTTTTCGATGATGGAGACCATCGTAACCTTGAAGCCAGAGAGCCAGTGGCGGGGCAAGGAACGCTGGTACTCGGGCTGGGCGCCTGGGTGGATCAAGACTGCCCTGCGTCCAGTGTGGCCGGATCACATCTCCTGGGATGAACTGGTGGCCAAGATGGACGCGGTACTCAAATTTCCAGGGGTGACCAACGCCTGGACCATGCCGATCAAGGCCCGGATCGACATGCTGTCCACCGGGGTGCGCACCCCGGTGGGGATCAAGATCTACGGGGCGGATCTGAGTGAAATCGAACGGATCGGCGAGCGTCTGGAGCGGTTGATGAAGGAGGTGCCCGGCACCCGCAGCGCCTTTGCCGAGCGGGTGACGGGCGGCTACTTCGTGGATATCACCCCCCGGCGGGAGGATCTGGCCCGTTACGGCCTGACCGTCGAGCAGGTGCAGCAGGTGATCTTAACCGCTGTCGGCGGCGAGAACGTCACCACCGTTATCGATGGCCGGGCGCGCTATCCGGTCAACATCCGTTACCCCCGGGAGCTCAGGGAGAATGTCGATCGCCTGAAGCGGGTGCTGGTGGCGGCGCCCGGCGGCAAGGGCGGCGTGATTCAGGTGCCGCTCGCCCAACTCGCCGACATCCGCCTGGTCTCGGGGCCGGCCATGATCCGGGACGAGAACGGTTTTTTGTCTGGTTACGTCTATGTGGACATCGCGGGCCGGGACGTGGGTAGTTTTGTCGAGGACGCCAAGCGGGTGGTGGCCCGGAATTTGAAGCTCAAAACCGGCTATTCGTTGCAGTGGAGCGGCCAGTACGAGAATATGCTGCGGGTGCGAGAGCGGTTGCGGCTGGTGGTGCCCCTGACGCTCGCGCTCATCTTCGTGCTGCTCTACGCCAACACCAGGAGCGTCTTCAAGGCCTCGGTGGTGATGCTGGCGGTGCCCTTCTCGGCCATCGGGGCGATCTGGCTGTTCTATTTCCTGCACTATAACGTTTCCATCGCCGCCTGGGTGGGGATGATCGCCCTGCTCGGCCTGGACGCTGAGACCGGGGTCTTCATGCTTCTCTTCCTAGACCTGGCCCACGAGGAGGCCAAGGCCAAGGGCGAGTTGCGCAACATGGCCGACCTGGACCTGGCCATCCTGCACGGGGCGGTGAAACGGGCGAGGCCTAAGCTGATGACCGTGGCCGCCGCCTTTATGGGGCTCTTGCCCATCATGTGGTCAACCTCCGCCGGGGCGGATGTGATGAAACGGATCGCCGCCCCCATGATCGGCGGGCTGGTCACCTCGTTTGCCCTGGAGCTCTTGGTGTATCCGGCCATCTACAAGCTGTGGAAAGGCCGGGAACTGCCGAATGTCCCGTCGGGGCAGGGTGATCCTGACCCGATCAATTAATTAATCCAAAAATATAGAGGAGGTATTCCATGCTGAACACGCCGTCTTACGCCGCCATGCAGGCCAAGGCCCCGCTCGTTCCCTTCACCATTCAGCGCCGGGAGCCCGGCCCCCATGAGGTGCTGATCGACATCCGCTACTGCGGCATCTGCCACTCCGACATCCATCAGGCCCGCGACGAGTGGGGTGGCTCGACCTTTCCCATGGTGCCTGGCCACGAGATCGTGGGTACGGTAGTCAAGGTGGGCGGCCAGGTCACGAAGTGGCAGCCGGGCGATACGGTGGGGGTGGGTTGCTTTGTCGATTCCTGCGGCCAGTGCGCGGCCTGTCGAGAGGGCGAGGAGCAGTTCTGCGAGCAGGGGGCGAGCTTCACCTACAACAGTCGCGAGCAGGACGGCCATACCTCAACCTATGGCGGCTACTCCAGCCGGATCACGGTGAACGAGGGCTACGTGCTGCGCATTCCGTCCGGCCTGCTGCCCCTGGAGCGGGTGGCGCCGCTCCTCTGCGCCGGGATCACCACCTATTCCCCCCTGCGACGGTACGGCGTCAAGCCTGGGGATCAGGTGGCCATCGTGGGCCTGGGCGGCCTGGGCCATATGGGGGTCAAGATCGCCCGGGCCATGGGGGCGACGGTGACCGTCTTAAGCCACTCGGCGGGCAAGGAGGCGGCGGCCCGGGCCTTGGGCGCCGACGACTTCGTGGTGACCAGCGCCCCCGAGGCCTTTGCGGCCAACGCCCGGCGCTTCGACTTCATCCTGGACACCGTCTCGGCCCGCCACGACTACAACGCCTACCTGGAACTCTTGAAACGCGACCGGAACATGGTGCTGGTGGGCATGCCAGATCCCATTCCCCTGTCCGCCGCCTCCCTGGTCATGCAGCGTCGGCACCTGTCCGGCTCGCTCATCGGTGGCATCCGCGAGACCCAGGAGATGCTTGACTTCTGCGCCAGTCACGGGGTGCTCTCCGACGTGGAGGTGATCCCAATCCAGAAGGTCAACGAGGCCTACGAAAGGGTGCTGGCCAGCGACGTGCGCTATCGGTTCGTCATCGACATGAAGAGTCTGGGCTAGACCGGGAGGAGACGTCATTTTTTCTTGATGCGGCTCGCTTTTGCCTGTATGTTCCTCACGCGCCTTGAGGCGTGGCGGTAAGTGTCTTTGATGGCGTCGCAAAAAGTCCGATCTACTGCGTTGCGGGGCGGTTTGTATGTCGGCGCTTTTGCTTAGCCATCGGCTGGCTTTTTGCGAGACCATTGTCTTTGGTTTTCTTGATTTTCCGGGGAATTCAGCTTTAGCGTGAGGGAGAAAAAGGCATGAAGTTAGGCATCAACGGGCTGGGCAGGATCGGCAAACTTTCGGTTTGGCATCACGCGGGCCGGAAGCACTTTTCAGAGCTGGTGGTCAATATCGGCCGGCAGGTGGGCCAGGGGTTAAACGACCTCGCCGCCTCCATCGAGCGGGACAGCACCTACGGCAAGCTGGGCAACTACCTCTTCGGCTTCAAGGCCGGGCGGGTGATCGAAAATCTAAACGAGGCGGCTGGCACCATGACCGTCAACGGAGTGCCGCTCACCATCCTCCGCCAGTCGAGAAATCCCAGCGAAATCAAGTGGAAGGAATATGGAGTGCGGCTGGTGGTGGACACCACCGGGGCCTTTGCCGATCCCACTGCCGACGCCGACGCCCCCAAGGGCTCACTGCGCGGCCACCTGAAGGCCGGGGCGGAAAAGGTCATCCTCTCGGCCCCTTTCAAGATCAAGGCCAAGGGGCTGACCATGCCCGAGGACGCGGTGACCACGGTGATGGGCATCAACACCGACGATTACCTCCCCACCCGGCACAGCCTGGTCTCCGCCGCCTCCTGCACCACCACCTGTCTGTCGTACATGATCAAGCCGCTCATGGACCACTTCGGGGCCGACAACTTTCTTTCCGCCTCCATGGTCACGGTGCACGCCGCCACCGGCAGCCAGCAGGTGCTCGACCGTCTGCCCAAGGCCGGGGCCTCCGACCTGCGTAAGAACCGCAGCACCTTGAACAACATCATCCTGACCACCACCGGCGCCGCCAAGGCCCTGCGGCTGGTCATTCC
>JAJXUT010000097.1 GCA_021782655.1 Deltaproteobacteria bacterium
GGAGATCAACTATATCTTCATCGACCAGGTGGCCAAGCTGCCCCTGCGGATGCCGGAGATCTACCGCCACCTCACCAGTTGACCTGGGCCGGGGACTAGTTGTTGGCCGGCAAAAAATACGGTTGCAAAAAGTAATAGTTCCCCCTAGGCTAGGGATAAGCGGCGCAATGGAGCCGGAATGGTGCTTGGCGTTTGGGGGCCGGGCCAGTAGAGCAGGAAAAATTTAAAAGACACGAGGAATAAGCCATGAGCGGAAGAGGATGGTCGTTTAAGGCGGTGGCGGCGGGGATTTTTCTTTTGGTCTTCTGTTCCTTCGGGGGGCTGGGGCTCGCCGGTCAGCAGGCTGGGGCGCAGTCGCAGCTAGGCGCGGCCAAGGGTCAGGCCGAGTATGTGATCGGGATGGGCGATGTCTTGAAGATCATGGTCTGGAAGGAGCCGGACCTGACCTGCGAGCTGGCGGTGCGCAGCGACGGCCGGATCTCCCTGCCCCTGGTGGGTGACGTTCAGGCCGCTGGCCAGACGATCGGGGGGCTTAAGAAGACCCTGGAGCAGAGATACGGCAAGCTGATCACCGATCCGGCGGTGTCGGTGATGTTGACCCAGAGCAAGAGCCGCCGCTATTACATCATCGGCCAGATCAAGCAGCCGGGGGAGTTCCCGATCGATTTCCCCATTACCGTGCTTCAGGCCTTAGCCAAGAGCGGCGGTTTCCTGGATTGGGCCAAGAAGGACAAGATCACCATCGTCCGGCGCGGGGAGGAGGGCCAGGAAAGCATCCTGCCCTTTGATTACGAGGCCCTGGTGGCGGGGCATAATCAGCAGCAGAATGTCCTGGTGCAGCCGGGAGACACGATCGTTGTTCCTTAGGAGATTTAAGTGATGCGTAAATTGATAGCTAACCAGCGCCGCTGGTCGCGGCGGGTCAAGGGTTGCGCCGCGCTTGCCGCCCTGGGCTGCGCCGCGGGTGGCTACGGTTGTCCGGGCGCGGCTTATGCCCGACAGAATGTCCTGGAGGGCCAGGTGTCGGTGGGCGGGGATTATGACTCCAACGTCTACAAGGACAATACCGACCGCACCGGGGAGTGGAAGAGCCTGGTGGCCCCGGAGTTGAAGTTTTCCTCTAAGGGGCTTACGGACAGCCTCATGCTGACCTACGCCCCGGATTTTGCCTACAACTTCCGGCGCCAGGCGGACGAGCAGGATCAGAACTTGGCCTTGGTGGCGGAGAAGGGGATTTCCTCTCGCTGGAAGCTGCATCTGGACGGCAATTACTCCGACTTCGACCGGTTGAACTTCGAGGCCAACCAAAACCTCAGCAGCGCCCAGAACTTCCAGCGGGCCGACCCTGCCACCCAGGCCGAGATCGTGCGCCTCTTGTTCCCCGAGCTGGTCTGGGACCCGACCAACCAGATGGGTTACGTGGTTTCCCAGTTCAACGCCCGCTACGGTGCCGGCGACCGCAACCTGGTCGATCGCCTGCTCTTCGAGGGCGCCGGCGGCCGACAGCGCTACTGGAGCACGAGCACGCATTTAAGCTCGGAGTACCAGTTCGCCGAGAAAAGCTCCCTGGTGCTGGGCTATGGCTTCTCCAACCAGGACTATCAGACCGGGCTGTTAGCCAACCACACCCAGCAGGCGCCCAGCCTCCTGGTGAACTACCAGATGAATCAGCAGTGGCGGCTGGCGGCGGGCTACGATCTTCTGCTCGACAGTTACGGCAATCCGCCGGCCGGCATCGGTACTGCGCTCAACACCGGGGACAGCAAGACCAACACCCCCCACCTAGAGGTGGAGTTTGCGATCTCGCCCCAAAACGCCTTATTCTGGAATTACCGGCATCAGCAGGTCACCTTCGATGGCAACGGCAACGACACCACCAACCAGGGCGGGCAGATGGGTTGGCGGCACGGATTTGACCCGCGCACCAACCTGACCTCGGCGCTGGGCCTGAACTACTTAAGCTACGAGACCACCACTCCCGACGAACGGGAATATACCCTGGATCTGTCCTTGTCCCGCACCCTGGAAAAGGGCTCACTCACCTTCACTGGCCGGGGTCTGACCGCAGACGCCAATGAGGCCGGCGGTTGGGGCAAGGCCCGGCAGTCCTGGGAGCTGGGCGCAGGCGGCGTTTACAGCCTGGCCCAGGCGCTGTCGGCAACCGGGCGGGCCTCTTACGGGCAGTGGGACTCCACCACCCTGGGGGTCAGCAGCGACTACCAGAAATTAAACGTGGGCGCCGGGCTAACTTACGGCTTAACCCGCTGGCTTAGCCTGTCCTTAAACTATGACTATTACCTGTTTGACACTAATAGCGTGGGCCTGGCTAATTATTCCGAGCATCTGCTCTCGCTAAGACTCACGGCGGCCAAGGAATTGCGCCGCTGGTAGCGGCGGGCGGGATATTCTTCAGCAGGGAGCATTCATGGAGCAGGAGCAACGGCTGCAACTAAAGAAGTATCTGGATCTGTTTGTCCGGCGCAAGAAGATCGTGCTCTCCTTCGTCCTGGCGGCCCTCTTCGTGGGCCTGGGTCTGTATCTGGTCCTGCCCAAGGTCTACGAATCGACCGCCATGCTGATGTACGAGGAGGCCAAGATCAATCCGGTCAACAAGCTAAGCCCCGAGGCCCAGGCCAAGACCCAGGAGATGGTGGCTACCCTGACCCAGCAGGTGGAGAGCCGCACCAGCCTGGAGGCGATTATCAAGCAATTTGACCTTTACCGGGAGGCGCGACAAAAACTGCCGATGGAGGACGTGATTGACCTGATGCGCAAGGGTGCCATCAATATCATCCAATCTTCTGGTCAGGGGGCGGTGTTTAAGGTTTCCTTCGACGGGTCGGAGCCCAAGAAGGTGATGCAGGTCACCAATGCCCTGGCGGCCCGGTTCGTGGAGGAGAACCTGCGCTACCGGGAGGAGCGGGCCACCGAGACCTCGGCCTACGTCGGCGATGAGCTGAAGCTGGCCAAGGAGGAGATGGACAAGAAAGACGCACTGATGCGCGACTACAAGTTGAAGTATTATAACGAGATGCCGCAGCAGTTTACCTCCAACTCCGAGCGCTTGACCGCCCTGCAGGACCAGATGCAGAAGAATCGGGACAGCGCCCAGGGACTGGAGCGGACCAAGGTGCTGATCCAGGAACAGATCACCCTGCGCAAGGAGGCCCTGGCGGGCCAACTGGCAGGGCTGGGGTTGCCGGCCCTGGGCGCCAAGGGCATAGGGGGCTCGGCCCTGCCGGCGCCGGTCTCGGAGCTGGCCCAGGCCCGGCAGCAGTTGGCTGACCTTAAGTTGCGCTACACCGAGGATCACCCCGAGGTCAAGCGCTTGGCGAGTAAGGTGGCAGCCCTGGAGCGTAGCGCCGCGGCTCAGGACAAGAAGACGGAGGCCGCAGGCGGCGGGCCGGAGGCGCAGAGCCCGGGCCAGCTTCACGACAGTCAGCTCGAGCAACTAGTGATGCAGCTCAAAAAGGCGGATCTTGATATCGCCACCCTAAATCAGGACAACGAGGCGCTTAAGAAGCAGGTCGATCAGTACCAGAAGTGGCTGGGCATGACACCGGTGCGGGAGGCGGAGTGGAACGCCCTGACCCGCGATTACCAGCAGTTGAAGTCCCATTACGATCAACTGGTGAGCCAGAACCTGCAGGCCGGCTCGGCGGAGAGCCTGGAACGGCGCCAGAAGGGCAGTCAGTTTAAGATCGTCGATTCCGCCTATCTGCCCGAGAAGCCGGTCAAGCCGGACTTCAAGAAGGTGATGCTGGGCGCCCTGTTCGCCGGGCTGGCGCTGGGCGGCGGGTTGGTGGCGCTTCTTGAGGTGCAGGATTCCTCGTTTAGGGATGTCTCGGAGCTGGAGGCCGTTTTGGGGCTGCCGGTGATCTGCGCTATTTCCCGGATCAGAAACGAACTGGAGGTGCGGCGCGAGCGGCGTCTGGCCATGATCTGGTGGACGATTCTGGCCCTGGCCCTGCTGGCGCTGCTCGCCGTCCTGGCCTATCTCTACCGGACCGGACGGATCATCGTCTGATGGCGTCGCTAAAATACCGATCTGCTGCGGCGTGGGACGGTTGGGCATGTCGGCCCTTTTTGTTTAGACAACGGCTATCTTTAAGATTATCTAAAAAAAACAAACGGTTATCCCTCGTGACCATCCATGTATGAGACCTTTTACGGCCTGACCAGCAAGGCCTTTGACCTGATCCCGGACCCGGACAAGGTCTACATGAGCGAGGCCCACGAGGAGGCCTTGGCGGTCTTGCGCTACGGGGTGATCGACCGCAAGGGCTTCTTGCTCTTGACCGGTGGGGTGGGCACCGGCAAGACCACCTTGCTCCAGCTTCTGTCGCGATCCTTAGACAGCAAGGTGCACTTGTGCCTGATCGCCAACCCCACCCTGTCGCTCAACGACTTCTACTACTTTTTGGCCGCCAAGTACGGCTTAAAGGAGTACGAGGGAAACAAGGCCCGCTTCCTGTTGGAGTTCGCCGAGTTTTTGCGGGGCTGCCGGCAGAAGGGGGAGCGGGTGCTGCTCATTATCGACGAGGCCCATGTCCTGCCGGTTGATCTGCTGGAGGAGGTGCGGCTGCTTTCCAACCAGGAGTACCAGGATTTCGGGGTGATGAGTGTCTTCTTGGTCGGCCAGCCCGAGCTGAACGACCGGCTGGCCGACCCCAGGCTTCTGCCACTGCGCCAGCGGATCGGCATCCGTTTCCACCTGCCGCCGTTTTCCGAGGAGGATACCCGACGTTACATCCTGTTCCGGCTGGCCAAGGCGGGGGCGCAGCGTGGCGATCTGTTTGAGGCGGAGGCGGTGCGGCGGGTTCACGCCGAAGGCCAAGGGGTGCCGCGTCTGATCAACGTGCTCTGCGATCAGGCCCTGCTCGCCGGGTATTCGGAGGGAAAGACAACCATCGACGCGGGGGTGGTTGCAGAATGCGCCCGGGAGATGCGGAATCCAGGGGCCAGGGTGGGCCATCCGCCGGGGGCCGCAACGGCGGAAGAGCAAGGGGCGGCAGCGAGATGGCCTTGGTTTTGGTTGTTGTTCCTCTTGCTCGTCGGCGGGGGGGGATTTTTTTTCTGGCGCCATCCGGGGGCCTGGCACTGGTGGCTGCACCGGCTAATGGAGCTTTGGCGACGTTGTTCGGCGCGGTGGGCTGAATAGGGCGCGGGGTGGCGGCGGGATGGCCAATTTTTTGGAGATAACATAGTGGGAAAGGTGCTAAAGGCCTTGCATAAGGCCCTGGAGGAGGAAGACCAGCAGCGGGGTGAACAGGCGTTGCCCCCGGACGAGCCGATGGGTGGTGAGGCCGTTTCGCCGCCGGAGGCCAAAACGTCGGGGACGCCGGAGCGGGGTGGGGTGCGGCCCGTATCCAGACCCGAGGCCTGGGATGTCCCCAGCGTGGACGGTTGGGACGAGAAGATGGTGGTCTTTTCCGAGCCGTCGTCGGCCTTGGCTGAGAATTTCCGGCTGCTTAGGGCCCGTATCCTCTATCCGCCCTCGGGCCGGGTTTACAAGAATATCCTGATCGTCAGCACCATGCCGGGTTCGGGTAAGACTTTCGTCTGCGCCAACCTGGGGGTGTCCATCGCCCAGGGCATGGACCAGCACGCCCTGCTGGTGGACTGCGATTTTAGGCGGCCTCGCCTGGAGTCCATGTTCAACTGCAAAAGCGAGCGGGGGCTGGTAAATTACCTGCGGGACGGTGACGACCTGGGCCGGCTGATCGTCAAGACCGGGATGCGGAAGCTGTCGCTCATCCCCAGCGGGCCTTGCCCGGTCAATCCGGCGGAGCTCTTGGGCTCGGCCAAGGTGGAGAGGCTGTTCGCCGAGCTGGCCAGCCGCTACGACGACCGCTTTATCCTTATCGACACCCCCCCCACTCAGGCCGCCTCCGAGACCACGGTGCTGGCTAAGCACGCCGACGGGGTGATCCTGGTGGTGCGCTGGGGGCTGGGCGCCCGGGAGCCGATTAGGCAACTGGTGGAGGCCATCGGGCCGGACAAGGTCATCGGGGTGGTGTTTAACGCCTATGAGGCCAGCGCCATTAGCGCCCGGATGTCTGGCTACGATGAGTACGGCCAGTATGCCGGCGGTTACGGTGCCTATGGCGGCGAGCAGGAGAGGGAGGGCGTTGCCCCGTAGGGTGGCGGCAAAGCTGACCTGCCTTTCGCGGGTGGCTCGCCCGCACGTTAGGCCCTGGCGGGGGCAGACAAGCTCACGATCTAACACAATATGCCGTATATCTTAGGAAAATACTATCCTCTCCGCCGGGTTGTCTTCTTTGCCATCGAGGGGGTGCTGATCTTTCTCGCCTTGGCCCTGATGCAGAGGCTCTTTCACTCCCGGGTGCTGGAAGCAGGAATGTTCTCTGCCCAGTTGCTGCGGGCCGGGCTGGTGACGGTGATCTTTCAGTTGAGTTTGTATTTTTTTGATCTTTACGATTTAAACGTCTACTCCTCCTTCCCCGATACCGCGACCCGGATGACCCAGGCCTTCGGTTTCGGCTGTATCGCCCTGGCCGGGCTGTACTACATGTTCCCGATGGCGGCCATTCCCATGCGGGCCTTTGGGAGCGGCTACCTGTTGATCTGCTCCCTGCTGGCCGCCTGGCGGTTTTTTTACATCTGGGCGCTGGACAGGCGGTTTTTCGCCAAGCCGATAATCGTCCTGGGCACCGGGGCGCTGGCCGCTGGCATCAGCCACGAGGTGATTGAGCACCTGGACTCGGGGTTTCGGATCGTCGCCTTTGTCGGTGAGGCGCATCCTGGTTTCGATACCCATTCGGTGCCCATATACCGCAACGGGGAGCGGCTGCTCGACGATTTGTGCCGGGAGCACCAGGCCGAGGCGCTGATTGTGGCCCTGGAAGACCGGCGCGGCACCATGCCGGTCAAGGAGCTGATCGATTGCAAGCTGGACGGGGTCGATATCGCGGCGGGCATCGGCTTCTACGAGAAGCTCACCGGCAAGCTCATGGTGGAAAAGGTGAACCCGGATTGGATCATCTTCTCCGAGGGGTTTAACATCAGCCGGGTGAACGAGTTGGGTAAGCGGTTGTTCGATCTGCTGCTTTCCGCCCTTGGCCTGCTACTGGCATCTCCCATCATGCTGCTTTCCGCCCTCATCATCAAGCTTGAGTCGCCGGGGGAGATCTTTTACCGGCAGGAGCGGGTCGGGCTGCGAGGCCGGGGTTTTAAGGTCATCAAGTTCCGCTCCATGTGCCAGGACGCCGAGAAGGACGGGGCCGTCTGGGCGATGAAGAACGACAGCCGGGTGACCAGGTTCGGCGGCATCATCCGCAAGCTGCGCATCGATGAACTGCCCCAATTGTGGAATGTGCTGAAAGGGGAGATGAGCTTTGTCGGGCCACGGCCGGAGCGGCCGGTGTTTGTCAAGGTGCTGGCCGAGAAGATTCCCTACTACTCGCTTAGGCATAACATCAAGCCCGGGGTGACCGGCTGGGCCCAGGTCTGTTACCCCTACGGCGCCTCGGAGGAGGACGCCCTGCGCAAGCTGGAGTATGATCTGTACTATTTGAAGAATCTGTCCTTGGTTATGGATATGTGGATCGTGTTCCAGACGGTGAAGACGGTGCTG
>JAJXUT010000098.1 GCA_021782655.1 Deltaproteobacteria bacterium
GGCCCGGACGCCGGTAAAGGCCAGAGCCATTGTCGCGAACGCGGCCAAAATCTTCTTCTTCATGTGTTCCCTCCCTTCGGTGTTGGATAGATAGACAAAAGGCCTCTCGCCCCTTCTCGCCATGAGATCCGGCAACCAGCCCGCCCTCTTGTTTGCCCCTCACGGCCTCGTGCCGGGCAACCCTGCAAAACCTTGCTTGTGATCGGCAAGCACCGCCTGCGACACTTTGCCGCATTGTTTTTATCTTTGCCCCCGGTTAACTTGGGGGTCATCATCGGGGAGTCCGTCAACCTGGAAGAGAGACGAAAATCGCCTGAACTGGCAAAAAAATTTCCGCCCGGATAACGCCCAGCCTTCACCTCGTCACATCAACTACAAGTACCACGGTGTGGTGTCTGACACTTAAACCACGGGAATTTTTTTGTCAAACGAATTTTTCCGGTGGGTTCTATTTTTTTATACCACTCAGTGTCATCATTATTACCCCCCGTCTACGACACATTCTCTGCTTATAACCGGTTCCTTTCCTTGATTCAAGGCTATATTTTACCTCCCAAAATTTAAGAATTCTATTATTCTCTTGTGCGCTGACGCAGCCTCGTCCGGCCCCTCCAGTCGATAGCCGCCTGGCGTCCCCGGTGGGGCCGCGGATATTTGGTTGCCTTACCGATAAATCTCGTTATGATGAGGCATGGCTGGTCGTCGGCGCCAGGCAACCCGGAAATGAGGTGAGTCAGTGAGAATAACCTATTATGGACACTCGTGTTTTCTCCTTGAGACCAGCAAGGCATCCTTGCTGATCGACCCCTTCCTGAGCGGCAACTCTAAGGCCCCCTGCGGCCCGGACGATTTGACGCCGGACTATATCCTGGTCACCCACGGCCACGGCGATCATGTGGGCGACACGGTGGCCATTGCCCGTCGCAGGCAGGCCACCGTGGTTTCCACCTTCGAGGTCTGCAACTGGTTGGGACAGCAGGGGGTGAGCCGCTGTCACGCCCAGCACCTGGGCGGGGGCTTTGACCATCCCTGGGGCCGGCTGCAACTGACCTTGGCCCTGCACGGCTCTTCCATGCCCGACGGCAGCCACGGCGGCAACCCCTGCGGCCTGCTCCTGGCCGTGGACGGCAAGACCATCTACCACGCCGGCGACACCGGGCTTTTTTCGGACATGCAGCTGATCGGCGAGGGCGGCCTCGACCTCGCCCTGCTGCCGATCGGCGACAATTACACCATGGGCCCGGACGCCGCCCTGCGGGCGGTTAAGTTCCTGCGGCCCGCCACGGTTATCCCCATGCATTACGACACCTTCCCGGTCATCCGGCAAGACGCCAGGGCCTGGGCCGACCGGGTGGAGGCGGAGACCCTGGCGCGGGCGGTCGTTTTGGCCCCTGGAGACACCTGGACGCTGTAAGAGTGCCAGATCTCTCCACAATGCCTGTTGACAGGCCGGATATTTTGTAATATTTCGATGCCAACCATGCGGGTTGCTTTAAGAAGCAAGGAGAACGCCATGCCACGCCGGTCAGGACTGCTCATCATCCCCCTTGCCCTATGGATCTGGACGGCGACGGTCAGGGCCGACGACGGGCGATATCTCGACAACCAGGACGGCACCGTCACCGACACCAAGCAAGGTCTGATGTGGCAGAAGGGCGACGACGGGGTGGAGCGCTCCTGGAAGGAGGCAGTTGACTACTGCGCCAGCCTTGACCTGGCCGGCCATAAGGACTGGGCCCTGCCCAAATCCTACCAGCTCGAGGCCCTGATCGACACCTCCCACTCCCCGACCATCGACCCCGTATTTTCGGTTAAGCCGTCCTACTACTGGACGGACACCGGCAGCGACACCAGCGACAACACCGCGAAATACGTCAATTTCTTCTACGGCAACTCCTACACCTACAACAAGGATAACCCCTACTACGCGCTTTGCGTGCGGCAGGCGGAGACGCCGGCCGGCGGAAAACTGGCGGCGGTCTTTGCCGGGATGCCGGCCAAGGGCAAGGCGCTGACTATCCACTTCACCCCCACCATCACCGGCGGCAAGACCCCGTACTTTTGCGATTGGGAATTCGGCGACGGGAGTGAAAGCAGCGCCAACGACCCCAGCCACACCTTCGCCAAGGAGGGCAATTACCAGGTGGTGCTCACCGTCTCTGACAACGCCGGGGCAGTGGTGGCGGCCACCCAGAACCTCACCCTGCCGCTGCCGGCGATTTCTGGGGCCGCCCCGGCCTTGCCGGAGGCCAAGGTCGGCAAGGAGGACGGCGGCGCCTCGCCTCCGGTCAGCGGTCAGACCGAGGCCCCAGTCTCGCCCTCTGCCCCGGCGGCAGGCGGGCCCAAGGGGTTTATGGACATCCTGGCCAGCGGCCAGGGGGAGCCTTTTAAGGATGGCGCCCTGGGGCACGGACTCCTGGCCTACGCCTTTGCCAATGCCATCGCCGGCAACGACGGCGACCAGAAGCCTATCTCGCGGGCCAGCGACCTGCAGGCCAACCTTGGGCAGGCGATAGCCGCCTTGTCGCACGGCCAGCAGACCCCGGAGATCACCAGGGACGGCGACGATTTCCCGGTTTGCTCGGCCAAGGGTAGCACCTATGTGCTGACCATCGGCATCAGCCACGACCTGATGGGCGCTGTCCTGTCCGCCCCCGAGCAGGACGCGGAGTTGATCCGCAAGTCGCTGGAGAAGACCTGTCCGCGCATCCAGACCATGATTCTGAAGGGCGAGCACGCCAACCGTCGGGATGTCGTCGCCGCCTTGCAGCAGGTTGGGACCATGGTCAAGGCGGAGGACAGCCTGGTGCTCTATATCGGGGCGGCGGGCGGCAGGGATGGCGGGCGCCTGAATTGGTACGTTAACGACTCCAGCAAGGAGATGCCCTGGTTCACCGGCATCCAGCACGATGACCTCCTGGCCATGCTCAAGACCCTCACGGTGCGCGACGTGGTGGTGCTGGAGGAGAAAAACCAAGCGGATCAAGCGGATAAGGATGGCCAGCCCCCCCCGCCACAAACCACCAACTGAAACTAAAACCGAGACCACCATGGATCAGCCACAGCTTAAAACCGCCCCCGTCGGCCAGAGGATCGTAGACGGCAATTTCTCTCAAAACCTGACCAGCCGGGTCAGGGAAAGGCTTGCCGAGCTCAGGGCCTTCAGTCAGATCAATCCCCCGGTCATCCCCTATCTGTGCGCCTGGCAGCAGCACGATAAGGTGATCTGGTACGAGTTCGCCGGGGAGGGATTTTGCAGTCTTCTGGGCTGCGACTGCCAGGGCCTGGCCGAGGCGATGCGGGAGGCGATCGTGGATCGTCGGGTTTACCGTTACGTCGATCCCGAGCACCGGGTGGAGGAGAAGATCACCACCCGCGACGAGTTGCAGGGTGCCTGGCGGGGCCTGCGGCAGGAGGTGGAGAGGAGCGGCTCGCTGGAGGCCATCTACAAGGTGCGGCTTTCCGAGGACAAGCACCTGTGGCTCAAGGATCAGGCCAGCATCGAGCTGTTCGCCGAGGATGGCGTCTGCCTGTCCACCGGATTTCTCACCGATGTCTCCAAGGAGATGGAGTTAAAGGACCTGTTCGAGAAGATCGGTTACATCGACGAGCTGACCAAGTTGCCCAAGCGCTCCATCCTCGACCGGATGCTGGAGGTTAATATCGGCAATTTTCAGCGTCGCAACATCGCGGACTTTGTGATGATGATGATCGACGTCGATCACTTCAAGCAGGTGAACGACACCCACGGGCACCTGGCAGGGGATTATGTCCTGGCCAATCTCGCCGAGGTGATGACCGCCACCACCCGCAAACAGGACGAGATCGGCCGCTACGGGGGCGAGGAGTTCTACGGCTTCACCATCGGCGACATCGAACTGGGGATCAACTTTGCCGAACGGCTGCGCAAGAACGTCGAGCGGAGCCGTTTTGTCTATCAGGGCCAGAATATCCCGGTCACCATCTCCATCGGCCTGGTGGCGGCGAGCGAACTGGGGGAGCCCAGAAACATGACCGCCGATCAGTTGATCTTTACCGCCGACAAACGCTTGTACGCCGCCAAGCACGCGGGCCGCAACCAGGTAGTGTCAAAATAAGGGGAGGAAAGTAATGGAGCTTGACGAGATAGTGCGTTTCCACGGCCATCTCTGCCCGGGGCTGGCCCTGGGATTTAGGGTCGCCAACTGCGCGATTAAGGAGCTTGGCCTCTCCCGCTCCGCGGACGAGGAGCTGGTGGCGGTGGTCGAAAACAAGTCCTGCGCCGTGGACGCCATCCAGATGATCATCGGCTGCACGGCGGGCAAGGGCAACCTCATTTTCCGCGACTACGGCAAGCAGGTGTACACCTTCTTTCGCCGGAGCGACGGCCAGGCGGTGCGGCTGGCGGTGCGCTTCATCCCGCCGCCCGAGTCCCCGGAGGAGGCTGCGGCCTGGGCCCGTTACCGGGCCGGCGACGAGTCGTCCGAGGTCACGAGCCTGGTTAGTCGCCGTAAGGGCGAAAAGAGCCGCGCCATCCTGGCCGCCAGCGATGAGGAACTGTTTGCCATCTCCCGCCCCAGCGAGCCTCCGCCGCCCGCGGCCCAGATCCATCCCACCCTGAGCTGCGCCGTCTGCGGCGAGCTGGTCATGGAGTCCAAGACCAGCCGCGACCCGCGCGGGCTGGTCTGCATCCCCTGTTCCCAAAAATCATAGCTCAGCCGCCCTTGTTCGCCTCCTGGTCGCCCACCGGCCGCCGGCACTTGTCCGGGGCATAGGGGTGATAGGCCGGGTCGCTCAGTCGCGGGTGGCAGGGCAGACAGGTGCCGACGGTCAGGATGCGGGACAGCTCCTTGGCGTTGAAGGGCCGCAGGTTGGGCCGGAAGCTCTTCTGGAGCGGCACCCCGTCGATGGTGACAAAGGCGTCTAGCCGAGGGGTCTCTCCGGCCTGGGTTTCAAGGGGCTGGCTGGCCGGCTCGAAATGCCAGCTCCCCCCTTTCTTCCAGACCGTTCCCAGTCCCAGACCCAGCGATTTGGTGGCGGTGTGGCAGTCGGCGCAGCCTCGGCCCTTGGCCTGGGTGGTGTGCGGGTCGATGGCCGCCATGGTGAAGGAGTAGAAGGCCTTCTCGGCCTGGCCCTTGCTGCCTTGCAGGGTGACCACGTCCTGGCAGCCGGGGGTGACGGGCATGACCCGGTTGTTCCACAGCCCCAGGGCCGGTTGCTCGTAGCGGATGTAGGAACGACCCTCCGACCACCAGCCGGGGGTCTCCTTCAAGGTGAGCTTGTCGAGATGGGTCTCGGCCTGATTGCGGTTTGCGTGGCAGCCGTAGCACTGCGGCACCCAGGTGGAGTGGCAGGCCTGGCAGGTGAGGCGCTGGTGGCCGGAATAGTCGCAGGCCTCGGGCCGGGGCGGATTAAGCGGGTGCCGCTTGCCGTCAAGTTTGCTCACCAGCACCGGCAGGCTGTCCTTGAAGTCGATATTGTTTAGTTTGTGGTTTTTGTTGGTGATTCCAGGCCGGCCTTGGGTGTGGCAGGTAGTGCAGCTGATCTCCAGTTGCTCCTCGAAGTGGGCGTAGCGCTTGCCGTCGCCCATGACCTCGTTTCGGGTGTGGCAGTCGATGCAGGCCAGGCCCTTGGTGAAATGTACGTCTGGCGGCAGGGAGAGGGCGAAGCGGTCGCCTGGCAGGCGGTGGGAGGACATCTGGCCGTGTTCTATCGGCGCCCCGGAGCCTTCGGACTCGTACTGGCCGGTGTAGGAGATGCCGATCCGGCCCGAGCGGTTGTGGCAGCGGACGCAGTTCTCCACCGGGATCTTCTTGGTGATTAGGGGGTGGGATTTCTTCTTGCCCGGCGGCGGCGGGGCTGGGTTCTTCTGGTGGTGGCAGGCGGTGCAGCCGCCGCCCTTCTTGGCCAGGAAGCCGGGCAGGTCGTGCTTTTGCTTCCAGAGGTGGCAGGTGGCGCAGAGCTTGCGGAAATAGTCGAGCGCCAGCGAGGTCTGGCCGGTCTTTATCAACTGCTCGACCGTGAGGTCGCTGTACTGATTGGGGGCCTCCTTCCAGTAGTAGAGCAGGGTGGCCAGGATGCCGCGGTTGGTGGCCATTAGCGAATTTTTGACCTTGGGGACGTCGATGGCGTGGCAGCCGTTGACCCCGCAGGTGCGGTTCACCACCCGCAGATCGCCGGGATTTTCGACCATGCCCCGGTGGGCGGCGGTCTTGCCGGTGGCCAGGGGATCGCCCAGGTGGCAGGAGGAGCAGCCGAGCACCGTCACGTCGTGGGCCGGGTCCAGGCGTTCCCCCTGGTGGCAGGACAGGCACATCTCCACCTGGCCGTTTACCGTTTGATATAGTTGTCGCGGACGTTTTTTCAAGTTCTCCCGCAGAATAACCAGTCCGATCACCACCAGCAGGAGCAGGATCAGGAGCCGGAAGGGGAGGCGGTAAGGCCGCGGGGGCCGGTGGGGGTTGTTTATGGGCATGGCGGTTTCCGGGCGAGGATCAGGCCTGAGTCAGAGGGCAGGTCTAGGGTTTGGGGCGTAAGGCCGAGATCGGCGAGCCAGTTGCTTAAGGTCTGGGCCGGATGACAGACGCCATCTGCGGTGTTGAGCAGCATGTTCAGGTCGTAGAGCCGGCCCTTGCGCGGCGCCCGATCGGGGAAGTAGTCGTGGATCAGCAGCAGGCCGCCCGGCACCAGCAGTCCGGCGGCCTTGACGGTCAGCCGCCTGGCCTCCTCCGGTTCGTAGGTGTGCAGGAAATTGGCCATGATAACGAGCCCAAAGCGGCGATCTGCCGGGTCGTGATGATCCCGGAAATCGCCCTCTTCGCCGGCGATGCCCCGCCAGTCCTCAGGCTGGGGATAGAGCCTACGGGCGGCGAGCAGCACCTCGGGCAGTTCGAGGAGCACCACCGTCTCGCCAGGCCGTCTCAGCCGTCGGCTTACGGCCCCGGCCCCGCCGCCAATATCGAGAATCGGCCCGGCCCAGCCGCCAGCCGCCAGCCGCCTCTCGATCTCGGCGGCCTTGACCCTGGCCAGTTGATCCAGGGCCCGGACGTAGTGGTAGGTGCGGGTCTGGTAATCGTCCTCCCGGCTAAGCTCGGGGGCCAGCTCGCGGCCCGCCACCCTGGGGGCCAGGTCGTGCCAGGGCAGGGTGAGGTAGCGGCGGTAGAGGAGAAAATCACCCATGAATTCGGCTTGATCCGGCACCAGGTGGCGGCTGGCAAGCGGGGTGTTCCGCCAACGTCCCGTCTCGCATTCGACCAGCCCCAGCCCTTCTAGGGCCAGGAGTAGCCGCGCCAGTGGTCCTTCCTGGCAGTCCGCCCGGCGGGCCAGATCGGCGAGCGGCAGTGGTCCCGGCTCCAGATGGGCGAACAGCGCAAGCCTCAGGGCCGCGAACAGCGTCTCGGAGAGCCAGTAGCCGCAGGCCAGATCCTCCAGGTGCTGGCCGGTCGCGGCCCGGCCTTGGTACTTAATCACCCGTCTTCCCGGAAACGCTGGCAGACCGGATAGCGTCGGCCCAGGCCGAAGGCCTTGCTGGTGACCTTGAGCCCCATCGGCGCCTGCTGGCGCTTGTGCTCGTTGGCGTTCAC
>JAJXUT010000099.1 GCA_021782655.1 Deltaproteobacteria bacterium
TGTTCCGCGACCAGCGCCTGGCCCTGGCCCGGGAGATCGGGGCCTCCATCCTCCGCCAGGAGCTGAAGCGCTACGGCATTCCCCGGGAGATCCTGGAGCGCGAAGAGGCGGTGGCGGTGGCGGAGCACTTCGACCTGGAATCCATAGCCGCCCTCTACGAGGAGGTGGGCAGCGGCCAGATCCCCTTGCGGACGGTGGTGCTTTTCGTCCGCGACACCCTCTACGGCGGCAAAAAGCATCTGGAGCCGCCCACCGGGGCCTTGAACCAGATCTTCCTAAGCACCCTGGACCCGGCCTGCGTCAAGCTGGCGCGCTGCTGTTCACCCATCCCCACCGAAAAGAACCTCTACGGGCTGTTGAGTCCCCGCGGCCTGTCGGTGCACCGTAAGGAATGCGTCAAGATGCGCTCCTTGAACCTGCAACGGGAGGACGTGGTGGAGTTGAAGTGGCGGCTTAGGGAGACCCTGGTCAACCGGCCCCAGACCATCGTCTTCCTGAAGGCGGCAAGCCGCAACCGCCTGCTGATGATCCTGGGCGTCGCACCCCTGGAGATGCGGATCCACGACATCCTCTTGGTCTCCCGGCGCGACGACGGCACCTCGGTGTGGCAGATCAACTTCGAGGTGGAAACCCTGCTGGAACTAAAGAACGTGCTCAGCCACTTCGACAAGACCGGACTGAGTTACGAGCTGGCCCTGGAGCAATAAGCATCAGGGCGTCGCGGGCGGGCCTGACCTCCCTTCCGGCGCCTTGCCTTTTTTCGTCCCCATCTTGCAATGCAAACCGAATACGTCGCCTCGGGCGAATACCAAATCAACGCCGGCGGTCATCTGCTCAAGGCCCTGCTCGGCTCCTGCGTCGGGGTGGCCATCTTCGACCCGGAGGCAGGGGTCGGGGGGATAATCCACCTGCTGCTGCCGGAGCCCCCCAGCCCCGGCAGCGACTGGTCGCCGAGCAGCCACGCCACCACCGGCCTGCCGCTGTTCATCGCCGCCTTGCTCAAGGCGGGGGCCAGGCGGGAGAACCTGCGGGCGGTGGTGGCGGGCGGGGCCCTGTTTGGCGATATCTCGGAGCGGGACATCGCCTTGAACATCGGGGGCCGCTGCATCGACCGGGTGCACGCCATTCTGCGAGAATACCAGATCCCCATAATTCAGGAGGAGTCCTGCGGTCTGGCCAGCTCCACCCTGCAACTCGACACCGACACCTGGCGGACGACGATCACCACCCATTTCGAGATCAAGCCGCTCGCCGTCCCGCCGGTTAAACCAGACCGCGAGGAGCTTAACGCCGCCCTTGCCGCCATCGCCCCCATCCCTCAGACGGCGGTGACCATCCTTAACCTCCTGGCCGACGAGCGCTGCCAGCCCGCCGAGCTGATCCGCCTGATCGAAACCGACCAGATCCTGGCCGCCAAGACCTTGAGCCTGTGTCACTCCGCCGCCTTTGGGCGTCAGCCGCCGGTCGAGTCGATCGACAAGGCGGTCTTGATCCTGGGACAAGGCCATCTCCTGTCCTTGGTGGCCACGGCGGCGGTCGATTCCCTGCTCTCCACCCAACAGGCCGGCTACGCCTTGCAAAAGGGCGGACTTTACAAGCACGCCCTGGCTGTGGCCCACGCCGCCAAGACCATTGCCCAGCGCACCGGCCTGGTCAGTCCGGGGCTCGCCTATGCCGCCGGGTTGCTGCACGACGTGGGCAAGGTGGGCCTGGACCGCTTCTTCGCCGCCCGCTTGCCCTTGTTTTACCAAAGGCACAACGGCGAGGACCTGACCGGCCTCGAACGCCAGCTCCTGGGTATGGATCACCAGGAGGCGGGCTTGCTGCTCGCCGGGCACTGGGGGCTGCCCGAGTCCATCGGCCAGGCCATTGGGTTTCATCATCAGCCGGAGCGGGAGCTGAAGCACCAGAAGCTGGTCGCCTTGGTTTCGCTTGGCGACCTCTTGGCCATCCGCTACCTCTCCGGGGTGGCGATCCATACTGCGGACGGAGATTTGCCCCTGTCCTCCCGGCTCGCCCAGCTGGGCATCGGTACCGATCAGCTTCCCGAGCTGATCGAGGCGGTGCCTTGGGGGGCGATCATGTATCTTTAGCCCCCCGCCTTTGGTAAAATTCCCGCTTGACATGGCAAGCGGCCTCGACCTAGCATGAGGCAAGGGCCAGCAGAGGCCTTGCCGCCTGGCTAGCCCAGCAGGCAAGGGCCTCTACTCGGGATGACATCTACCACAAAAGGAGCAGCGGCTATGCCAATCATGAGCTGGAAAGAGGCCTACAGCGTTGGAATCGCGGAAATCGATCAGCAGCACCGGCGGTTGATCGACCTCATCAACGCCCTGCACGACGCCATGGCCAAGGGCCAGGCCAAAGGGGTGCTGGGCAAGATCCTGGCCGACCTGGCTAATTACTGCGGCAGTCACTTCGCCACCGAGGAAAAACTCTTCGACGCCCACGGCTACCCAGAGAGCCCCGACCACAAGGACAAGCACCGCAAGATGACCGCCAAGGTGCTGGCCTTGCAGCAGCAGTTCGAGCAGGGCAAGGCCACCATTACCCTGGAGGTGATGGAGTTTCTCCAGCAGTGGCTGGACAAGCACATCCTGGGCACTGACAAGAAATACGGGCCGTTCTTGAATGGCAAGGGGGTTCGCTGAGTCAGTTGGACCATTAGGCGGGTTTTTTCTTGACAGCCTTTTGCAAAGGAGATAAATAGGACTAAAATAATCCTATTTATCCAATTAAAGAGATGAAGATCACCATGGCGGCGGAATACGCGGTGCGCTGCGTGCTCTATCTTGCGCAGCAAGGCTCGGATGTCTTGGTAAACCGGCAGGAGATCGCCAGTCAGGCCCGGATCCCCGACTCCTTTCTGACCAAGATCGCCCAAGACCTGGCCCGGGCCGGAATCATCACCATCAAGCAGGGTGCCAAGGGTGGCTACGCCTTGCATCGACCGCCCCGGCAGGTCAACATGCTGGAGGTGGTGGAGGCGATCATCGGTGAGATCAGCCTCAACGAGTGCGTGACCAAGCCCGCCGCCTGCCCGGCAAGCCCGAACTGCGCAGCTAATCTAGTGTGGCAGGAGGCCCGGCGGCGGGTGCGGGAGACCTTGCTGGCCGCTGATTTTGAAGCCCTGGCCAAGGCCGGGGCCTGCGTCTCTCCGTTCCCGTCGCCCCTTTCCCCGCCGGAGGCCCGGCCATGAGCAACTCCGTCCGCAAGCTCCTGCTTCTAGGTTCCGATATCAAGCTCATCAACCTGCCGGTCAAGGAGGTCAGTCTGCTGGCCGAGGGTAGCCTGCCGGCCTACGGCTACAACCCCGGCGACTTCATCGAGCTGATGGCCGGACAGGTCACGGTCGAGCGGGGTCGCCTGGAGCAGTGTCGTTCCTGGCTGGCCGCCAACCTGGACACCCTGACCCGGCCCCCGGAGGTCAACCACCTGACCTACGGCGAGCCTAAGGAGGTGTATCAGCTATTCCGT
Source organism: Deltaproteobacteria bacterium (assembly GCA_021782655.1). GTDB lineage: Bacteria > Desulfobacterota > Desulfobulbia > Desulfobulbales > VMSU01 > VMSU01. Next base: position 3,478 of record JAJXUT010000099.1, read on the forward strand.
CAGCGTGACCACGGCGTAAGCCCCGGCCACGGCTGGTTCATGTTCCAGCAGATCCTGCCCCCCGAGGGCCGGAAGCCAGTCTGCAACCAGCTCCCGGTGGTAGCAGACCGGGAACCGGCCTTGGCCGACAACACCGGGATCATCATCATCGACGACTCGGGCCGGCCCCCCTGCCAGGCCGAGCAGCTACAGGCGGTTAACCCCCAGGCCTGGGTGATCGCGCTTGGCATCAGCGTCGCCCACTGGCAGGAATGGGCGGGCATCTTCGAGGAGCGCTTCCATCTCTTCTGCCGGCTGGCCGATCTCGAAACCACCCGCATGGAGATGGACAGCTCGGTTACCTGGGAGACGGTGGTGGCCATGAGCATCCGGGCCCTGCGCTCCCCGGAGGTGGGCCTGTGGGATCAGACGCGCCGGCGTTTTCGCTGCCACCTCATCGTCGAGATGTTCCCCCATGGCCTTCTCTACCTGGGCCCGGAGGGGGCCTTCTTTAGACAGCGGCCCGGCTGCCTGCCCCAGAAAAGCTCGCCCCGCCATCAGGGCTCGGTGCCCTGCTACGACACCCTGGTCACCTCGATTCTGGCCCGTGACTGCTTGGCCAGCGGCAAGCCGCCCTTCTGCCGTAACTATTTCCACGATTTTTCCCAACGGGTGCTGGCCAACTGGCTGATCCTCCACCAGCAGGGCTACGCCTTTGGCGTGGGTCTTGAGCTGCCCGCCTTGAACTTCACCTCCGAGGCCCCGGAGCTGTCCGAGTGTGCCGTCCCCCTGCCGCCCGACCCCTATTTCGTCGAGCTGCCCATCCGGGACCGGGAATTCGACTCCGCCCTGGAGCTGGTCTCGGGCCAGGCCTGGAACCGCCAGAAACGGCGGGCGCTCAGAGCCTTCTTCCCCCCGGCGCTTTCCGCCGAGGCCGGGCAGACGCCGGGCTGCCTAGACATCGTCATCGATGTCCTCCATCACTTAAAGGAAGAGGTGAGCTGGAAACGGGGGTTTGAGAAACTGAGGCTCTACCACGTCGGCAACCTGCGCACCACCGACCCGGCGGAGATCGAGCCGGTGATCACCCTGCAAAACGTCATGGACTCCTACGTGGCGCGGGAGAGCTTCCAGCGGCCCCTGTGCCTGGGGGTCTTCGGCCCCCCCGGTTCGGGCAAGTCCTTCTCGGTCAAGGAGGTAGCCAGGGTCATCGCCCGCAAATTCGCCAGCAATCCCTTCGAGTTCTTCGAGTTCAACATCACCCAGTTCACCGGCCCGGAGGAGATCAACTCGGCCATCGAGCCGATCCGGGCCTCGGTAGCCAAGGGCAAGGTGCCCATCGTCTTCTGGGACGAGTTCGACTGCCGTTACGACGGCCACGAATTCGGCTATCTGCGCTATTTCCTGCCCTCGATGCAAGACGGGGTGACCTACGTCCACGGGGTGCCCTACAACATCGGCCGGGCCATCTTCGCCTTCGCCGGGGGGGTGAAGTCAAGCTGGGAGGAGATGGAAAACCTGCTCGACCCCGGCAACCAGGAGAACCTGCTCCGGGCCAAGGCCTTGAAGCTGCCGGACTTCATGAGCCGCTTGCGGGTGGTGCTGGACATCGACGGCATCGACCTCGATCCCGCCCTCTTCGCCCCGGCCGCCGGCCCGGAGCAACTGGACGAGTTGCGGCGGGTGCTGCTGAAACGGTCCTTCATCATCGCCCACCAGATGGATACCCACTGGAAGAAGGCGGCCCGCAAGACCTCGGGCCTGCTGCTCCGCCTGCTGCTCGCCGAATACCGGTTCGGGGCCCGCTCCATCGAGGCGGTGATCGAGGCCAGCGGCGCCGCCGACCGCCTGGTGTACGGCCTGCCGGAGCTGATCGCCCCCTCCTCGGCCCGCATCCACGCCGAATGGCGGGTGGACCTGGAGCGGGAGGTGGATCGACTCCGCAAGGACCGGGGCATCCGGGCGGTGTGGTGATGGGCCGCTGCCTGGTCCGCATAGCCGCCCTTTACCGGGACGGATTTAGGGAGATGCGACTGGGCCGGCGGCTGTGGAAGGTGATCTTGATCAAGCTGGTGGTGATCTACCTCCTGGGCCGGTTGTTCTTCCCCGACTACCTGCGGGTGAACTTCGCAAACGACAAGGCCCGGGCCGACTCCGTCCTGGCCGCCCTGACCCATCCTGACCGCTGACCTTCGGCCTGCTCGTCGTCTTGACCCGAAAATTAAAAATCAACTCAACCAACAGGAGGAACCAACATGGATTTAGTAAGCACGGTGCACTGGGCCCGGGCGCAATTCGCCCTGACCGCCATGTACCACTGGATCTTCGTGCCCCTGACCCTGGGCCTGTCGTTTCTGGTGGCCTTCTTCGAGTCGATCTACCTCTCGACCGGCAAGGAGGAGTGGAAGCGGCTCACCAAGTTCTGGATGACCCTGTTCGGGGTCAACTTCGCCATTGGGGTGGCCACCGGCATCATCATGGAGTTTGAGTTCGGCACCAACTGGTCCAACTACTCCTGGATGGTGGGGGACATCTTCGGGGCGCCGCTGGCGGTGGAGGGCATCTTTGCCTTCTTCCTGGAGGCCACCTTCTTTGCCGTCATGTTCTTCGGCTGGGAGCGGGTTAGCAAGGGCTTCCACCTCTTTTCCACCTGGATGGTGGCGGTGGGCTCCAACCTCTCGGCCCTGTGGATCTTAATCGCCAACGGCTGGATGCAGTTTCCCACCGGCATGGCCTTCAACCCCGACCTGGCCCGCTTCGAGATGCGGGACATCGGGGCGGTCATCCTGTCGCCAGTGGCCCTGGACAAGTTCGTGCACGCCACCAGTTCGAGCTTCGTGGTGGCCTCCCTGTTTGTGGTCGGGATCTCGGCCCTCTTTCTGCTCCAAGGCCGGCATGTTGCCATGGCCAAGCGCAGCATGACGGTGGCGGCGGTCTTCGGGCTCATCTCCTCGCTGTTCGTGGGGATGAACGGCGACGAGTCGGCCTACTCGGTGGCTCAGCGCCAGCCCATGAAGCTTGCGGCCATGGAGGGGCTGTACGATGGCGCGGCCCCGGCGCCCCTGGTGCTCGGCGGGATCATCAACCCGATGAAGAATCCCGGCGACGCCGGCCCCGATTTTCTGGCCGTGGTCAAGGCCCCTGGGCTGCTCTCACTTTTGGCCGAACGTAAGCTGGGGGCCTTTGTTCCGGGCATCAACGACCTGGTCTTCGGCAACCCCGCCCACCAGATAATAGGGGCCAAGGAGCGGATCGCCAGCGGCCAGATCGCGGTGCGGGAGCTGGCCAGCTACAAGGAGGCCCAGGCGCGGGGCGACGCCCAGGCTGCGGCCCGGGCCCTGGCGGGTTTCAAGACCCACGAGCGCGACCTGGGCTACGGTTACCTGAAAGACCCCTTGGACGCCGTGCCGCCGGTAGCTACCACCTTCTACAGCTTCCACCTGATGGTGGTGCTGGGCACCCTCTTCCCGCTCCTCTTCCTGTTTGTCCTCTATCACCTCTACCAGGGCGACATCGAGCGCTGCCCCTGGCTCAACCGGACCTCCTTCCTCGCCCTCTTCCTGGGCTATATTGCCAGCCAGGCGGGCTGGGTGCTGGCCGAGGTGGGCCGCCAGCCCTGGGCGATTCAGGACCTCCTGCCGGTGGGAGTGGCCGCCACCCCCATCGCCGCTGGCAACGTCAAGCTCACCTTCTTCATCTTCCTGACCCTGTTCACGGTGCTGCTCGTCGCCGAGATCGGCATCATGGCCAGGCAGATCAAAATCGGACCGGAGGACTAAGCGATGATCGGCAACCTTGACCAAAAGACCCTGCAAGACATTTGGTGGCTGATCGCCTCCCTGGTCGGCTCGCTATTTTTGTTTCTGACCTTCGTCCAGGGCGGCCAAACCCTGCTGTTCACCGCCGCCCGGGACGAGCTGGAAAAGTCCCTGATCGTCAACTCGATCGGCCGCAAGTGGGAGCTGACCTTCACCACCCTGGTACTGTTCGGCGGTGCCCTGTTCGCCGCCTTCCCGC
>JAJXUT010000019.1 GCA_021782655.1 Deltaproteobacteria bacterium
CAGGTACTTCTTCCACCAGTTGGGAACGTTACTGTTCAGGGAGGGGACGATGCTGACCGCCGAAAAGATGGTGACGAAGCAGAGGAAGATTATTTTCCAGCGCAGGGAATTTTTCATTAGTTTTTCCTTGGGAGAAGATGGCTGTCGGTGCGGCCTGGCGGCCCCGGTGGAAAGCGCCCGGCGAGACGACGTTTTTATCTAAAAATGGCAGGTGATTATACCGCGTCGGGCAAGGATGTCAAACTTAGATGCTGGCAGACCGGCTTTTTTCTCCTCGTGCCCTGGGGGCGGCGGGAGTACGCATAGGGCTTGGCAAGTCATGGCCTGATCGAGTATATAGTGCCAAGCATGATGGCGTCGCAAAAAATCCGACCTACTGCGGCGCACGGCGGTTTTGGCTCGTTTGGCAGGCCATAAAACCACCGTGCGCCTTGCATGTCGGCCCTTTTGCTTGGCCTCGGCTACCTTTTTCGAAACCATCAATCATCTCCGGTAGGCGGCGGCGAGAGTGGATCGTCTCGGCGCCCCTGGGGGCGCCGGTGAATGGCATTTTAGAGGAAATGGAAAACTCATGGAGAAACGTAATAAAAAGGCCTTGTCCGGCGCCGACGCCCTGGAGGTGGCGGCCATTCTCTGCGCCGCTGCCGTGGACAAGAAGGCGGAAAACCTGACGCTGCTGGACGTGCGCAGGCTTTCGGGATTTACCGATTACTTCCTGATCATGGATGGACGCTCCACCCGGCACGTCCAGGGCCTGGCCGCGGCCCTGGATCAGCAGTTGAGCCGCAAGCGGCTCTCCAGTCTGAAGGCCGAGGGCCTGGAGGAGGGGCGCTGGGTGTTGCTCGACTTCGACGACATCGTGGTGCATATCTTCTACCACGAGGATCGTCAACTCTACGACCTGGAGGGCCTGTGGCACGACGCCCCGAGGCTGGACGTGGCCCGGTTGCTCGGCGGGGAAAAACTGGAGGCGGTTAAGTGACTGAGGCCATCACCCCGGTAATGCTGATCATCATGGACGGTTGGGGGGTGGGGGCGCCCGTCTCCACCAACGCCGTGTTCATGGCCAAGACCCCCAACCTGGACGCCTGGGCCGGCCAGCACCCCACCACCACCCTCCTGGCCTACGACGGGGCGGTGGGCCTGCCGGAGGGCCAGATGGGCAACTCCGAGGTCGGACATCTTAATATCGGGGCCGGGCGGGTGGTCTATCAGGACTACACCCGCATCAATAAGGCCATCGCCACCGGCGAGCTGGCCCGTAACGAGACCCTGACCCAGGTAATCGACCAGGCCAGGGAGCGGGGCGCCACCTTGCACCTCCTGGGCCTGGTCTCCGACGGCGGGGTGCACAGCCACCTCAGCCACCTCCAGGCCCTGGTGCGGATCGCCGCTGAGCGGGGGCTTACCCGGATCGCCATCCACGCCTTCATGGATGGCCGGGACACCCCGCCCCAGAGCGGCCAGGGGTACATGGCGGCCCTGCAAGGGGAGCTGGCCAGGATCGGGGTTGGCCGGGTGGCCACCGTCACCGGCCGCTACTACGCCATGGATCGTGATCACCGCTGGGAGCGGGTGGCGCGGGCTTGGGGCGCCTTGGTCGAGGGGGAGGGGGGCACCGCCCGCGACCCGGTGGCCGCCATCTCCCAGGCCTACGAGCGGGGCGAGAGCGACGAGTTTATCGCCCCCCTGGTCATGGTGGATGAGGGTGGAACGCCCATTGCCAGGGTCAAGGACGGGGACAGCGTTATCTTTTTCAACTTCCGGGCCGACCGGGCCCGGCAGCTCACCCATGCCTTCACCGATCATGAGTTCACCGCTTTTGCGACCGGCGTCCGGCCCCGGCTGGCCAGTTTCGTCACCTGCACCCGCTACGAGAAGGACATGGGCCTGCCGGCGCTCTTCCCTCCCCAGACCTTAAGCCGCATCCTGGGCGAGGAGGTGAGCGCCCGGGGGTTGAACCAACTGCGCATCGCCGAGACCGAGAAGTACGCCCACGTCACCTACTTTTTCAACGGCGGCCGGGAGACGCCCTATCCCTTGGAAGACCGGGCCTTGATCGACTCGCCCCGGGAGGTGGCCACCTACGACCTAAAGCCCCAGATGAGCGCCCCTCAGGTGACCGAGGAGCTCCTGCGCCGCCTGGCGGAGAAGGACTATCACCTGGTGGTGCTGAACTTTGCCAACGCCGACATGGTGGGGCACTCCGGCAAGCTGGCGGCGGCGATCACCGCCTGCGAGACCGTGGATCAGTGCCTGGGCCGGATCGTGCCCCGTTTTCAAGAACTGGGCGGGGTGGTGCTGATCTGCGCCGACCACGGCAACGCCGAGGTCATGTACGACGAGGCGACCCACGGCCCCCACACTGCCCATACCTTGAATCCGGTGCCGTTTCTGCTCATCGACGACCGCCATCGGGGCCGGATCTTGCGGGCCGGCGGGGCCTTGAAGGACATCGCCCCCACCGTCCTTAGCCTCATGGGGCTGACGGTGCCGGAGGCGATGGAGGGCGTCTGCCTGCTGACCGGGGCGGCCTGATCCCGCCGCCTCCGGGCCGTATTCCGCTAACCCTATACGAGTTAACCAACCATGCGTTATATAAGCACCCGTGGCCAGATCGCCCCCATCGGCTTCAAGGAGGCGGTGATGATGGGCCTGGCCAGCGATGGCGGCCTGCTTTTGCCGGAGTCCATCCCCGCAAGCGACGACGGCACCCTGGCCGCTTGGCGGGAGTTGTCCTATCCCGAATTGGCCCTTGAGGTCATCTCCCGTTTCAGCGACGATATCCCCCGCGCCGATCTGAAAAATCTCATAGACCGTTCCTACCGGAGCTTTTCCCACCCCCAGGTCACCCCCCTGGTGAAGAGGGGCGGGATCTACATCCTGGAGCTGTTTCACGGCCCCACCCTGGCCTTCAAGGACGTGGCCCTGCAGTTTCTGGGCAACCTCTTCGAGTACCTGCTCGCCGAGCGTGGCGAGCGGATGAATATCCTGGGCGCCACCTCGGGCGACACCGGCAGCGCCGCCATCCACGGGGTGCGGGGCAAGGGGCGGATCAACATCTTCATCCTCCACCCCCACCAGCGGGTCAGCCCCATCCAGGAGTTACAGATGACCTCGGTGGTGGACGACAACGTCTTCAACCTGGCCATCACCGGCACCTTCGACGATGGCCAGGCCATAGTCAAGACGATCTTCAACGACCTGGCCTTCAAGGAGCGCCATCGGCTGGGGGCGGTGAACTCCATCAACTGGGCCCGCATCCTGGCCCAGGTGGTCTATTACCTTTACAGCTACTTTAGGGTGACGGATTCCGAGGGTGGGAGAGGGGTGGATTTTTCGGTACCGACTGGGAACTTCGGCGACATCTTCGCCGGCTTCGTGGCCCGGCGGATGCTGGGCGAGGAGCGGATCGGGCGCCTGATCCTGGCCACCAACGACAACGACATCCTGGCCCGGTTCGTCACCCGCGGCGACTATTCGACCGCCCAGGTGACCCCCACCTCGAGTCCGTCGATGGACATTCAACTGGCCTCCAACTTCGAGCGCTATCTGTACTACCTAAACGGCGAGGACGCGGCCCGCACCGCCGCCGACATGGAGAAGATGGCGGCGGGAGGATCGCTGGCCTTCGACGGCCAGGCCCTCTCCCGGATTCAGCGGGAGTTCGCCGGCTACCGGGTGGCGGAGCCGGAGGTGATCGCCACCATCCGGGACTTCTTTAACGCCAACGGCTACGTGCTCGATCCCCACACCGCGGTGGGGGTGCGGGCCGGACTGGCCCTGCGCGATCCAGGACGGCCCCTGGTCTGCCTTGCCACTGCCCATCCCGGAAAATTCGGGGCCGCGGTGGCCCAGGCCATCGGCGAGCAGCCCCTGCCTCCGGCCTTGGCCGGGCTGGTTGGCCTGCCGACCCGCTGCCAGATTTTACCCGCCCAGGTGGGGGCGGTAAGGGAGTTCGTCGAGCGCCATGCCTGCTAACCGGGTGGGCATAAGGGGTAGGAAGATGTGGACGATCCTGGGGCGGGCGGTACTGGTCGGCCTGCTCCTTGGCCTGGCCGCCTGCGGCTCACGCCCCAACCGCCTGGAGGTGCTGCGCCACCAGCGGCAGGTGCTGAGCTTTAGGGCCGACAAGGATCGTTTCTTCAAGGACTCCCCGCAGTCGCCGCTCTTCAACGAGCAGCAGTTGACCTTCCACGCCTTGAATTATTTCCCGGTGGACATCGCCTACCGGGTGACTGCCCGCTATCGGCATTTGACCAGTCCCGCCCAATTCAAGATCAAGACCTCGACCGGCCACGAGCGGGTCTATCTTACCGTGGGCCAGCTCGATTTTACGCTGCTTGGCCAGCCGCTGACCCTGTTCGCCTACCGGGAGGACAGTCCGGAGGGCCGGGCGCGGAGCGAGCTATTCGTGCCCTTCACCGACAAGACCAACGGCCGGGAGACCTACGGCGGCGGACGTTATCTCGATATCGAGGAGCCCAAGGGGGATAAGCTTGTCTTGGACTTTAATTATGCCTATAATCCTTACTGCGCCTACAATCACAATTTCTCCTGCCCCATCCCGCCCCCTGAGAATCATCTGGGGGTAGCGGTGCGGGCTGGGGAGAGGCTCTTCGCCCCGCCGACGCCGGACGGAGAGGAGCTGCCGCACCGGGCGGAGTGACGAGACCACTGCCAACAGGGGGAGAAGATGGAGGAAAAGCTGGCGATCGACAACGTGGCCCAGGCCTTCTGTCTGGCCACCAAGGCCACCTTGGAGAAGGCCATTGGCCGCAAGGTGGATTACGTGCGCACGATCCAGAATATCCCCCGGGTTAGCATCCGGCCCGATCTCGGCTGTTTCGTGCAGTTCGCCGGCGACTACCACGGCCTGGTGGCCCTGACCTTCTCGGCGGAGGCGGCCCTGGGCCTGTATCGCAGCTACATGCTGGGCATGGGCATGCCTGCCGAGGAACTGGCCAGCGAGGCCAGTACCGCCGAGGTGGTGGACACTATCGGCGAGATCACCAACCAGATCATGGGCCGAGCCATGCGGATGATCGAGGCCAAGTACGACCTGAACGCCTACTTCGGCCAGCCCAAGGCCCTGCACTTGAGTAACGGCATCTCCCTGGTGCCGGAGAGTTCGAGCAGCAACTCCATGATGGCCGATGAAAACAGCGTCTTCGAAAATCGGCGCATCGTCTTCAAGTTCGAGGAGGCCAGGTTTTACCTGGAGATCGCCATGGAGCGGATCGAGTTCATCAAACTGGCCAAGTAGCGTCGCCGGTTGGCGCTCCGTTCCGTCCCCTCCCGGCTTCTTTTCGATTCCAAAACTCCCCCGGTTGCGGTATATAACGTTTTTCTTAAGACGGGTTTCGTCTGGGGCCGGTGGCGCCGGGCAGAGGCTCGGCGTATCCTATTTTTTAAGGGAGGAATCGGCCTTATGGGTAGTTCATGCGGCACATGCGATAGCAAGGCGGGCTGCGGGCAGGCCTCCAGTCAGGCTCAGGCCCAGCAGGCCCATATCGCCCAGCAGGAGGTGGCGATCAAGGCCTCGCTGGCCAAGATCAAGCATAAAATTCTAGTGATGAGTGGCAAGGGGGGGGTGGGCAAGAGCACGGTGTCCACCAACCTGGCGATGGGATTGGCCCAGCGCGGATACCAGGTCGGATTGATGGATGTCGATCTTCACGGCCCAGACATCTGCCGGATGCTCAATCTGGAGCATCGCCTTCAGGACGCGGATCGGGGCCAGGGCCGGCTCCTGCCGCCCATCCAGGCCAACGCCAACCTCAAGGTCACCTCCCTTGAGTACATGATGGAGGATCGCGACGACCCGATCATCTGGCGGGGGCCGCTCAAGATCCAGGCCATCCGTCAGTTTATCGCCGACATGGACTGGGGCGAGCTGGACTACCTGGTGATCGACGCCCCGCCCGGCACCGGCGACGAGCCCCTGACTATCGCCAGCACCATTCCCGACGCCCAGGCCCTGGTAGTCACCACCCCCCAGGACGTGGCCCTGGCCGATGTTAGAAAGTCGATCAACTTCTGCCTGCACGTCAAGATGCGCATCCTGGGCCTGGTCGAGAACATGAGCGGCCTGATCTGCCCCCACTGCGGCCAGGTGGTGGAGGTGTTCAAGAGCGGCGGCGGGGAAAGGACGGCGGCGGACTTTAAGATCAACTTCCTGGGCCGGGTGCCCATGGATCCCCGGGTGGTGACGGGCGGCGACGCTGGGGTTCCGTACCTAAGCTCGGGCGAGGAGAGCCCGGCGGTGACGGCCTTCAACCAGGTGGTGGACCGGGTCATCGGCCAGCAGGTGCCCACCCCCCGGCCCATTCCCCTGGCCAAGGCGGGCGGCTGCGCCTGCGGCGACGGCGGCTGCGACCCCAACAAGTGCAGTTGTTGAGTTTGGGGGATTAGGACGTTAGGCGGCGGGAAGAGCGGAGCCAGGCTGGTTTGGGGGCGCCGAAGCCGCCGTCTGGTTAAGGCCGTACTCGCACCCACAGCCCAACCAACCTCCAGCCTAAACCCCTACCGCCTAACCAACCTAACAGAGGAATTCCCATGATCATCCGGCAACTTGTCGTGGGCAGCATGGGGGTCTGCTGCTATCTCCTGGGTTGCGAAGAGACGAGACGGGCGGCGGTGATCGACCCCGGCGGCGATGTGTCCGCCATCCTGGCGGCGGCCCAAGACGAGCATCTCGCCATCGACTACCTCATCAACACTCACGGCCACCCGGACCACGATTGCGGCAACGGCCCGCTCCAGGCCGCGACCAAGGCCAGAATCGTCATCCATCGGGAGGACGCCGCCTTCTTCGCCCGACCCGAGGTCAAGGCCTACTTCTCGATGCTGGGCCTGCCCGCCTCGCCGCCGCCGGATATGCTGGTCGAAGACGGCGAGGTCATCGCGGTGGGCAAGATCAGGCTAACCGTCATCCACACCCCCGGCCACACCCCGGGCGGCATCTGCCTTTACGCCCCGCCCCATCTTTTCACCGGCGACACCCTGTTCGTTGACGGGGTGGGCCGCACCGACTTTCCCGGCGGCGACACCGCCACCCTCATGCGCTCCATCCGCAAACGGCTCCTGATCCTGCCCCCGGCGACCAAGGTCTGGCCGGGCCACGGTTACGGTGGCGACGCCTCGACCATCGGCCAGGAGGCCCGGCACAACCCCTTCCTGACCGGGGATTTTTAGGATGCGGGAGATCGTTCTCGGCACCGCCGGTCATGTCGATCACGGCAAGACCAGCCTGGTGCGGGCCCTAACCGGCATCGACACCGACCGCTTGAAGGAGGAGAAGCGGCGGGGGATCACCATCGAACTGGGCTTCGCCTTCCTCGACCTGCCTTGCGGTCATCGTCTGGGGATCATTGACGTGCCGGGGCACGAGCGGTTCGTGAAGAACATGGTGGCCGGGGCCGCTGGCATTGACCTGGTGGCCTTTGTGATCGCCGCCGACGAGGGGATCATGCCCCAGACCAGGGAGCATTTCGAGATCTGCACCCTGCTGGGGGTGAAGAAGGGGCTGCTGATCATCACCAAGATCGACATGGTGGAGCCGGATTGGCTGGAGTTGGTGCGGGACGAAATAAGGGTCTTTTGCCAGGGTAGCTTTTTGGAGCAGGCGCCGGTGTTGGCGGTATCGTCCTTGACCGGCCAGGGGATCGAGGAGGTGCGGGAGACCCTGGACCGGCTGGTGCGGGAAAGCGAGTTCGCCCCGGCCTTCGGGCCCTTTCGGTTGCCGGTGGATCGCATCTTCAGCATGAAGGGCTTTGGGGCTGTGGTTACCGGCACCTCGATCTCGGGCCGGATCAAGGTGGGCGACGACGTTTGCCTCTACCCGCGTCAGCGGCTGGCCAAGATCCGCGGCATCCAGGTGCACGGCCAGGAGGTGGCCGAGGTCGAGGCCGGGCATCGCACCGCCATCAACCTCCAGGGCCTGGAGCAGGAATTCGTGCGCCGGGGCGATATCCTGGCCACCCCCGGCTGCCTGTTCCCCTCCCTGCTCCTGGACGTAGACTTCCTTTACCTCTCAAGCAACGACAAGCCGCTCAAGAACCGGGCCCGGGTGCGGCTGCACATGGGCACCGCCGAGATCATGGGCCGGCTGACGCTCCTGGATCGGGAGACGGCGGCGCCGGGCGAGCGGGTGAACGCCCAGCTACTGCTCGAGGAGCCGCTTGCCGCCTGGCCTGGCGACCATTACGTGCTCAGAAGCTACTCGCCGGTGCGCACCATCGGCGGCGGGGTGGTGTTAAACAACCGCCCGGGCCGCAAGCGTCGGCGTTTCCGGGAGGAAAACCAGGCGGGTTTTGATCTCTACCGGCAAGGCGATCCGGAGGCCCTGGCCGTCTTCCACCTAAACGAGAGCGGGGTGGCAGGCATGACCGCGGCCGAGCTGGAGGCGCGGCTCGGCATCTTCGGGCGACGGCTGAAAAAGGTGCTGGAGCGGCCCATCTCCAGCGGCCAGATCCTGGTGGCCGACTCTGATCGCCAGTGGCTGATCGGGCAGGCGGTCATGGAGCGGCTGCGGCGGGAGACCCTGGAGATCCTGGCACGTTTCCACCGGGAGCAGCCGTTGCTTGAGGGGATCGGCAAGGAGGAGCTGCGCTCCCGGCTGACCAGGGAGGGCCTCGATCCCAAGCTCTTCCAGATGCTGGTCGCCTCCCTGGTCAAGGCGGGGACGGTGGCCCAGGAGCAGGCCCTGGTGCGTCTGGCCGGCCACCAGGTGGCCCTGCGGGAGGACGAGGCGGCGGTGCGTCAGGCCCTGGGCGAGTTGCTTAAAAAGACCGCCCTCGCCCCGCCGGTCAAGAAGGAACTGGCCGCGGAGCTCGGTTTCTCTCAGCCCCTGGTGTTTGCAGTGCTCGACCTGATGGCGCGCGATCAACAGGTGGTCCGGATTAGCGAGGATCTGTATTACGATCAGGCCGTCTTGGGCGAGTTGCAGGGGCGGCTCGACGCCTGGCTTGCCAAGGAGGGCGAGATCGACGCCCAGGGGTTCAAGAACCTGACCGGCCTGTCCCGCAAGTATTCGATCCCGCTCATGGAGTACTTTGATAAAATTAAGCTCACCATTCGGGTGGGTGACAAGCGGGTGCGGCGGGGGAGATAGGCCATCGAGACGGTAGTCGGCCATACCGGCGGCCTAAAGCCCGCTCAGATCCAAGCCCTGGAGCGCCTAGCCCGCCGCCGGGTGCCGCCGGAGGCGATGATCGGCCCGGAGCTCGCCCGCGACCTGGCCCGGCTGTCGTTCGATCTGGGCCGCCAGCTTGGATTGCTCATCGACCGGGCCGGACGGGTGGAGACGGTGATTGTGGGCGACCGGCGGGGGATCGTGATCCCGGTACTGTCCGGGGCCCGTTCGGCGGGCGGCAGGCTGAAGGGCCTGCGCTGCGTCCACACCCATCTGGACGGCGAGGGGATCAGCGAGGACGACCTGATGGACCTCCTCTTCCTGCGCCTCGACCTCATGGTCATCGTCAAGGTACAGGAAGACGGCCTTCCCGAGCGCCTCTACCCGGCGCATCTGGCGGTCAACCCGTCGGCGGAGGGCGGCAACTGGGTCTGCCTGCCGCCGGTCGTCCCCTCCCGGCAGGAATCCGACTGTCTGGCCCTCATCACCGGACTTGAGGCCCAGTTCGCCAAGTTCAAGCCCGTCGCCCCTCTGGATCTGGACCGCGACCGGGCCATCTTGGTGGGCGTTTCCGACCAGCCGCGCCACCTGGCCCAAGGCTCCATGGCTGAATTGATCGAGCTTGCCAAATCCGACGGCATCCTGGTGCTCGATACCGTCATCCAGCGCCGCCACCAGGCGAGCCCCCGCTTCATCATTGGCAAGGGCAAACTGGGCGAGATCATGCTCAAGGCCCTGCTTTTAAACGCCAATCTCCTGGTCTTCGATCAGGAGTTAAACGCCAGCCAGGCCCACTCCATCGTCCAGCACACCGAGCTGCGGGTCATCGACCGCACCCAGCTTATTCTCGACATCTTCGCCCGCCGGGCCCGCTCTCGCGAGGGCCAGGTGCAGATCGAGATGGCCCAGTTGAAGTACATGCTGCCCAGGCTTGAGAGCCGCGACGACTCGCTTTCCCGGCTCACCGGCGGGATCGGTACTCGCGGCCCTGGCGAGACCAAGCTGGAGATCGACCGCCGCCGGATCAAGGAGCGCTTGGCCAAGCTTGAGGCCCGGCTAACCGGAATCGCCAGGGAGCGGCATCAGCGTCGGGAGCGCCGCCGCAAGCGGGCGGTGCCGGTGATCTCGCTGGTCGGCTACACCAACGCCGGCAAGTCCACCCTGCTTAACGTCCTGACCAAGAGCGACATCCTGGCCGAGGACAAGCTGTTCGCCACCCTCGACCCCACCAGCCGTCGCCTGCGCTTCCCAGAGGAGGTGGAGGTGATCATCACCGACACGGTGGGCTTCATCCGCGACCTGCCCGCCGAGCTGATGAAGGCCTTCAAGGCCACCCTGGAGGAGTTGCGCGAGGCCGACGTTCTGGTGCACGTGGTCGATAGCGGCAACCCGCGCTGCGAGGAGCAGATCCGGGTGGTGAACGGGATTCTGGATGAACTAGACCTGCATCTGCCGACCCTGATGGTCTTCAACAAGACCGACCTGGCCGGGCCCGAGACCGTAGCCGCTTTGGTCGAGCGCTACCAGGGGGTGGCGGTCTGCGCCTTGAGGCGCGAGACCCTGGCCGGCTTCATGGAGAGGGCCCGGGAACTGGTGGTCCGGCAGATGGGAGGGACGGCGTGATGCCGGCCAAGCCGCGAGAGACGGATAAGTGCCTGGTGGTCAGGCGGGGGGGCGGCGCCTCCGTCCGGCGCTGGGGGCTGACGGCGCTGCTGGCGGCGCTGCTGGTGCTATGTGGGGCGCGGGCCAGGGCCGGCGAGCCGGAGGTGCGCGATCTCGTGGTCACCAACTCCAGTCGGGCGCTCTTGCTCTTCCTGCGGGTGGCCGACATCTTCACCCCGGAGATGGTGCGCGGCATCAAGAGTGGGCTGCCGGTATCCTTGCGCTTCGAGATCGTGGTCAAGTTGGTGCGGGAGGGCTGGCTGGACAAGGAGGTTTACCAGGGTCAGGTCAGGCACGGCCTGCATTACGACACCTTGAAGCAGGAGTATCGCTTGCAACTCCCTGAGACCGGCCAGGAGACCGAGACCGCCGATTTCGACCAGGCGAGATCCCTGCTGGCGGAGTTAAACGGGGTGAGCGTCCTGCCCCTGGCCCGGCTCCTGCCCGACCGGCAGTACGTCCTTAAGGTGCGGGCCACCCTGGCCCAGGAGGCCGAGCCCTCGTTCTTTCACTTGCTGCTCCCCTTTGGCGGCGGCCTGGACAAGGTCACGACCGATTGGCGGGAGACGCGCTTTAGGTTCTGATGAGGCCATGACCCTGCAGCCAGAATCGCAGCCAGAGCTAGAATTCAAGCGCCAAGAGCGCCGCCGCCGTCACCGGCGGATCGTGGCCCTCTGCCTGGGGCTCTTCCTGATCCTGACCTGGCTTGAAAACCGGGTGTTCCAACTGGGGGCGGTGCCCTTTCCGGTCAGCGGCAACGTCCTGGTCTTTGCCCTGATCAACATCAACGTCATCTTGTTGCTGCTCATGGTCTTCCTCACCATGCGCGCCCTGGTGGAACTGGTCTTCGACCGGCGGCGGCAGATGGTCGGGGCCACCCTGCGCACCAAGCTGGTCATCTCCTTCGTCTCCCTGTCGCTTATCCCCACCACCCTGTTGTTCGTGATTGCCCTGCAGTTCGTCTCCAGCAGCATGGACTACTGGTTCAACAGCCATGTCGATGCCTCGCTGGAAACCGCCCTCTCCCTGGCCCAGGAGGTGTACCGGGAGAATATCGACCGGGCCCGGCGGGAGGGGGAACTGATCGCCTCCAGCCTGGGGCCCGGCGGCGAGGCGGAGTTTAAGGGCGAGCGGGCCAGGCTGCAGGGCCTGATGGCGGGCCTAAACCTGCGGCTGCTCGCCATCTATGGTCCGGACCGTCAGCCCCTGCTCGAACTGGGGCCCGAGGGCGGCGTCTTCCCCAAGCCGCCACCCGACCTGTTGCGCCGGGCGGGCAACGGCGAGCGCGGGCTCACCAACTCCCTGTCGCTCCCGGACGGAGAGCTGATCCTGGTGCTGATCCCCTTTGCCCGCGGCCACGGGTCTTACGTGCTGATGACCGGCCTTTTGGTGCCCAAGGAGCGGCTGGGGCGGCTGGAGCTGGTCTCCAAGGGTGCCCAGGGCTACCGTCAACTCTTGCTCCTGAAGCAGCCGATCAAGACCAGCCTTTTGGTGATGCTCTTAATCATCACCCTGCTCATCATCTTCAGTGCCATCTGGTTTGGTTTCTACGTCGCGGGCGGGCTCACCCGGCCCATGGCCAAGCTGTCTCGGGGCTTGAAAAGGGTGGCGGACGGCGAGCTGGATTTCGAGCTTGAGCAGGACTCCTCCGACGAGATGGGTTCGCTGGTCGATTCCTTCAACCGCATGACCCGTGATCTCCTGGCCAGCAAGGGGCAGGTGGAGGAGGCGCACCAGCGGCTGCAACAGGCGCATCAGGAGGCCGAGAAGCGGCGCCGCTACACGGAGATCATCCTGCAGAACGTCACCGCCGGGGTTATCTCCCTGGACGCCCAGGGCCGGGTGCTGACCATCAACCGCTTCGCCGAGGAGTTGCTCAAACTCAAGAGGGCGGAGATCATCAACAAGGGCTACAAGTCCATCCTGCGGCTGAACCACCTTTCCATCCTGGAAAACTTCTTCGTCGAACTGGCCGAGTCGGGCCGGCCCTCGATCCAGCGGGCGCTTAAGATCACGGTCAACCACGAGACCCTGTCGCTTAGGGTCAACTTCACCCGGCTGGAGGACGAGGAGGGGCGGGTGATCGGCATGGTCATCGTCTTCGACAACTTAACCGAGATCGAGAAGATCCAGCGCATGGCCGCCTGGCGGGAGGTGGCTCGCCGCATCGCCCACGAGGTGAAGAATCCCCTCACCCCCATCCAGCTTTCGGCCCAGCGGCTGAGGAAGCGCTACCTTAAGCTGCTGGCGGCCGAGGGCGAGGTCTTCGACCAGTGTACCGCCACCATCATCAAGCAGGTGGACGAGTTGAAGCACCTGGTGGCCGAATTTTCGAGCTTCGCCCGGATGCCGGCGGTAAAGAAGACCCTGGGCCACCTGGGGGCGCTGGCCTCCGAGGTGGTGGTGCTCTATCAGGAGGCGCACAGGGAGATCGGCTTGGTTTTGATTGACCAGGGGGTGCCGGCGTTTTATTTTGACCAGGAGCAGATGCGGCGGGTGGTGGTCAACCTCTTGGACAACGCGGTGGCGGCGGTAGCGGGCCGGGGCCGGGTGGAGGTGGAACTATCCGTCCAGCCCCAGGATGGCCTGGTAATCCTGGAGGTGCGGGACGATGGCCCTGGGGTTAGCGATGCGGACAAGCTTCGCCTGTTCGAGCCTTACTTCTCCACCAAGAAGACCGGCACCGGCCTGGGGCTGGCCATTGTCAGCACCGTGGTCGCCGACCACGGCGGCTATGTCCGGATCAAGGACAACCAGCCCCGCGGGGCCCGGTTCATCGTCGAGTTGCCGCTGCTTGCCGCCGGGTGAGGGATTACGCCATGAAGATACTCATCGTTGACGACGAGATAAGCATCGTCGATTCGCTGGCCGGCATCATTCAGGACGAGGGCTACGAGGCCGTGGGGGCGGGCTCCGGCGAGGAGGCCCTGCGGCTGCTCGATCAGGAGCGGGTGGACCTGGTGCTGCTGGACGTGTGGCTGCCGGGCCTCGACGGCATCGAGACCCTGCGCCGGGTAAAGGAGGTCAGTCCCCACCTGCCGGTGATCATGATCTCCGGCCACGGCACCATCGACACCGCGGTGCAGGCAACCAAGATGGGGGCCTACGACTTCCTGGAGAAGCCGCCGGGCTACGACAAGATCGTGCTGTCGATCAGAAACGCCCTCCACCTGGCCCAGGTGGAGCGGGAGAACCTCATCCTGCGCCAGAAGGCGGAGGTGACCAGCAAGCCGGAGATCACCGGCGCCTCGCCGGCCATCACGGCGGTCAAGGAGACGATCGCCAAGGTGGCGCCCACCAACGCCTGGGTGTTGATCTTAGGCGAACACGGCACCGGCAAGGAGCTGGCGGCCCAGGCCATTCACCGTCAGTCGGAGCGCCGGGGTAAGCCGATGATCGAGGTCAACTGCGCCGCCATCCCCGAGGAGTTGATCGAAAGCGAGCTGTTCGGGCACGAGAAGGGCTCCTTCACCGGGGCGGTGAGCGGGAGGCGCGGCAAGTTCGACCTGGCGGACGGCAGCACCCTGTTCCTGGACGAGATCGCCGACATGAGCTTAAAGACCCAGGCCAAGATTTTGCGCATTCTCCAGGAGCAAAAGTTCGAGCGGGTGGGCGGCTCCAAGACCATCTCGGTGGACGTGCGGGTGCTGGCCGCCACCAACAAGGACCTTAAGCGGGAGATTGAGACGGGCAACTTCCGGGCCGACCTCTACTGGCGCCTAAACGTGGTGCCCATCACCATGCCGCCGCTCAAGGAGAGGCTTGACGACCTGCCAGCCCTGGTGGCGGATTTTTGCCGGGAATACGCCGGCAAGGGCCTGAGCGCCAAGGGTTTCTCCCCGGCGGCCCTGGTGGCTATGGCCCGGCACCACTGGCCGGGTAACGTCCGGGAACTCAGGAACTTCATTGAGCGGGCCCTGATCCTGGCCCCGGGCCCTGAGGTGGACGAGGGCTTCGTCTGCCAGCTTCTGGGGCTGGGCGCTGTTGAGCCGGAGGGGCCGGCGGCGGGGGAGGGGACGTTTGATCCCGGACTCTTCGTCATGAACTTCAGGGACGCCAGGCGGGAGTTTGAGCGCCAGTTCCTGCTCGCCAAGGTGCGGGATAACAACGGCAACATCACCAAGACCGCCGAGCAGATTGGCATGGAGCGCAGCCACCTGCACCGGAAGATCCGGGCCATCGAAGATAACGAATCCTAAACTAACCTAGCGCCAACTCAACCCCTACCCACAGGAGACAACCAATGATATTCCCCGACTATCGCCCCCGCAGGTTGCGTCAAGACGAGCGTTTCCGTTCCCTGGTCCGCGAGACCAGGCTGCACCCCTCCCAATTCATCTATCCCCTGTTCGTCAAGCCGGGCAAGGGGGTGCGGGAGGAGGTCGCTTCCATGCCCGGGGTGTTCAGGCTCTCGGTCGATCAACTGGTCAAGGAGGCCAAGGACTGCCTGCGGCTGGGGGTGGGAAGCGTCATCCTCTTCGGCCTGCCGGAGTCGAAGGACGCCACCGGCAGCGGGGCTTACATCAAGAACGGCATCGTCCAGCAGGCGGTGCGGGAGTTGAAGAACAAGGTGCCGGAGCTGTTGGTAGTGACCGACGTCTGCCTCTGCGAGTACACCGACCACGGTCACTGCGGGTTGATCGTGAACCACCAGGTGGACAACGACGCCACCCTGGAGCTCCTGGCCAAGACCGCCCTCTCCCACGCCGAGGCCGGGGCGGACATGGTGGCCCCCTCGGACATGATGGACGGCCGGGTGGCGGAGATCAGGGCTACCTTAGACGAGAGCAACTTTAGCCACCTCCCGATCATGGCCTACAGCGTCAAGTACGCCTCCGCCTTCTACGGGCCCTTTAGGGAGGCGGCGGACGGCGCCCCCCAGTTTGGCGACCGCAAGGGCTACCAGATGGACCCGGCCAACGAGCGCGAGGCCTTCCGCGAGGCGGCAATGGATGTGGAGGAGGGGGCGGATATTCTGATGGTCAAGCCGGCGGTGGCCTATCTCGACATCATCAGCAAGCTGCGGGCCGAGTTCGACCATCCCCTCGCCGCCTACCACGTCAGCGGCGAGTACGCGATGATCAAGGCCGCCGCCGCCAACGGCTGGATCGACGGCGACAAGGTGATGCTGGAGACCCTGCTCGCTATCCACCGGGCCGGGGCCGACATCATCATCACCTACGGCGCCAAGGAGGCGGCGCGGCTGCTGCGCCAGGGCGAATAGCGGGGAGAGAAAGAATGATGGTCTCGCAAAAAGGTAGCCGATGGCTAAGCAAAAGGGCCGATATACAAGGCGCGGGGTGTGCTTGGCGAGTGAGAGGCAATACATATGGTATGCCTGACGAGCCAAACCGCCCCGCAACGCAGTAGATCGGCCTTTTTGCGACGCCATCAAAGAATATTTGCCGAGAGGGCCGTATGGGGGACGCGCAGGTATCTGCCAAGGAAATACTAAAGGTCTTTCTTAAAATCGGCACCTTCGCCTTCGGCGGCGTCTATTCCATGCTCGCGTTTTTTGAACGCGAACTGGTGGTGAGCAGGAAATGGCTCAGCCCCGAGGAGTTCGCCGAGGGCGTCGTCATCGGACAAATGACTCCCGGCCCGCCTATCGTCAACACCGGGATATTCATTGGCTATAGGTTAAACGGGTTAAAGGGAGCGCTGGCCACTGTCATCGGTCAAGTCTTGCCGTCTTTTGTCCTGGTGATGATTATCTCCTTCCTGTACGTCAAGTATCAGGAGATAGCCCTCTTGCAGGCGGTGCTGAAAGGGATCGGCGCGGCAGTCGTCGGTCTTATCGGATCGGTTGTCTATAGCCTGAGCGTGAAACTGCTGAAAGGGTATAAAAACATCCTGATCGCCGTGACCGCCTTCCTGGGCCTCGCCGTGTTTAAGCTCAACCCGATCGTACTGATCGTCGCTGCGGGCATTGCCGGGCTGTTGATGTTTAGAGGAGAACAACCGGATGGAAATTATTAAATTTTACTGGACGATTTTTTATATCAACCTGTTTACGGTCGGCGGGGGATACGTCATGCTTCCTCTGCTGCAACGCGAGGTTGTCGATCATTATCACTGGCTGGGCAACAAGGAGTTTGCCAATAGCATTGCCATTGGTCAGGTTACGCCTGGCCCGTTCACCATCATGAATGTATTTATTGGTTACAAGATATTTGGGTTGGGTGGTGCTTTCGGCGCACTTGTCTTTTCATATTTGCCTTCAATCATAATTGTTACAATTGCCAGCCACTATTATTTTAAGTTTAAGCACTCATGGATTGTAAAGGCGAGCTTTAAAGGCATTAGGCCAGCCGTTATCGGCCTTCTTGCCGCCGTCGCGATCAGCTTGGGTAAAACGTCCATAGCAGATCTTCCTGCGGGATTGATCGCGGCCGGCGGGTTTGCACTGCTGGTGTTTACCAAGATGCAACCGACGTTGGTGATACTGGCCTCAGGCGTGGCCGGAGCGATTATCTATTGATGGCGTGTCGGTCATTTTGCTTAGCCATCGGCTTCTTTCTGCGATAACGCCAAGGGTATCCTGCGACGGTCACTGAACTTTGCCGCGACTAGCGCAATGCTGCTTCCGGAGGTCAGGTTGACCCAATTGTTGGGGTGAAGGCAGCCATGATTTACTCGAATTCCTTAAAAAATTCCTTGTCTTCAGGGGAAACCTTTTTTTCTATCTGCACAGTAATGCGATCAACGGCAACCACGTCAAGGTGGCCTTTCGGGTAGTAATCAACTTCTTTAGATTGGCCGGGTTTCAAATCGCTCACCGTAATACTTGGTGCCCTGGACCATCCGACTTCTTTCCCTTTGCTATAGCGGTTTGTACGAACTGTCAGGACTGGCAATACGATTTTAGAGGCGTTCGTGACTCGGAGACGCACAAAATCGGCATACGGAAACTCAGCCCCTTGCCTTTTCGATGTATCAAATGAAAGGACTTCAATTTTGTATTTAGACCTTGCTTCGTGAACTTGTTTATCGGTGAGACGAGTAACGGGAAGCGAAGCGTTAGAAGCCGTTTTTTGCTGAGGAGATGTTGATATTTGAATGAGCCTGTACGGGCCTGGATCAGTTGTGCGAGCAAACGTCAAAGAAAAAACTTTTCCTTCAATGTTGTAGTGGTGCGTAACTGAGAGACTTTGAGGGTTACTAGGGTCTGGCACAACGTCCTTACTTTTTGAGTCAGCAGGTTTTAATGTTTCGAAAATATTGTCTGCGATATCTCCAAGTCTGAAGGTCTTTCCACGAACGGTAATTGAGGATGTTTCAGCACAAATCGCTTGAGAGGCGAATAGCATGAAGACGAAAATCAGAAGAATCGTTTTTTGTTTCACTTGAACCTCCAATGACGGGGGGAATGAACCCCAACATTAATTTTATTATCAACCACCAAGGGAGGATTACATGACCGATAAGGTGACCATTGTGCTGTCCTGCGGCACCGACAACCCCAACCGCTCAACCAGGGGGTTACACCTGGCCAAGGTGGCCAAGGAGCGGGGCAGGGAGGTGACGGTGTTTCTGCTCGACGAGGCGGTGTACATCGCAAAGAAAGGGATCGCCGACCACCTGAAGGCGGCGACCGGGGACGGGGCCGACGACCTGCTTGCCTATCTCCAGGAGTTCGGGGTGCCGATCATCGCCTGCACCCCCTTCGCCAGATCGCGGCAGATCGGCGAGGCCGACCTTATCCGGGGGGCGCGGATGGGCAGCGCCGCCGAGTTGATCGAGCTTGCCTGCGACAGCGCGGTGATCAGCCTCTAAAGCCCAGCCTCGGACGGGGAGGGGGGTCACTGTTCGATGAATCCCGCCACCTTCAGATCCTGGCCCCAGGCCCGCCAGGCCCCGGAGGAGATGTCAAGGGTCATGGCGGAGCCGTCGTAGAGGGCCGCGATGTCGTTCTCCATGCTGCACCGGCGGTCGTAGTTGGTGTGGCTGAAGGTGATTCGGTAGCGCGAGTGGCCGAGCGGCTTGGCCGTCTCTACGTAGGCCACATGCCCGGTGGGCATCCCGTGCCGGGTGTTGGCCCCCAGGATGAGGACGCTGCCGGACGTAGGCTCGTTTGAGACCTTGCCCAGCTTACGCTCGGAGGCAAACCAGGTCAGCGGCCCGTTTTCGTGCCCGGTGCGCGAACGCATGATGCCGCTGCGCTCGCGGGCGTAGGTCAGGCTCTGGGGCTCGCAGCGGCCGCGGGCGGATGACACCGGGTGCCGTTCCCAGCCATTGCTATGCCGGGCGGCGGTTGGGTGATGATGTCTCTTGGCCGCGGTCTTAGCGGGCCGCTTGGTCTTGGCCGGATGGTGGGGCTTGGTCGCCTTGGCCTTCTTCGCCGGCCCGGCCTTGTGCCTCTTTATGGCCTTTTTATTTTTATGTTTCCCGGCCTCTGTCTTCTGCCCTCTGCCCTCTGCCCTCTGCTCCCCCCTGGCCGTCTGGCCGCCGCCCAAGCCCAAGCCGCACACCATCGCCAAGATCACGGTCAGCAGCAACGTCAACCTTATCTGTCTGGTCATCTTGTCTCCCTCTTTTGTTGTGAGTTGTTTCGCCATTGTTTGTCTAGGGTTGCAATCGCCGCCTAGGATGCATCATCCGACCCAATAATAGTTGATATGGCGGATGATAAAGAAAAACTGCAAGACAATCATTATCCCCATCAGGCACCAGAAGGCAAACTTCCGTCTCGGGTGGGCCAGGAAGGCCCCGTAGGCGGTGAAGACGGGAAAGAGCGGCGCCATGTAGCGGGTGTAGGACATGAACGAGGTGGTGATGGCCGGCACCAGTGCCGCTGGCAGGACGTAGATGAATCCCGGCGTATCGTTTTTGCACATGAAAAACAGGCTGACGATCACCATCACGAACCAAAGCCGGTCGATGGGCGAGGACATGAAGGTATGCCCGTACTGGATGGAGAAAAAATTGTTTATCAACAGCAAGGGGCTAAACAGCTTGGCGATTGATACCTGGGCGATATAGCTGCCCTGGGCCTCGAAACCGGCAAAGGCATTTCCGGTTGACAGGTACATGATCATAAAGTAGCAGCCAAAGCCTATGGCCGGAACGCAGGCAAGGGGAAGATACCTAAAGCGTATCTTTCTGGCCCGCCAATCATTCCAGATGGACAAGGCAAGGGGAAGGGCGATGAAGATGCCTATCGCCCTGGTCAAAGGGCACAGCAGACCTAAAATGGCGGCGGCGACATAGCACCGTTTTCTGAGGGCGGCGTAGAAGCAGACGGTGAGCAGGAGAAAGAGGGATTCGGAGTAGGCCAGGCAGTAGAAGAGCGCCCCTGGAAAGGCGAGGCAGAGGGCCAGGGACAGGTCGGCCACCCGCCTGCCGTGCTCCCCGGCCACCAGACGATGGTAGATGGCAAGGGCGGCGAGCGAGAAGAGGTTGCTCAAGAGGAAGGCGGAGAGGAGCGAGTCGCCAACCAGAAGGCGTCCCATCCGGATGAGAAAGGGCCAGAGCGGATACATGGCATCGGCCATCTGCCCCGGCTGGTAACCGGCCTCGCTCAGATAGAGGTACTGGTTGACGTCCCAGGTCTTGAGCATGTTGAACCACAGGGAGCCCTGCCCCGGCGGCCAGTGGAAATTGGCCGCCACCGAGCCCCAGTTAAACATGGGCGGCAGCAGGATGACGCTCAGGAAGCCGGTAATAAACACCAGCAACTTGGCCGCCAGGATGGCGAGGACGACCGTTGACAGCCGGTATTGGTTGCAATCAGGAGATGGCGGGCTGGGCGGGGTAGGTGGCATGTTAGGGATTGGTAGTTGGCGGTATCCAAGCTAATAGTGCCGCATATCCGCCAATAAGTGGCGTGTAGCTTAATACCGTAAAGTTTGAAAACATATATTGCTCGAACTCAATATGAGGGTGTGTATGATTTGTAAGATACCAGAAAAAATTTGCTTTTCTTTCTTTAAGAAATGGCTTTAATTTTGGTATATCTTGTTTTGTCTATAAGCCAATAGCTACTCTATTTTTTTGCATTGTTAAATTGGTATGAATTTACATAGTGCATCCTAATTAAATCAATGTGACCATCATTACTGATGGTTATGTCAAATTAACAATGCCCATTACAGTTTTTGCTAATCTTTATATGGTGTTCTTGGCTCACTGTACCTCCTGATACGCCCCGTTCTTCACCACGTACATGGCAAATCCCACCCCCAGGGCGTCGCCGCGTTCGTCGAAGCGAATGGAGCCCAGGGGCGTATCGACGGGGGCGTTGCGCAGGGTCTTGACCAGGGCGTCGAAGTCGGTGGAGCCCGCCTTGTCGATGGCGTTGAAGGCGGCCAGGGTGGCAGCGTAGGCGTTTAGGTAGAAGGCCCCCGGTTCCACCCCGTACTCCTTCTTGTAGGAGTCGATGGCGATCTTGGTCATGGGGTTCTTCGAGGTGTCTTGGGGGCCGCTGGCGTACACCCCCTCGGCGTAGGGGCCGGCCACCTTGATGAAGGTGTCGTCCTTGACCCCGTCGTCGGAGATGAAGGCCGTCTGCATCCCCCGTTTGCGCATCTGGGTCACGATCTTGGAGGCCTCGGGGTGATAGCCGCCGAAGATCACCCCATCGGCGTCGGCATGCTTGATCTTCTGGACGATGGCCGAGTAGTCCACCGCCCCCGGCGTCACCCCTTCGAAGAGGACGAGCTTGGCGGGGCCGGCCTCGACGAAGCGCTTGGCGAACTCGGCCAGCCCCTTGCCGTAGTCGCCCTTGTCGTGGATCACCGCCAGGCGCTTTAATCCCAGTTTTTTAACCGCGAAATCGACCTCCTGCCGGGCCTGGGTGTCGTCAGAGGCAATGGTGCGGAAGAAGTTCGGATACTTGCCGTTTTGGGTCAGATCGGGGTTAGTGGCCGAGGGGGAGATCACCACCTTCCTGGCGTCCTTGTAGATCCCCAGGGCGGCCCGGGTGGCGCCGCTGCAGATGGGGCCGATCACCAGATCGACGTGGTCGGAGACGAGCTTGGTGGCGACGTTGGCGGCGATCTCCGGCTTGCAGACGTCGTCCTGGGCCAGGACCTCGATTTGACGGCCCAAGACCCCGCCCTTGGCGTTGGCCTCCTTGGCCAGCATCCGAACGGCGTTTAAGGTGGGGATGCCGTAGGAGGCGAGGTCGCCGCTTTCCGGCCCGGCCACCCCGATGCGAATCGGCTCTGCGGCCCACAGGGTGGAGGCTGACAGGTAGAGGCACAGGATCAGGGCTAGGCAGGCGAGTCGCGAGAGACGGGAGGGGCGCATGTCGGGGTTCCTCACGGGGTTGAGTTGGAATTACGCTTGCGGGTTGAATTTTTATACTAGGAGCCGGGGCTGGAGTCAAGCGGCGATGGCGTCCGCTCGGGCCGGAATCCCGTTGAAGTCGGGGCGGTGACGTGCTAATGTTTTGCAATCGTTCAGCCGCACCATCTGCTTTGTCATCGGCCCGCCCGCATGCCAGGTGTATAGCGTGCAGGCCTCTTTCGCGCACCTGCGGCACTGCTGAACGGTTACCTAAAAAAACAAGCCTCGCGGCGACGGTATAAGGAGGGGATGATGATGCGGATTTGCGCCTTGCAGCATGTGGCCTTTGAGGGGGTGGGAAGCATCGCCGATTGGTCCCGGGCGCGGGGGGGCGAGATCGTCCGCCGCCTATTGTTCGCCGGGGAGGCGTTGCCGGGGCTTGATTCGTTCGACTGCCTGGTGGTGATGGGCGGGCCGATGAATATCTACGAGGAGGAGCGTTATCCCTGGCTGCGAGAGGAGAAGGCCTTTATTGGGCGGGCGGTGGCGGCGGGCAAGGCGGCGCTGGGGATCTGCCTTGGCGCCCAACTGATCGCCGATGTCCTGGGCGGACGAGTGGTGCGCAACCGCGAGCGGGAGATTGGCTGGTTCCCGCTTTTCGTTATCCATCCTTGGGCTAGGGGGATCATCCCGGAGGCGGCCCCGGTGATGCACTGGCACGGAGACACCTTCCTGATCCCGCCGGGCGCGGAGCGGCTGGCCAAGAGCGAGGCCTGCCAGAACCAGGGGTTCATCTTCCGGGAGCGGGTGATCGGTCTTCAGTTCCATCTGGAGACCACCCCGGAGAGCCTGGCCGCCTTAATCGAGCACGGCGCCGAGGATTTCAGTCCCCCGGGGCCTTACGTCCAGGGTCCGGGGGAGATGCTTGGGCTTGCCAGCCCCGGACGTTTTGCGGCCATCAACGCCATGATGGCCGCCATACTCGACCGCTTGGCCGCCGTGTCCGAGGGCCTGGCCATTCCGTAGTAATCTTTCAGCAGCACCGCATCTGCTTTATCATCGGCCTGCCCGCATACCAAATGTATAGCGTGCAGGCCTCGTTCGCGCATCTGCGGCACTGCTGAACGGTTACATTCCAAACCCGGCCTCCGCTGGGTAGATGGTGTTTGCCAGGGCCTAGGAATTTATTCCTTACCGTCCTTGGGTTGAGGAGAGCACTTGGCCGCCTCGGTGGTCTTGATGGTCGGATAAGTTGCTTCTGCGGCCGGCACGTGCTGGCCATGACAGTCCATGCAGTTGTTCTGGGAGGTGATGCCGTTGGCCAGCACGTTGAACAGCGGCTGATGCTTGGAAGTGTACTTGCCATCCTTTTTCCAGGCGTTCAGCATGGCGACCGTCTCGATGGCGATGTCGGCGGCTACCCGGGCGCAACGCTCGGCCCGTTCCTTGCTCAAGAACTCCACGCCCTCAGCCCGCATCCAGCGTCCCACCGAGATGTGGCAGATGGGGGTGCTGGAGATGGTCTTGTGGTTGATGTCGGCCAATAAATTTTTGGCCGGGGTGTAGGCTGGCAAGTCGGTGTAGGAATAGAAGAAGGCCAGGTCATTGCACATCGCCTCGGCGATGTCGGTGTCTGGTGTGCAGAACCCGATGATCGTGCCCGCCCCGGTCAGGGTGCCGCACAGGGCGCCCCAGCCGGCAAACCCCCCGTGGGCCCAGCGCATGGCGTCGATGGGGAAGGTCTTCCAGCTCCCGCCCGCCTTGACCGCCAGTTCGCTGACCAGCCCGGCGATCACCGAGGAGGCGCACCAGCGTTTGGCGTAATTCTCGTAGGCGATCTGCCCCACCTTGGCCGGATCGAGCGGGACGTAGTCGTAGTGATCCTTGTTGTTGACCGGATAAGCGCGGGCCTTGTCGGCCTTGGCCGCCAATACCGACGAGGCGATGGCCGCCCCGGCCAGCAACTTGCCGCTGGTGGTCAAAAAGGACCGCCGCGAAACGCCACAATCTGCAACCTGATTCTCTTCCATTGCCGAACCTCCTGATTTTATTGTGCCAAATGCCGGTTCCCCGGCGCCATTGGTGGCACAATGTATCATTAGGGGAGGGGAGCGCAATAGGGCAAATTGTCGCAGGAAGTTACGAGCTTATTAGCGAAGAGACCCCAGCGGTTGCCAGAGGCGCCAGGCGGGAGGATTAGGATTGTTCGGAGAGTACCGCCGTCATCTGGCCGGTGAGGAAGGCTAGGTCGGCGTCAGTAATTACATAAGGTGGCATGGTATAGACCAGCCTGCCGAAGGGCCTAAGCCATACCCCCCGGTCCACGAAGCGGGCCTGGATCGTGGCCAGATCGACCGACTTGCGCATCTCCACCACCCCGATAGCGCCCATGACCCGCACCTCGGCCACGGCGGGCAGCTCCCGGCAGGGCGCCAGCCCCTGGCGCAGGCCGGACTCGACGCGGCGGACATTCGCCTGCCAGTCGGAGTTCAGGAGCAGGTCGATGCTGGCCTCGGCCACGGCGCAGGCCAAGGGGTTGGCCATGAAGGTGGGGCCGTGCATGAACACCCCGCCCTCCTGGCCAATGGCCCGGCCCACCGCCTCCGTGGTCAGGGTGGCGGCAAAACTCAGATAGCCGCCGGTGATCGCCTTGCCCAGGCACATGATGTCCGGGCTGACGCCGGCGTGCTCACAGGCGAAGAGCCGTCCGGTGCGGCCAAAGCCGGTGGCGATCTCGTCGGCGATCAGAAGTATCTGGTATTCGTGGCACAGGGCCCGCACCCGGCGTAGAAACTCCGGGGCGTAGAAGCGCATCCCGCCCGCCCCCTGGACGATGGGTTCCAGGATCACCGCCGCCAGTTGCCGGTGATGGGCGGCGATCAGGCCTTGCAGGCTGGCGATGTCCGACTCCCGCCACTCCCCGCTGGCACTGGCCGGGGCCTCGGCGAAGAGCTGTTGGGCCAGAACGCCCCGGAAGCGGTGGTGCATCCCGGTCTCCGGGTCGCTGACCGCCATCGCCGCGAAGGTGTCGCCATGATAGCCGTGTCGGATGGTCAGTAGGCGGGTCTTGTCTGGCTGGCCTTGATTAACCCAGGACTGGATGGCCATCTTGATCGCCACCTCCACCGCCACCGAGCCGCTGTCGCAGAAAAAGACCCGGTTCAAGGGGGCGGGGCTGATGTCCACCAGTCGGCGGGCCAGCTCGATCGCCGGGCGGTGGGTGAGGCCGCCGAACATGACGTGGGCCATCCGCCCGGCCTGCCGGGTCAGGGCCTCGTTCAACACCGGATGGTTGTAGCCGTGGATGGCGCACCACCAGGAGGACATGCCGTCCACCAGCTCCCGGCCATCCACCAGCCTAAGCCGAACGCCCGAGGCGCTTTCCACCTGATAGACCGGCAGGGGCTGGGTGGGCGAGGTGTAGGGGTGCCAGATGTGGCGCCGGTCGAACTCAAGCGCCTGCTCGTGGTTCATGGGCAAACAGGACTTAAATGTTGGAGAGCAATGATGGGAAATAGCCGGCCAGTGCTAGCCGGAGGGGGGATATGGCTTAACTGAAGCGAACCTTGCAGAAGCGGCGCTTGCCGACCTTGAGCAGCACCTCGCCCTGGGCGGGGACGGCCTGATCCTCGCTCTCGACCTTTTCGCCGTCGATGGCCACCGCCTGCTGGCGAATCAAGCGCCGGGCCTCGCCAGTGCCGGCCACCAGTCCGGCGTCCACCAGGAGCTTGGGCAGCCAGATAGCCCCCCCGCCCGCGGCAAGGGTCAGCTCCGGCAGGTCGTCGGGCAGGCCGTGGCGTGTAAACACCCGCTCGAAATTCTCCTCGGCCCGCTCGCCCTCGTCCTGGCCATGGTAACGGCAGGTCAGCTCCAGGGCCAGCGCCTTCTTGACCTCCTTGGGATGGGCCTCGCCCGTGGCCAGCCGTTCGCGCAGGCGCATGATCCGGCTGGCTGGCAGATCGCTCAACAGCTCGTAGTAGCGAAACATCAACTGATCCGGGATCGACATCACCTTGCCGTAGATGTCGTCCGCCGGGTCGGAGACCCCGATGTAGTTGCCCAGCGACTTGCTCATCTTGTTGACCCCGTCCAGGCCCTCCAAAAGCGGCATGGTCAGCACCACCTGGGGGGGCTGGCCTGCGGCTCGCTGCAACTCGCGGCCCATGAGCAGGTTGAAGAGCTGGTCGGTGCCGCCCAGCTCCACGTCGGCCTTAAGGGCCACCGAATCGTAGCCTTGGATGAGCGGATAGAGGAACTCGTGGATACTGATCGGCTGCTGGGCCTCGAAACGCCTTTTGAAGTCGTCGCGTTCCAGCATCCTGGCCACGGTGAGCTGGGAGGCCAGGCGGATGAAGTCGTGGGAGGTGAGCTGGCTCAGCCAAGCGCTGTTGAACACCACCTCGGTCCGTACCGGGTCCAGGATCTTGAAGATCTGGGCCTTGTAGGTCTCGGCATTTTGGGCCACCTCCTCCCTGGTCAGGGGTCTCCGGGTCTCGGACTTGCCGGTCGGGTCGCCGATCATACCGGTGAAGTCGCCGATCAGAAACAGCACCTGATGTCCCAACTCCTGGAAATGCTTTAGTTTTTGGATCAGCACCGTATGGCCCAGGTGCAGGTCGGGCGCGGTGGGGTCAAAGCCGGCCTTGACCCGTAGGGGCACCCCGCTGGCTACCGACTGGGCGAGTTTCTTCTCCAGCTCCTCACGGGAGACCACGTCCACCGCCCCTCGGCTTAAGAGTTCGATCTGTTCGGCAACCGGTTGCACCGCCGTCATCTCCCTATTTGGCGTACTCGACCGAACGGGTCTCGCGGATCACCGTCACCCTGATCTGACCGGGGTAGGTCATGGTCTCTTCGATCTTCTTGGCGATGTCCTTGCCCAGCATGGAGGTCTCCACGTCCTTCACCTGGGAGCTATCGACGATGACCCGCACCTCGCGGCCCGCCTGGATGGCAAAGGACTTCTCCACTCCCTTGAAGCCGTTGGCCAAACGCTCCAGGTCTTCTAAGCGTTTGACGTAGGACTCCAGCATCTCGCGCCGAGCCCCGGGCCGGGCCCCGGACAGGGAGTCGGCGGATTGCACCAGGATGTCCAAGACGCTCTCCGGCTCTAGGTCCTCGTGATGGGCGCCGATGGCATGCACCACCTCCGGCGATTCCCCATACTTGCGGGCCAGGTCGCGGCCAATGATGGCGTGCGAGCCCTCAACCTCGTGATCTACCGCCTTGCCGATGTCGTGCAACAGCCCGGCTCGTTTCGCCTGTTTGACATCCAGGCCCAGCTCGGCGGCCATCACCCCGCACAGGAAGGCCACCTCCAGCGAGTGCAAGAGAACGCTCTGTCCGTAGCTGGTCCGGTACTTCAGGCGGCCCAGGAGCATGATCAGCTCGTGGTTCATCCCGTGCACCCCAACGTCGAAGGTTGCTTGCTCGCCGGCCTCGCGCAGGTTATTCTCCATCTCCTTGCCCACCTTCTCCACGATCTCCTCGATGCGGGCCGGGTGGATGCGGCCGTCGGCGATCAAGCGCTCCATCGCCTGTCGGGCCACCTCCCGCCGCACCGGGTTGAAGCCGGAGAGGATCACCGCCTCCGGGGTGTCGTCGATGATGATGTCGATGCCGGTCGCCGCCTCGATGGCCCGGATGTTGCGGCCCTCGCGGCCAATGATTCGGCCCTTCATCTCCTCGTTGGGCAGGGGCACGATGGAGACCGTCTTCTCGGCCACGTACTCCCCGGCGTAGCGCGAGATGGCGAGCGCCAGGATATTCTTGGCCTTGCGGTCGGCGGTGAGCTTCATCTCGTTTTCGATCCGCACCACCTCCTTGGCGGCCTGCATTCGGGCCTCGCTCTCGATGCTCTCCACCAGGCGTTTTTGGGCCTCCTCGCGGGTGATGCCGGCGATATTTTCCAGCTTGGTGCGCTGCTCGTTGATCAGGGCCTCGATCTCCTTCTGCCGCTTGGCCAGATCACCCTCCTGCTGGGTGAAGGACTTCTCCTTTTGCAGGAGATCTACCTCGCGTTTGTCTAGCAGATCGATCTTGCGCTCGATCTGCTCAAGCTTCTGGGAAAAACGCTTCTCTTCGCCCTTAAGTTCGGCGCTGCGATTTTTGATCTCCTCGTCAGCCTCCTTCTTGGCCTTGTAAACGTCCTCCTTGGCCTTGAGCATGGCGTCCTGACGCAGACGCTCCGCCTCGGCCAGGGCGTCGGCCACCATCTTTCTGGCCTGTTCGGTGGCGTTTTCGGCGCTGGATGTCGCCAGTCGCCGCTGGAGAAACATACCCCCGGCCACCCCAATACCTAGGATGGCTACTTCTAGTCCAATCGTTATAATTTCCACGTTATTTCCTTAGGTTATCAACTCCGTATCCCAAAGGGAGTTGGTGGCCAGCCTTCTTGAACGGCTTGGTTGGGATATCGCCCGGAGGCGGGTAAGACCAGAAAACTTCGCCTATTGCGCAAAGCCAACGATGATGATCTAGCAAAAGGTAGCCGATGGCTAAGCAAAAAGGCCGCTATGCAAGGCGCGGGGTGCGTTTGGCGAGTGAGGCCATACCTCCTGGGGTATGCCTTAACGAGCCAAACCGCCGCGCGCCGCAGTAGATTGGATTTTTTGCGACGCCATCAATTTTAAGACGGGTTACGGCTTA
The DNA here is from genome assembly GCA_021782655.1 of Deltaproteobacteria bacterium. GTDB lineage: Bacteria > Desulfobacterota > Desulfobulbia > Desulfobulbales > VMSU01 > VMSU01. Next base: position 28,676 of record JAJXUT010000019.1, read on the forward strand.
GGGAGGGAAACAGACGGAAGGCCCCCGATCGTCAGGGAGCAATGGCATCCGGCGCGGCCCAGGTAAGGTCGCCGGAAGGGCGGGGCATCACCACCACCCCGACCAGGGCAGGGGCTTGATGCGGAGGATGAGAAATGGCAGTGCCGAGAGGCGGGACTATCTATCCCAAACTTAAGGATACTCCTTGCTCCCAGGGAACCATATATGCTTATCGTGCCGTCTCATGACCAGAGAAGCAACACAACGTCGTCTCATCTCGACGCCAACCCGCTCCCAGACTTCGGAGCCACCGTCTATATCAACCATGAGCGCCCTTCCGCATCCGCGGAAACCGTCTCAGGATTATTGATAAATCCCCCGCCACTGCCGTGTTCCAGTTCATCCGAACCTAACTGTCGTTAGGTGGGCAATGCTCGTGCCTCTTTCGAGGAATGTCGCCCGCAGGGGATATTCCTTTCCCAAGACAGCGGAGGAACCCTTAGACGAATAAACGGCTCGGAAATTCTGGCAATCACGAACAAGGCAGGGGAAACCGCCTCAACTTACACACCACCTCGACGCCCTTGTATGGCTCCACTAGCAACACATACCCGCGCCTTGTATGTTGGCCCGTTAGCTTAGCCCTGGGCTATCTTTTGTGAACTAATCAACCCTAGTTTTTTTTGCGGCAGGCGTCCCGGCATCACTAAGTCGCCTCCTCCTCGATCCTGGCCACCAGTTGTTCCATCGCCTGGTCTTCCCGCCGCCGCAACCGTTCGTGATCGCGCTTAAGGCGTACGTACTTGGCCGCCATGTTCAAGGTGACCAGCACCGCGATCTTGATCGACAGGGGGGCATGCGACGACCGGGAGTGGGCCTCGATCTGATTCTTGACCAGGTCGAGGATCTCACGCACGTCGTCCTCCGGGGCGTCGGTATAGAGGGGGTATTCCTGCCCCAGGATCTCAAACTTGACCAACCGTTCCAAGACCGATACCCGTAGCTACTGTGTTACCAGAATCCGGAAGGGGTGGCAAGGTGTTTTCTCCTCACTCCCCCATACTGAACAAGCCCCCGCCTCGGGGCTCGTGCAACTCGGCTCCCGCCCCTTCGTCTAACGAACGTTCCCAATCCTCGATGGAGGAAATGATGCCGGTCACCCGGCTGCTAACCTCCTCCTGATTGGCGGCCAGGCCCTGAACCGTGCCCTCCAACTCCTCGATCTTGCTGTTCCGGTTCGCCAACTGGGCCTTAAGCTCGGCGTTGTCACGCCTTAATTCCTGCATGTTGGCCAGCATCTTCTCCACCACCGCTTCCAGCTTCTTAAGATTCATCCCTTCCATGATCCGCTCCTTTTCCCGCCCAGGCCCACCTGAGCGGTTAAGTTCATCTTCTTGAGACAACAAAACAAGGTATCAACCCAGGCCAGCGCCGGCATCAGGCCCTGCCTGGCCCGTCCCGCGCCAGCCTGAAAACGACCTTACCACCGTGTCCTCTTCTATCCGGCAGTCAACCAGATGGCAGAAGGGTTCGACCCGGCAGCCCGAACCCACTACCGTCTCACCGGCCAGCAGGCAGTGGGAATGAATCTCCACGTCCCGGCCGAGCCGCACCGAGTCCGCCACCCAGATCGAATCCGGGTCGATCATCGTCACCCCGGCCAGCATCAGATCCCGGTTGCGACGCTGCCGCATGACGCCGTTGGCCAGGGCTAGGTCCAGTCGGGAGTTGACCCCGGTCACCTCCAGGGGATCGGGACAGCGGTAACGGCCCACCGCTCGCCCCTGCCGACGGGATATAGCCACTATGTCGGTTAGATAGACCTCACCTTGACGGTTGTCGCTGCCCACCAGCCGCAAGGCGGCAAAGAGCAGGTCGAGCCCGACCAGGTAGATGCCGGCGTTGATCTCGGAGATCAGCCGTTCCTCGGGGCTGGCGTCCTTTTCCTCTACGATCCGCTCGATGCCGCCCTGGTCGTCTCCCACGATCCGGCCGTAATGGGTTGGGTCGGGGGCCACGGTGGTCATCACCGTGATGGCGGCGGCCTGCCGGTGGTGGCTCGCCACCATCTCCCGCAGGGTAGAGACCCGCACCAGGGGGGTGTCGCCGCACAGGATGAGGGCGGTGCCTGTTTGTCCCGCCAGGGTCGCCTCGGCGCAGAGCACGGCGTGGCCGGTGCCCCGCTGATCGTCCTGGCGCACGAAGGTCAACGGGTAGCCCGCCAAGGTTTTCTCCACCCGTGCCGCCTGATGACCGGTGACCACCACCGTGGTCTTGGGGCTAAGCCCGGAGACCACGTCCAGCACCTGGCGAATCATGGGCTTAAAGAACACCGGATGCAGCACCTTGGCCAGGTCGGATTTCATCCGGGTGCCCTTGCCGGCCGCCAGCACGATGACGTGCAGGGCCTCGTGCCCGTTCATGGTCCGCTCAGACCTCGCCCAGGATGTTCAAGGCCGCCCCGGCCACAAACCAGCCGATCTGCGGGGCCGACATCGAGTGCCGGGCCGGGAAACTCTCGCGGGTGCCGTCGTCGTGGACAAGGGTGACGGTGACTGAGCTGCCGGGGGCCAGCCCTGCCAAGCCGCTGATCGACACCCGATCCCAGGCCCGGATTCGTTCGTAATCCTCCGGATCGGCGAAGGTTAGGGGCAGCACTCCCTGCTTTTTGAGGTTGGTCTCGTGGATGCGGGCGAAGCTGCGGACGATTACCACCTTCATCCCCAGGTGACGGGGTTCCATGGCGGCGTGTTCACGGCTGGAGCCCTCGCCGTAGTTGTCGTCGCCCACCGCGATCCAGCCCAGGCCTTGCGCCTTGTAGTGGCGGGCAATGGCCGAGAGCCCCGCCTCACGTTCGCCGGTCAGGACGTTGACCCCCTGGCCGGCGGCCTGGGCGAAGGCGTTGTTGGCGCCGCTGAACAGGTTGTCGGAGATGTTGTCCAGGTGTCCCCTGAATTTTAACCAGGGCCCGGCAGGGGAGATGTGATCGGTGGTGCACTTGCCCACCGCCTTGAGTAGCACCGGCAGGTCGCAAAAATCCTGGCCGTCCCAGGCCGGGAAGGGCGAAAGCAGTTGCAGCCGCTGACTGGCGGGATCCACCGCCACCGCCAGCGAGGAGCCATCCTCGGCCGGCTCCTCGTAGTGGGGCGTCCCTGGCTCGAATCCCGCCGGGGGCAAGTCTTTGGCCACCGGCGGTGCGAACGTGAAGCCGTCGATGTCGTCCCGGCTGGGGTCGAAGGTCAGCCGTCCGGCGATGGCCAGGGCGGTAACCGTCTCCGGGCTGGCGATAAAGGCGAGCGTCTCGGGATTGCCATCCGCCCGGCCCTTGAAGTTGCGGTTGAACGAGGTGATGATGGCGTTCTTCTCCGGCCGGGTAAAGTCCTGGCGCCGCCACTGGCCGATGCAGGGGCCGCAGGCGTTGGCCAGCACCACGCCGCCGATCTGGCGCAGGGGCTCAAGCAGACCGTCGCGTTCCACCGTGGCCCGCACCTGTTCGGAGCCGGGGCTGATGAAGAAGCTGCTCTTGGCGGCCAGCCCCTTGGCCAGGGCCTGCCGGGCGACATGGGCCGCCCGGCCAATGTCCTCATATGAGGAGTTGGTGCAACTGCCGATCAGCCCCACCTTCAGCTCCTCGGGATAGCCTTGGGCCTGGGCCTCGTCCTGGAGCCTGGACAGGGGCCGGGCGAGATCGGGGGTGAACGGCCCCGCCACGTAAGGCGTTATGGTGTCGAGGTCGATTTCGATCACCCGGTCGTAGTAGGCTGCGGGCTGGACCTCCACCTCGGGATCGGCGGTCAGCTCGGCCCGGTGGCGAGTGGCGAGTTGTGCCAGTTCGGCCCGGCCGGTGGCCGCAAGGTAGGCGGCCATATGGTCGTCAAAGGGGAACAGCGAGTTGGTGGCCCCCAACTCGGCCCCCATGTTGGTGATGGTGGCCTTGCCGGTGCAGCTTATGGTTTGAGCGCCGGGGCCGAAATACTCGATGATCTTGCCAGTGCCGCCCTTGACGGTGAGCAGCTCCAGCAGCCGCAAAATCACGTCCTTGGGCGAGGCCCAGCCCCGCAGGCGTCCGGTGAGCCGCACCCCGATCAGCCCCGGCCAGGACAACTCCCAGTCCATGCCAGCCATGACATCCACCGCGTCGGCGCCGCCCACCCCCACCGACAGCATCCCCAGGCCACCGGCGTTGGGGGTGTGGGAGTCGGTGCCGATCAGCAGTCCGCCGGGGAAGGCGTAATTCTCGATGATGATCTGGTGGATGATGCCGCTGCCCGGCCCCCAGAAGCCAATGCCGTACTTGTTGGCCACCGAGCGCAGGAAGGCATAGACCTCCCGGTTTTGCTCCTGGCCGGCGGCCAGATCCGGCCCCGCGCCCTCCTGGGCGGCGATCAGGTGGTCGCAGTGCACCGTGGAGGGCACCGCCACCCGCCGCCGGCCCGACTGCATGAACTGCAGCAGGGCCATCTGGGCGGTGGCGTCCTGCATCGCCACCCGGTCCGGGTTGAGCATGACGTAGGTCTTGTGACGCTCGGGAACGGCGGCCAACTCGCCCGCCAGGTGGGCGGCCAGGATCTTTTCAGCCAGGGTCAGGGGCCGGCCAAAGAGTCTCCGAGCCGCCTCCTGCTTGGCCCCCATCGTGGCATAAGCCTTTTCTATCATGGAAAAATCACGGATCATCAATGTGCTCCCGCAATAATCTACTATTGATTGTGAAAGTAACCGGGGACGTGGTCCAGCCATCGCCATGTCGGCCGTGGTTACGGCTCCTAGATTTAGCAATTCTCCTCCCGTAAGACAAGAGAAAAGGTATACAACCTGATTAAACATGTATATACGGATAGTTAAGCATGAAACTGCAAGTAGGGGGGGCACGGCCTGCCGCGACTCTACAGGACAGTTACAAAAAATCTTCAAATATGGTAAAGAAGGGGGGCTGGACCGTGGAGACCAGGGGGGCATCCACCGAAAGATGTTGACCAGAGGATGAAAAATCATTATACCGGGCCGCGCACGGCTAGGTGTCACCTCCTGGCTTTAGTAATACACTGTGATACCTTGCAACTTGCAGGACATGCGTCCATGTCCCGGTGACCAATAGATGAAAGACCGAGTGCTAATTGCCAACCGCGGCGAGATTGCGGTGCGGATCATGCGGGCCTGCCAGGACCTGGGGCTCGACTACGTGGTGGTCTATACCGCCGCGGACCAGGAGTCCCAGCACGTCCGCCTGGCCATGAACGGTGCGGATGGACGCCAGCGGGCCTGGCGGGTCTCGTCCTATACCGATCCCAACGACATCCTGGCGGTGGCCGACCACACCGGCTGCACCTCCATCCATCCCGGCTACGGCTTCTTTTCCGAGGATTACCGTTTCGCCCGCCGGGTGACGGTGCGCGACCGGCCCCTGACCTTCATCGGCCCCAACTGGGAGGTAATCAAGAACCTGGGGGACAAGATCAACACCAAGCGGGTGGCCAACCGGCTGGGTATCCCCACCATTCCCGGCACCGACGGCCCGATCTACAACGAGATGGAGGCCGAGGAAATCGCCACCCGCCTGCTCGACGACCAGCAGCGACAGAAAATCAAGAACCCCTCCGTCTTGGTCAAGGCAGCGGCGGGCGGCGGCGGCATGGGCATCGAGGAGGTTTTCCGCATCGAGCAGTTGCGTCGGGTCTATCGCCAGGTGCAGAGTTACGCCAAACGCCAGTTTGGAGATGGCGGGGTGCTGATCGAGCAGTGCTTAAGGGACTACAACCACCTGGAGGTGCAACTGGTGTGCAGTCGCCACGGCGAACGGGTGCATTTTGGCACCAGAAACTGTACCATCCAGAGCACTGGCCGCCAGAAGCGGCTGGAGGCGGCGCCGGGCTTCGATCCCGCCTGTTTCGATTATGGCTTTGACTCCCAGAAGGTGCTGGCCCAGATCGTCGATTACTCCTTGAAGCTCGCCGATCATGTCAAATACGACAACGTCGGCACCTGGGAGTGGATCGTGGCCCGGGACGGCAGTCCCTACCTCTTGGAGGTCAACACCCGCATCCAGGTGGAAAACGACGTCTCGGCCCGGATCAGCTACCTACACGGCAAGCAGCCCAGCCTACTCCGCGAGCAG
>JAJXUT010000020.1 GCA_021782655.1 Deltaproteobacteria bacterium
GCGCTGTAGAGGGCTTGGCTAAGCTCGAAGCACCGCCCCTTGGGGCAGGGGCCATCGGTCTGGTGCTCGTACTCGTAAATCGGCATAGGGTCAAGAGCCAAGCGGACGCGCCGCCCGGGTTCCCGCCTCTTTCCTCGTCAGGCAGTTGAGCATCACCTCGTTCTTCTCCTCCCCCGAACTCAGCTCGATCTTCCGGGCCTTGATCGTGTAGTCCGCCTGGGCCAGATCCAAAAACCGGTACAGGGTCTTGCGCCGCAAATCGTGGCACAGGTAGATGGCCCCGCCGGGGGCGAGCAGCCGGTCGAACAGGGCCAGGAGCGGCGGCAGCAGGTCGTCGCGGAAGAGGATCTCGGCGCCGATGATGGTATTGAAGGGCGGAAGTTCCGGCGGCTGCTGCCAGTCGAGAAAACGGCAATCCACCTTAAGATTGCTAGCCGCGGCGCTGACCCGCTGGAAATTTAGCACCCGCTCCTCGTAGTCGCTCAAGGTGACCTCAAACCCCCTGGCCGCCGCCACCAGACCCGGCGCCCCCAGGCCGGCGCCCAGCTCCAGCAATCGCGGCCCGGCCGCAAGGGGCAGGGTGGCCGCCACGTCGGCCAAGACCAGGGCCGCTTCCCAAAGCTTGACCCAAAAGGGAAACTCGGAGACGTTCTTAAACGGGTCGCGGCCCTTGAGCACGCATTCGAGGTCCTGAATCTTCAGGAGCTTGATCTCGATCCCCCGCACCCGGAAAGGCTCGAAGGCGACCTGATAGTCCTTGCGCAGCCCCCTTAGGATCTTGGCCGCTGGCTCTGGTAAATCCCTGGCGATCAGCATCTGTTTCCTCGTTTTGTCACTACAACAAGCCCTGTCGGAGGCGGGTTCAGGTCAGTGCCACCATACCCAGCCCAGGACCATGGCCGCCACCGCGAAACGGTAATAGGCGAAGATGGCGAACGACCGGGTCTGGATATAACGCATGATAAAGGCGATGAACAGATAGCCGGAGATGGCGGAGGCCACAAAACCAAGGGCGAAGAAGCTGCCCTGGCCGGGCATCAGCCCGTGCCTGACGATCTTGATCAGATGCAAGGCCCCGGCCCCGGCGATGATCGGCACCGACATCAGAAACGAAAACCGGGCCGCCGCCGTCCGGTCGAGGCCGCGGAATAGCCCCACGGTCATGGTGGCACCGCTCCTGGACACCCCAGGCACCAAGGCGAAGGCCTGGGCCAGCCCCAGAACCACGGCGTCAAGCATGCCGATATGCTGAAAATCGCGGCAACGGCGGCCAACGCCCTCGGCCCAAAGCAGAATCAGGCCGGTGCCCGCCAGGGCCGCCGCCACCAAGAGCGGCTGACGCAGGGCCGCCTCGATCCGGTTGGCGAACAGCTTGCCGAGCAGCCCGCCAGGAATGGTGGCTACCAGCAGCAACAGGGTCAGCCGCCGGTTGTCCCGCGCCTCGGGCGCCAAATCGCCGGGCCTGGCCACCGCCCTGGCCATGGCCAGCAGCTCAGTCTGGAAGTAAATGACCACCGCCACCAAGGTGCCCAGGTGCAGGGCCACGTCAAAGGCCAGGCCCGCCTCCTTGATCTTGAAAAAGGTCTCGGCCAGCACCAGATGGCCGGAGCTGGATACCGGCAGAAACTCAGTCGCCCCCTGCAACAGGCCTAGCAGTATCGGTTGCGCAAGCTCCATATTCCTCTCCCGTCTAACCCTCGGCCTTCCTGAAGGCCACCACCTGATCGCGGCCCCCTTGCTTGGCGTTATAAAGGGCCTGATCGGCGTTCTTGATGATTTGATCGGTGGTGTTCACCTGGTACAGATCAAATTCCGCCACCCCCAGACTCATGGTGCAGTGAATCTCCGTATCCTCGAAGGGGATAACCATCCCCTTGATCGCCATCCGGATCCGTTCGGCAATGGAGACGGCGTGGGACAGCGGGGTCTCGGGAAGGATGAAGATAAACTCCTCGCCCCCGTAGCGGGCCGGGGTATCGTAGTCGCGGGAGTTCTCCCGCAAGGTCTTGCCCACCGCCACCAGCACCGCATCTCCCCCCTGATGGCCGTAGGTGTCGTTGACCTTCTTGAAGTGATCGATATCCATCATGATGCAGGAAAGACTACCCTCTTGACGAACGGCCTTAAGCACTGCCAACTCGAAGAGGTGCATCATGAACAGCCGGTTATAGACATGGGTCAAGGGGTCCTTGGTTACCAGATTCTTGATCTTCTGGCGCATGACCTCGAAACTCTCCGCCAACTCGCCGATCTCGTCTTGCGAGGGCTCGATCTCCAACTCGGTCGAGTAGTTGAAGGCCACGATATCCTTGGTGGCCTTGGAGAGCTTGCGGATCGGGCTGGAAATCTTGAAGGCGACAAACAGCAGGATCCACACCGACACCCAGCCCACGATCAACATGGCGGCCACAATCCGGTTCTTCAGGGAGTTCAGGTCGGCCTGGTAGAAGCCAGCCGGCACCACCAGGGTAAGGTCGGCGCCCAGCAGGGTGTCGCGGGTCTGGTAGGTATAGACGCCTCCCTGCCGCTCGATCCGGCCAGGCGAGAGGTTGGAGGTCAGATGCCCCAGCACCTCCGCCGCCATCGGATGCAACGGATTCTGTTGCACGGGAGTCAACAGATTACGGCCCTGCTCGCTGAGCAAGACGGCGCAACCGTTGACCCGCAGGTAGGAGCGGATGCTGGCCGCCAGTTGCCCCTGATCGATGGCAATAACCAGGAAGGCCCGACCGGTGGGGGTCTGGGTGGGCCAGAGCAGGTACAACTCGTCTGATTGACGGCGAAACAGGGGCTCGACCTGATCGTGCTGGGCGACCTCGTCCAGCCAGGAGCGAAACTCCGCCGGGATATTGCGGGCTTCGACATGATAGAGGGAAATCGAATGAAACAGCGGGTTGCGCCGGGCAAATCCGGCAAAAAGCGCCTTGGTCTCCGCCTCGGAGCTGAGGCTACAGGCGTTTTGCTGCACAAAGGCAGTCAATTCCTGCTCAATCTGTCCGATCTCTTTGTTTAAAGATTTGGTGAGCTGATAGATCACCTCGCTGCTCTGCAAGGTTATGATCCGATCTGAATTCTGCCGGGTGCTGTTGGCAAAGGTATAATAACTGATAAAACCGAAAATGGTCAGGGTGGCAACCAGTACCGTCCCGAAACTGGTGATGAGCTTAGCGTGTATCTTCATCTCTCACTGGCCGGCTGGAAGTTGTGGCAAACTAAATTATTTGGTTTTGCAAGAACCACCGCAGGTGCTTAAACCGATCAATCTATAGAGGGGGCAGAAGCGGCTAAGGCCGGTCAAGAGCGGCAAAAAAGCTACCACCTTGATAATATTCTGCGAGGTTCCTGGAGAGACTACGGGGTTGGGCATGTAGCCAATATACCCCAAGGCGGCGGCGATCAACAGCCGGACGAACATATCAATGGTTCCAACATTCTTGTGCATATATTTTCCTCAAAATAGCAATCACACCAAATAAAAAAAGAGCTGTCCAGCCTCGCGGTTGGACAGCTCTCGAGGTTCCCGCCCTAGGCCAGGAACTATGGCCAGGGATTAGCAGCCCTCGACCGCCTTCTTCTTGTTGCCGGTGACCTTGATCGGCTTGCCGGCCTCGATCTTGCCAGCGTCAGCGGCCTTGCAGTCCAGGGTAACGGTGGTGCCCTGAACGGACTTCACCTCGCAGGTAAAGGCATAGGTAACCGCAACCGTGCCGGCGGTGAATGCCAAAGCCATAGCCAAAGCGATCATCTTCTTCATTGTTCCTCTCTCCTTGTGTAAAATTAAGTGATTGTTCGTACTCCCCCAAAGCCGCCCTGGCCCGCCGTTTGACGCGTCAGGCGACTAACAACCCGGATAAAATCACAGGACGGAATTTACTCCAAATAACTCCCCTGTCAACCAAAAATTAGCCCCTTGCCGACTTAGCCGCCAGGGGGCTACTGCAGCACCTGCTTGACCGCCGCCACAAAGGTATCATGGCTGGTCAAACCGTCAAAACGCTTACTCACGTTGCCAGACTGATCGATCAAAAACGAGGCGGGAATGCCATATATTCCACCGAAATCACGGCTTATTTGCTCATCACCCATCACCACCGGATAGTTAATGCCCTTCTTGCCGATCACCTTCTGCACCGGCCCTTCGCCGTCCTGATCCATCGACACCCCGATAATCTGCAAGCCCTGAGGGCCAAATTCCTTTTGCAGGCTAACCAGGGAGGGGATCTCCTGCACGCAGGGACCGCACCAGGTGGCCCAGAAGTTGATCAGCACCGCCTTGCCACGGTACTTGCCGACGTCGATGACCTTTTGATCCTGCACCGAGGGCCGGGCGAATTCCGGCACCTTGGCCGCCTGGGCCTGGGGGGTGGCGATCCCGGCCCAGAGGCCAATGACCAGCACGCCGACGATTTTCTTCCATCTAGCTTGTCTCATAGTTTTCTTCCTAAAAATATGGTTTAGGGGATTAGCAGGGCCGGGATCGCGGTGTAACGGCGAGGCCCCCATTTATAATTGCAAATTACGATAAGCACGGACTCAAGCTTTGACAATTATCCGCAAATCAGCTGCCTGTCAACAGCGATAAATCCCGCCCTAGGCTCGGACGTCCACCAGGGAGAAACTCGCCAGCCGGCGGCAGGCCTTGGCGCTCAACTCCTCCTTAAGGGCCTGGAAGCTCCCCACCGGCGAGCACCGGCAGGAGATGTCAATCTGGCCGCCGGCCAGAGGCTCCAGTGCCCGACGGAGGTCGGGCAAATGCTGCCGCAGGTGACTGGCGGCCTCGGGCGTGGCCAGGGAAAACACCCCGGTCATCCGCCCGGGCCGGGAGGCAAGAGAGAGGTGCAGTTCGCCCAGCCTGCTCATGGCCAGATAGAAGCTCAGGCTGGAAACGGGGCTGGCATCATTCCCGGAGGACTGTTCCTGGGAAAACATCCACTCGCCCCGGCCCGCCTGATCGGCGAAGAAGACCGGGAACAGCCAATAATTACCCTCCCCTGATGCCGGCGGCTGCTGATTAAGCTGGGCATGGGCCTCGAGTATGCGACCCAGTCTAGAAAGAGCCGGGTCGCTGTCCTCTAACAGGCCCTTGACGAGATTTACGGACTCGGCGCGGCTAGAAGCGCCGCCCTGGGTCTCCGCCCCGGAAGGCCCCAGTAGTCCAAGCTGGGAAACGAGCCGGAGGAGACTCAACGGGTTGGAAACGGCTCCCACGGCGCCCTCGGCCCCCAGCAGCCCCAAGGGCGCCTTCGCTCCCCCCAAGCCGGGCGGCGTGGAAGAGGCGGACTCGCCTTCGGACAACAACTCGGGCAGCAGAAGCCGCAGCAGATCGAAGGCGGCGTTCGCCTTGCCCGCCAGGGCCAGGGGCGTCTGATCCCCGCCCGCCGCCTCGAACCAAAACTCCCGGCCCACCTCCAGGGCGACGGTGGCGGCGGCCCTAAACGTCCCCCGCTCGGTGAGCACGGTCAGCACCCCGTTCCCGTCTGCGGCGATCACCCGGCCCTTGAGCAACAGGCCGGGCTCCAGCCCCGCCGTCCCGGAAGACGCCCCCGCCGCCTTGCCCGCGTAAGCCTGCTCCCACGCCAGACGACCAGCAGCCGATGGAGGCGGGCCGCTGATCTTCATCTCGTCTGGGACAGGGGCAGCAGCACCATCACCTCGGTGCCCACCGATTTCCTGTTAATCACGAAATGGCCCTGATGGGCAGCCACAATCCGCTCCACCATCGCCAGGCCCATGCCGGTGCCGTAGCTCTTGGTGGTGTAAAACGGCTCCCGGGCCCGACGGAGCTGCTCGTCGTCGATGCCCTTGCCGCTGTCGGTGATGATGATCTTAAGCCAGGGGGCCTCCCTGACCAGCTCAATCGTCAGCCGCCCCCCCTCGGGCATGGCCTCGATGGCGTTTTTTAACAGATGAACCAGCATCTTGCTGATCTGAGCCGCATCCAGTTCCAGGGTCAGTTCGGGATCGGGCACGACGGTCTGCACCGTGATCTTGCGCTTGTTGATGTCGGGCTGCATCAAGAGCAGCACCTTGTGCAACAGGGGGGAAAGCCGGGTCGGCTCAAGGTTAAACTCGGTGTGGGTTACGAAATCAAACAAATCGGCCAGGGTGACCTCCAGCCGGCTCGCCTCCCGATAAACCAGGTCGGCGTAATTGGCCATCTCCTGATCTTGGGTTTTCTTGGCCATCAGCCTGGCCAGGCCGCCGATAGAGGTAATGGGGTTCTGCAGGGTGTGGAGCATCTGGGAGGCCATGTGCCCCAAGGCGGAGAATCGCTCCGCCTCGATCAACAGGTCCTTGTTCTTGTCCAGTTCGTGGTTGACCGCCTCCAGTTCGGCGATGGTCTTTTGCATGTTGAGGTGCAGCCGGGTGTGCTCGATGACCAGGCTCGCCTGGCTGGAGAACAGCTCCAAGGCGCTGACGTGGCTCTCGCTGATCTCCTGGCGGGTAACGAAGTTGTCGGCGATGATCACCCCCAGGGCCCGGCGCGGCGAGAAGAGCGGCACCACCACGAAGCTGTCGGCACCCAACAGCTCCACCATCCCCCCGGGCTCAAACCCTTCGACCTTGCCGGCCACCACGTTTAGACTCCGGCGTTCCAGGGCGGCGCGCACCAGGAGGTGGCCGGTGTCGCTCATCGGGACACTAAGACCCTGGATCAGCCGGTTAAGCCCCTGGCCGCCGTTGGCCCGGCAAAGGTTCGCATCCTTGACCAGATCGGAGAAGTCGAGCCGCTTCCGATTCAGTTCCTCCCACACCCGACCCGCCTCTTCCCGGCAGCCGGGGCCGATAGCCAGCCGGCCCTGAAGGGTCTGGGTTTCGTGATCGACCAGGGCCAGGAAGGCGCGATTGAAACGCAGCCCCTCGTTGGCGGTGATCCCCACCAGAATGGCCTGGAGGATCTCGTCCAACTCCACCGAGCTTAGGTAAACAGAGTTCATCTTCAGCGAGAGCTGGTGCATCAGTTGAATCCGGAAGTTGGCGTTTTCCAGATCGAACTGATACTGACGGTTCTGAATCACCAGCCGCCGCTTCTCAAGATTCTTCCGCACCGCAAGCAAAATCTCTTCCAGACGCACCGGCTTGGTCAAATAGTCGTCCGCCCCCCGCCGGAGGCAGTCCAGGGCTGTTTGCAGGTCGGTGCTGCCGGTGAGCATGATCACCGCCAGGAGCGGATACCTCTCCCGGATCAGGGCCAGCACCTCCAGTCCGGGCAGGTCGGGCAGGCCTAAGTCCAAAAGCACCAAGGCCACGGGCCGGCTCTCCAAGAGAGCAAAACATTCCGCAGCGGACCCAGCCTCCAGGGTAGGCAGACCCTTGTCCTCAAAAAAGAGCCTAAGCGGCTCCCGGATGAGCGGGTCGTCATCGACCACCACGACCACCTCGCCGCCGCGTAGCAGCTCGGCCTGGTAGTCGCTGGGGGCATGCTGGAATCCGGAAAGGGTGACGTTCATGGGCTAAAATACCAGGGACTGTTATTTGGGAGACTGGACGAACATGGCCCCACGCTATTAAGGAAGGGGGCTTCTGTCAAGGACAAAGAAAAGGGCCACCCCGGGACGCCGCCCGGAATGGCCCTGTCAACACGCCGCCAGAGCGGCGGATTTACATCTCGACCAGGAGCTTGTTGCTCTCCTCGTTCCAGTCCACCACCAAGTACCAGAGGGCCATCGCCCCCAGAATCAAGGCCAGGGTGCCGCCGTAGCCCAGGAAGGTGTCGGGCAGAAAGACCTTGGCCCCCAGCTTGCCGTTGGCCTCGAACTCCGCGGCCCGAAACCACTTGGTCATCAAGGCGTTGCTTACCGCAAAGAAGGGCATGACGATCCACAGCTTGACCTGGCCCTCGCCCACCCGCCAGAGGGTGCCGGTGCCGCAGCCCCCGGCCAGCATGGCGCCGAAGCCGAAGACCAGGCCGCCCACCACCCCGCCCCAACCGAAGGTGCCGCGCACATAGTTGTTCTTGCTGAGCACCGCCAGGGGCTTCTGCAGGGTGCCGATGCCATCGACGTCCCCGACAATCGAATCCACGTCCACCCCCTGGGCCTGATTGGACACCTCCTCCATGGCGCTGGAGAAGGTATCGCGCACCGAGCGCAACCGCTCCGGGACGTGGTACTTGAGCACCGTGGCCCCGATGGCCACGATACAGATGCTGAGCGCCACCGACTTGGCCATGGTGCAATCGCCGGTCATGTGGGGCTCACGGAAGCCCTGGATCATGCACCAGCGCCCGCGCTGCATGGAGTAGCCAAGCACCGCCGAGATCAGGATCAGCCCGCCCAGGGAGGCCATGTAACTGCTCTCGCTGACGCTGTAGGTATGGGCGCCCCAAATCAGGGCCGCAATGCCGCCCAGGCCCAGGATGACTTGCAGTGCCCGCGGCAACTCCAGGGTGGCGCCGCCGCCGGTGCCCCAGGTGACGTGCTCCATCTCCCAATAGATGTATTTCAAGCCGCCGATGGCCCCGAAGATCAGGCCCAGCCACATGGCGAAACCACTGGCCGAGAGGTTACCGATGGAGTTGTAGAAGCCGCCCACGTTGCAGCCCCCGGCCAGGGTGGCGCCGATGCCCATGAAGATGCCGGCGAACACCGCCTTGACCCGCTCCCAGGCCGGAGGGATACGGATGGCAAAGTCGCTGCCCAAGTTGGCGGAAACAAAGGCCCCGGCGATGAAGCCGATGCCGATCACCGAGCCGGAGTCCATCAGCGGCCCCTTGGGCGCCTCCTTGAACACCCCGATCCCGTAGAGGATCCAGTCGCCCCAATTACGCACCGCGCCCACCGCCCCCCAGGGCCGCCACCAGGCCATGGCCAGGACGCTGAACAGCCCGATCATGATCCCCACCGTGTTGGCGCTCCACTCGTCCTGGCACAACTTCTTGTACAGCCCCTGCGCCTTGCCCAAAAAGATACTCTCTTCCGCCATTTTTCCTCCTCCCCCTGTTTTAACCTTTTTGCGTTCGTTAAACCACTCGGCACGGGCCGCAAAGCTTGCCAATTCACCAGCTTATGCCCTACGTTGTGGCAGGTATCCCCGGAAGCTCTAGCCCCTTCTACCCAGCCGGCAACAATTTGTCAAGACAAGATAACTACCCGGCCTGCAAGTCAAATACCCAAAACTAGCCAACCGAATGAATTCACATTCATTTACCACTTGACATCAAAAATAAACGCTGGTAATGCAGAATGAACTACGGCTCAACAGCCCTTATGTCAACCACAACTTGTCAAGGAGAACCACTATGAGCAATGTAACCGCCCCCGCTGATCTAAAAGTCGACCTTACCTTAGACGCCAAGGGCTTAAGCTGCCCCATGCCCCTCCTCCGCACCAAGAAGGAAATCGGCAAGCTGAAGTCCGGCCAAGTACTCGAGGTGCTGGGCACCGATCCCGGCTCCCGCAACGACCTGCCCGGCTGGTGCGAGAAGAGCGGCCACACCTTCCTGGGCGAACGGGAAGGGGAGGGCTTCATCCACTTCTTCATCAAGAAGGGATGATTTGATTAACCTGAAATAAATTCAGGCACCGGTGGCGCGCCCGGCGACGGGCGCGCCTTGCATTTATCCAAGGGAGAGAGAACATGGCAAAAAGTCTCGGAATTTTTGTGAGCAACCCCAACCAGATGCGGCACGTCATGGGGGTCACCAAGGCGGCGGTGGCCAAGGGTTCCAAGGTTAAGGTATTCTTCAGTTGGTGGGGCACCAAGCTGACCACCACCCCGGAGTTCCCCGAACTCTGCGCGATTCCGAACGTGGACGTCTCCATCTGCGCCGACAGCTACAAGCAGTCGGGCTTCGATGTCAACGTCGTGCCCAAGGGACTGACCCCGGAGAAGATGGCCACCCAGGCCCAGCACGGGGCCATCATTGAAGATTACGAGTGCTACCTGACCCTATAAGAGGAGAATGACGATGTCAAAAAAAGTGTGCTTCATCAGCCGCCACCCGGACTACGTCCATGACGCCATGCGCTCGGCCCTGGGCCTGGCGGTGGAGAACATGTACGCCTACTGCACGGTCTTAGATGCCACGGTTCCCGCCTTTAACGATTACCACCGCGAGAACCTGGAATGGATCCGCGACATGGAGGGCGAGGTGTATTCCAACATCGACGCCAACGTCGAAACCAACGAGCTGGTCAAGATCAGCATCGAGGAACTGGGCCAGAAGCTTAGGGAGATGGACATCATCGTCCCCTACGGGATCGTATCCTGATAACCATATAAGGAGTCGCCACGATGAAGATTTTACACGCATATCGCTCCGCGCCCGACGCCACCACCAAGAAGCTGGTCGAGATCGTCTCCGAGGGCCGGGAGACCGAGAGCTTCGACTTAAACGTCGCCAACCCTGACTACAGCAAGCTGGTGGACATGATCTTTGCAGCCGATCAGACCATTTGCTGGTGGTAAAGCCAAGGCCGGTCAGCGGCGCCCAGCCCCTGGCCACAAAAAAACCCTGTCTCAGATCGAGGCAGGGTTTTTTTGTGGCCAGGCCCCCGCTTCGGCCTAGGGCAAAAAGTCAGGCCCTAATTGCCAGCTCCCCAGTCAGACGATCCAGGAACTCAAGCAGGAGGAGGCGCTGCGCCGCGGTGGCGTAACAGGTGCAGGGGCAGTGGAGGTTCGAGGCGCTGCGCACCAAAAGCTCCGAGGAGATAAAATCGTCGCCCAGCTCGATGGCGAAGGAAAACGGCCCGCAGGCCTCGTGCCCGCGCTGGCTCTCCCCCCACAGCCGCTCGGGAATGGCCAGCCAGTACAGTCCGGCCACCCCCCCCTGCCGGGCATTTTCATCCAGGAATTTTTTTATTCGCTCCCGCTCGTCCTTGCTTAGCTCGTTGATCAGCATCTGCCGCATAGATTTTCTCTCCCGTTTGGTGCCAAAAGGCATCTTTCACCCTGGGGCCGCGCACAACCAGGGCCCGACGGGCCGTTTTTACCTCATCTGCGGACAAAAGGCCATCCCTACCTGACCACAGAGGCGCCGAACTCCTTGCGCTCGGCCCTGGGTTGCGGTAAATTCCCAGACATTGGCTGGCTGGTCAACTCCCGTCGCCGCTGGCCCCAACTCCAATCCCTCCCTCCCAAGCCCAAGGAGCGCCGCCATGAGCGACAATTGCCTGTTCTGCAAGATCGTGGCCGGTCAGATCCCGGTCGTCAAGCTCCACGAGGACGACGAACTCCTGGCCTTCGCCGACATCAATCCCCAGGCCCCCACCCACTTTCTGGTGATTCCCAAGCGCCACCTAAGCGGCATGGGGACGGTCGGCCCGGCGGACGAGGCCCTGATCGGCAAACTGATGCGGGTGGGGGCGGAACTGGCCCGCGCCAACAACGCCCCCAGCTTTCGCCTGGTGATCAACAACGGCGTCGAGGCCGGCCAGACGGTCTTCCACCTCCACCTGCACGTCCTGGCCGGACGGCCCATGCGCTGGCCGCCGGGATGAACCAGCCCCCCCCGCCCATCGTCTCGGTGATCGGTAAGGCCAACAGCGGCAAGACCACCCTGCTCGAGAAGCTGATCCCCGCCCTGATCGCCCAAGGAGTAAGGGTCGGCACCATCAAGCACCACGTCCACCAGTTCGACATGGATCGACCCGGCAAGGACACCTGGCGTCACAAGCAGGCCGGGGCCCGGGTGGTGGCCCTATCCTCGCCCACCGGCCTGGGAATCATCCGCGACCGCGAGGGCGAGCTGCCCCTGCCCGAACTCGCCCGGCGCTACTTCGAGGACGTGGACCTGGTGCTCACCGAGGGCTACAAGGGCGGCCCAGCCCCCAAGGTCGAGGTCTTCCGCGCCAGCGTCCACCAGGAACCCCTGGCCGAGCGGGACGGCACCTGGCTGGCCCTGGTCAGCGACCAGGAACGGGACTTCGGTCTGCCCCGCTTTGGCCTCGAGGAGGCGGAAAGATTGGCCCATTTTCTGATCCAGGTCTTGCTTGATGATCTCGCCCAAAGGTAGCCGATGGCTAAGCAAAAGGCCGACATACAAGGCGCGGGATGCGTTCCCCAACCAACCGACCAAACTAAGGTAACCCCATGCTAGAACTGAAATTTGTTAGAGAAAACGCCGAGCTAGTACGAAAAAAGCTCATCCACCGGGGTCAGGATGGCGGCAGAATCGACCGGCTGCTGGCCCTCGACCAGGAACGCCGCCGATGGCTCTCCGAGGTCGAAGGCCTGCGCAACACCAGGAAGACCGTCTCCCAGGAGATCGCCGGGCTCAAGGCCAAGGGCGCGGACGCCGAGGCGCGGATGGGCGAGATGCGCCAGGTGGGGGAACGGATCAAGGAACTGGAGCAGGGGCTGGCCGGCATCGAGGGCGAGCTTAACGCCCTGGTCATGGAAATTCCCAACCTCTGCCAGGACTCGGTGCCCCCGGGCCGGGACGACAAGGACAACGTCGAGGTAAAGCGGGTGGGCGAGCCCCGGGTCTTTCCCTTCCCGCCCAAGCCCCACTGGCAGTTGGGCGAGGAGTTGGGGGTGATGGACTTCGACCGGGCCGCCAAGCTCTCCGGGGCCCGGTTCGCGGTGCTTTCCGGCCTGGCCTCCCGCCTGGAGCGGGCACTGATCAACTTCATGCTCGACCTGCACACCCAAAGACACGGCTACCGGGAGGTGCTGCCGCCCTTCCTGGTCAACAGCGCCTCCATGACCGCCACCGGCCAGCTCCCCAAGTTCGAGGAGGACCTGTTCCGGGCCCAGGGCTGGGATCTGTACCTGATCCCCACCGCCGAGGTGCCGGTCACCAACCTGCACCGCAACGAGACCCTAGCCGAAAAGCACCTGCCCATCAAGTACGCCGCCTACACCCCCTGCTTCCGCTCCGAGGCCGGCTCCTACGGCAAGGACACCCGGGGTCTGATCCGCCAGCACCAGTTCGACAAGGTGGAACTGGTGAAGTTCACCACCCCCGAGACCTCGGAAGCCGAGCTGGAGTCCCTGCTCGCCGACGCCGAAGAGGTGCTGCAAATGTTGGAGCTGCCCTACCGGGTGGTGCTACTGTGCGGCGGCGACCTAGGATTTTCCTCCAGCAAAACCTACGATATCGAGGTGTGGATGCCGGCCCAGAACACCTACCGGGAGATCTCGTCGTGCAGCAACTTCACCGACTTCCAGGCCCGGCGGGGCGGCATCCGCTACCGCCCCCAGGGCGGGAACAAGAGCGCCCTGGTGCATACCTTAAACGGCAGCGGCCTGGCGGTGGGCCGGACGCTGGCCGCCATCTTCGAGAATCACCAGCAGACCGACGGCCAGATCCGAATCCCGGAGGTTCTGGCCCCCTACTTCACCGACCGGTTCGCCCGTTAATTAACATGACGGCCAAGATGGACAGGGAGATCGTCGGCGCGGTGCGGCTTTCGGATAAGGAATACGAGAAGGTGCTTGCCTTTTTCGAGCGGGCGGTGCGGGAGGAGCCGGGACGCTGGTCTTACTGGTGCGACATCGGCTTTTGCCACGGCAAGCTCGGCCGGTGGCAGGAGGCGGCGGCGGCCTTTGAAAAACTTACCGACGACGCCCCCGAGGAGACCGCCTCGATCCACGTCCTAAGCCTGCTGGGCCACGCCTACATCAAACTCGGACGCTACCAGGATGCCGAGACGGTGCTGAACCGGGCCCACCGCCTTGAACCCTACAACTTGAGCGTCCTCTATAAGCTGGCGGTGGCCTATTTCCAGCGCGGCCAGGCGCAACTGGCGGTGCGGCCCCTACAGCAAATCGTGGGCCACAAGCCCCAGCACCTCAAGGCCCAGTACAACCTGGGACTCGTCCTGCACCAGTTGGGCGACCAGGCGGGGCTGGAGCGGCAGATCGCCATCGTGGAGCGGCTTTCCCCGGCCCAGGCGGACCGTCTGCGGCAGATGGCGGGGACAGGCGGCTGAAAGGCGTAGGGGCAAAGGTTAAAGAACGCCGCCAGTCCGCCTTGCGGCGACGACCTAAGGAGCCCGCAAAAAACCGGGGAGAGTTGTCCAAGTTGTGTCCGCCCGGCCCCTACATCCCGACGATCTGATACTCCTTCATCTTGTAGAGCAGGGCCGGGATGCTGATTTCGAGCAGTCCTGCGGCGTGGGTGCGGTTGCCCTTGGTCTCGGTCAGGGCCTTGATGATTAGGTGCCGCTCCATGATCGCCCGGTTCTGCTTGATGGAAAACCCGGCGTTCTCCAAGTCGATGCCCGCCGCCGTCCCCACGTTCTGAAACAACTCGGCGGGCAGGTTCTTCACCGACAGCACGCTGCCCTCGGCCAGGGCCATGCCCCGCTCGATGACGTTCTCCAGCTCCCGGACGTTGCCCGGCCAGCCGTAGTGCATCAGCTTGTGCATGCAGGTCTTGTCCACGTCGGTAATCGCCAAGCCCAGCTTCTCGTTGTATTTTTTGACAAAGTAGTCCACCAGCAGCGGGATGTCCTCCCGCCGCTCCCGCAGGGGCGGCACCTCGATGGCCAGGACGTTGATCCGGTAGAACAGGTCGTCCCGAAACAGCCGCTCGCGCACCAGGTCGCGCAGATTCTTGGCAGTGGCGGCGATAATCCGCACATCCACCTTGATCGACTGACCATGCCCCAGGGGCCGGATCTCCTCCTCCTGCAAGGCCCGCAGCAGCTTGACCTGCAAGGACAGCGGCATGTCACCGATCTCATCCAGAAACAGGGTGCCGCCGTCCGCCTCCTCAAACAAGCCCTTCTTGGTGCGGTTGGCGTCGGTGAAGGCCCCCTTGACGTAACCAAACAGCTCGCTCTCCAAGAGATTTTCCGGGATGCCGCCGCAGTTGATGTCGATTAGGGGCTGGCTCTTGCGACTGCTGTTATAGTGGATGGCCCGGGCGATCAGCTCCTTGCCGGTGCCACTCTCGCCGGTGATCAGCACCGTGGTCTTGTAGTCGGCGATCTTGGTGACGGTCTGGAAGATGGCGTTCATCGACCGGCTACGAGCCACGATGTTGGCAAAGACGTGCCGGTCCTCCAGTTCCTTCTGCAGCCGGAGGTTGTCCCTCTCCAGCCGATGCCGTTCCTCGGCCTTACGCAGGGTGAGCAGCACCACCTCCACCGACTCAAAGGGCTTGGCGATGAAGTCGCTCGCCCCCAGTTGGAAGGCCTGGGTGACGGAAGACAGCTCCGTCTTGCCGGAGATCACGGTGCGGATGGCCTCGCAGCCCAGCTCCTGCAAGGCCTTGAGCAGAGCCAGCCCGTCCATGACCGGCATGGCCAGATCGGTGACAATGTGGTCGAAGAAACCTCCCACCACCTTGTCCAAGGCCTCCTGGCCGTTGACCGCCGTCTCTACCTCGTAGCCGTTCTTCTCCAGCACCAAGGTCACCACCTTGCGTACTGTCTCGTCGTCATCCACCACCAAGACCCGCTGCTTCAACTCCATGACTTGGGACTCCACATTTTTCATCTGTTTAGCACAAAACCAATATTTTAGGGCGCAATATACCTTGTTTGCCGTTTACTGTCCATAGTATCCAGCCACGAGCCGCCAGAGCCGGTCGGAGAAGAACAGGTAGCCGTAGCTCGCCAGGGCCAGGAAGGGGCCGTAAGGAATCACCGTCCTGCCGCCCTGGCGCTGCTTGACCATGGCCCCGATGCCGACCACCGACCCCAAGAGGGCGCTGGCGAAGATCACAAACGGCAAGGCCCGCCAGCCCAAAAAGGCGCCAATCATGGCCAAAAGCTTTATATCGCCCCCTCCCATGCCCGCCCGCCCGGTCAGGAGCTGATAACCCGCGGCGATGGCGTAGAAGGTCCCGCCCCCCAGCAGCAACCCCAAGGCCGACTCCTGCCAGGAGAGTCCCGGCAGGAAAAAAGAGGCCAAAAATCCCAGCGCCACCCCGGGCAGGCTGATGACATCCGGGATGATCTGGTGGTAAAGGTCGATAAAGATGATGGCCAGCAGGGCGGCGCAGAAGACAAAATAGACCAGGAAGGCCAGGCCGAAGCCAAAGCCGCGCCACAGGGCGAAGGACAACATGGCCATCAGGGCCTCGACCAAGGGATACTGCCAAGAAATCGTCCCCCGGCAACTCCGACAGCGGCCCCGCAGGCAGATGAAACTCAGGATGGGAACATTGTCGTACCAGCGAATGGGGGCCTGGCATTGGGGGCAGTGCGAGGCCGGCAGCACCACGGATTGACTCTCGTCCGGCAGGCGGAGGATGACCACGTTCAAAAAGGAACCCACCAGGGCGCCAAGAATCACCGCGAACACCACTTCCAAGGTCCGTCCTCCCGCCTCGATTTTAGACGTTGTGCTGCCGCCTAGAACTTGTTAATAATGCCCAAGAAAAAGCGTCCCCGTCCGCCGTGGGGACGCTAAACGTCCAGGTTATGTTGCATGTACCACGCGTCCGGGAAATTGTACAGACCAATGACGACCGTCCCCGCGATAAAGACAAGCCAACGGCACGACAACACCCGTCCTGGGCCGGGAAGCCGCCCGTGACCGCCCCGCCCCTGCCGCTCGACGACGCGGTGCTGCGGCTCAAGGCCGAGATCATCGCCCAGGACTGGCGACTGAGCCCCAAACGGGCCGCCCGTCTGGACGAGGCCTTCGTCAGCCTTAAGGGACACTTCCGGGAACGGCGGGCCATCCACGCCATGCTGGTGATGGCGGCCAACGTCCTCGATTACATCAAGGGCCACGGCGTCAACCCGCCGGACACCATCGACTTCTTGAAGGAGGCCATGGCCCATGTGGTCAGCCTGCACGAGGAACTGGGGGTTGACTTAAACCGGGAACAGGAGGTGCTGAGGAACCTCCTGGTGCGCTTCAACCGGCTCAAGGACAAGATCCGGCGGCAAACCGCCCGCCAGGAAGACCGGCCCGGCGCGGAGCCTTCCCCCGCCCGCTCCGGGGCCGAATCGCCCCCCGCCGCCCCGCTCCCCGAGCCCGGCGCAATGGCCCTCGAACTCCTCGCCGAATTCCGGGCCGCCCTCAGCCAGACTCCGGCCCCCGGCCCGGAACTGGCGCGGCTGCTGGGCCACTGGCTCGCCTCTCCAGAGGTGGCCGGCCTCCTAGATGTCGGCCTTCCCAGCCAGGGCTCGGTCAGGGAAAGGCCCACGCCCGAGGCCGAGACTGTCGAGCCCCCTGTCCTGGTCAAAATACTGACCATCAACTCGCTGACGCTCGCCCTGCCCTGCCGGATGATCGCCATGAGCCAGGCCATCTCCCCGGCCCAGGCCGCCAAATATACCCAAAACGCCGCTGTACCCCTGGCGGATTTCGCCCGGCTGCTGCGCCGTCTGTCCTCCCTGTTGGCCGGCAACCTTGCCAAGGTCAAGGAGCGAGCCCTGCGGCAGCTCATCCTGCCGCTCCTGATCCCCAGGGGATCCGACCTCCCAGAAACCCCCAACGGCGACAGCCGGGCCCTGGTGGTGGTCTCGCACGGCAACTGGCACGGGGCCTTGGTCTGCGACACCATTGAAGAGACCGAGCCGATGATGGTCGGCTTCATCAAACAGCAGGATGGAGACCTATCAGGACTCGCCAAACTAGACAATGGCTCCCTGGTTCCCCTGCTAGACGCACAATCCATGCTGCAACGCGAAGGAATTCTCTTGCTGCTTTAACTTATGATAAAGCACTTATCCTGACTTTTGATCTGTACCAGATGCCACCAACCCAAGGCGTAAAGTTATGAAACAGAGAATAGGCTTCATGGGCCTGGGGATCATGGGCACCCCCATGGCGACCAACCTGCTCCAGGCGGGCTATCCGCTCACGGTCTTCAACCGCTCCCCCGACAGGGCCGAGCCGCTGGCCCGGCTGGGCGCCGTTCTGGCCCCCAGCCCCCAGGCCTTGGCCCAGGCGACGGAGGTGATCATCGCCATGGTCACCGGGCCCGAGGCCTTAAACAGCCTCCTCTGGGGGCCCGGCGGGGCGGGCGGGGCACTAACCCCCGGCAAGACGTTCATCAACATGAGCTCGGTCTCCCCATCATTCACCCGGCAACTGGCCCCAGCACTGGCAGCCAGCGGCGCCGTCTTCATCGACGCCCCGGTCTCCGGCACCAAGAAACCGGCCGAGGAGGGGGCGCTGACCATCCTGGCCGGGGGCCCGGAAGACAAGGTTCGGGAGCTGGAGCCGATCTTCCTGACCCTGGGCAAGAAGGTGATTTATTGCGGCCCGGCGGGCCAGGGCTCGATGATGAAGATGTTCATCAACCTGCTGCTGGCCCTGATGATGGAGGGTTTCGCCGAGGCGCTGAACTTCGGGCGACTGGGGGGGCTAGACCTGGAGACTATGCTTGCGACGCTCTCCTCCGGGGCCATGAACAGCCCCCTGTTCCAAATGAAGGCGGCGCACCTCAAGGCCAAGCAGCACCCCCCGTCCTTCCCCTTGCAACACATGGCAAAAGACGTCAAATTCATCGTGGATACGGCCTATGAGCTGGGGGCGCCAGTGCCGGCGGGACAAACGGCCCTGCACCTCTACCGGGCCGGGGTGGCCCTGGGCTGGGGCGAGGAGGACCTAAGCGCCATCGTCAAGGTACTGGAGGGCATGGGCCCCTCAGACGACGCGACGCTGGCCCGTCCTTATGCCCCTGACCCCGCGCCAGGCCCGGCATGACAAATGAACAACAAGATCGGAGGCAAAAGACATGGGCAGGGAACGACGCAAGAATACCAGGGTGGCCTTTCAGGCGACGGCGGACGTCACCTTTGCGGGCCAGAGTTACCAGGGCTGCGAGACCGAGAACCTAAGCGTCAAGGGGGTGGCGGTGCTGGGGATAACCGGGCACGCGGTGGGTGAGACCTGCGACCTCGCCCTGGCCTTGAGCGGCAGCAGCAGCGAGCTGCGTCTGACCATGAGGGGCAAGGTGGTGCGGGTGGAGGAAAACGGGGTGGCCTTGAACTTCATCGAGACCGACCTGGAGAGCTTCTATCACTTGAAAAACATCATCTACTACAACTCCCAGGACCCGGACGCCATTGAGCAGGAGCTGATCCGCAGCTAAACGGGCCTTGCCAAATCCGGGCGAATTGAGTTTACTGCGCACGCTGTCCGCCGTTGGCCAACGCCCCTTGCCCTTCTCCCTCAAACCATCGCCTTTCACCATGCACAACCGGCTGTTTGTCAGATTCGTCCGCTGGGTCGGCCACGACCTGGGCATCTCGCCCAACCAGATCACCCTGGGCCGCTTGCTGTTCTTCATCCCCGGCTGGCTGGCCTGGCTCTACCGCCACGATCTGGCGGCCAGAACCGGGCTGCCATGGCAGCTCTTCGGGTCGCTGGCCACCGTCCTGGTGACCACGGTGATCGTCTTCGACATCGTCGATGGCGCCCTGGCCCGGGAGACCGACCAGGTGAGCGAGCAGGGCAAGGTGCTCGACCCCCTGGTCGACAAGCTGATCACCTACAGCACCCTGACCCTGTTCTGGGCCGCCATCGATCATGTCGGGCTGCTGATCCTCTTCGGCCTCGACCTGGCCTCCACCTTCCTGCGCGGGGTGCAGGTGGAAGGCGCCAACGACTTCGGCAAGGGCAAGGCCTTTTCCCAAAACATCTCCAAGCTGTTCTTCGCCCTGGCCGCCCTCTGCGCCGCCCCCTGGCTCAACCGGGCCGGCAACGCCTTGATCTGGCTGGCGGTGCTCCTGGCCACGGTATCCGTGGGCGTCCGGGCCCTGCCTGCCAAGGTCAAAAACTCCATCCAGGTGGCCATCCCCCAGATCCTTACCCTCTGCAACCTAGGCGGCGGGGTGCTGGCCATCTGGTTCGCCGCCCAGGGGCACCTAAAACTGGCGGTAACCTGTAATTTTGCCGCCATGTTCTTCGACCTCACCGACGGGGCGGTGGCCAGAAAGCTCGGGGTGTCGAGCTCCTTTGGCAAGCAGTTCGACACCGTGGCCGACATGGTGAGCTTCGGCCTGGCCCCGGCCCTGATGATCAACGCCCGGGCCGACTGGTCGCCCCTCGCCCTGGCCCTGGGGCTGATCTACGTGGTCGCCACCCTGATCCGGCTGCGCGACTACGGTCGCTCCAAGGATCGCACCCCGCCCGGCTTCTTCCGCGGCCTGCCCAGCCCGGCCGGGGCCTGGCTGGTGATCAGCTCCGCCCTCTACCCCTCCCTGGCCCTAAGCCTGGCGGCCCTGCTAGTGGCGGCAGTGCTGATGTGCTCCTTTGCCATCAACTGGATTCACTTCAACCGGATCATCGGCACCGTGCGCCTGGGCGAGACCCTGGCCTCTCTGCTGATGGGCATCGCCCTGATGACCGCCACCCACACCCCGGAGACCTTCTTCTCCGGCCCCATCGTCATCTACGCCTTTTCCCCCCTCTGGCGCAAGCCGCCCGTTGTCTCCCGATAGTCTACTGTACAGTTTTCCGGAAAAGCGCCCGGTTTTCCGGAAAAACTTCCACCCATCCCAAACTGCCCCGGCTGGCATCATGCTAATTTAACGGCTAAAATCGCAATCGTTAAATTATATTTTTGCGGCATATGACTTGCTTAATGGTTAGATAAACTATTTTGCTAACCTTAAAACCAAGGCTATCCACATGAATAAGATCCTGCTTGCCTCGACCGCGCTTTCGCTGCTCATCCTCGCCCGTCAGGCCGGAGCCACCCCGATCACCATCATGGACAACTACCTCGGCGGCACCCCGACCCACAACTGGGCCAACACTGACTCCATAGGCGACGCCGACTTCAACATCACCAAGATGACGGTGGACTTCACCGGCGGCCGGATGACCGTGGACATCTACGCGGAGCAATACTTCGGCAAGATCCTGCCCTACGAGAGCACCCTGCTCGGCGACCTATTCATTAGCACCAAAGGCATCAAGCCCTATCCCAACGGGGATTCCGGGCTATCCACCCAGGCCAACGGCGGGGGATGGGAGTGGGTCGCGGCCCTGGATCACCACGGCGAGCATGACGAAAAATCAGGCAATATCGGCCTGTACCAGGTGAATCCCAACCTGATCAAGGAATCCAACCTCAACGGCCTGGACCCGAACGCCTGGGTGTACCGCGCCGGCCAGGCCTGGAGCTACGACACCAGCGGACAAAACGCCGCCCTCACCGGCACCTGGCAACGGAATAATTCCATGCTGAGCATCGCCTTCAACCTGCCTTCCTCCTGGCGGGGAGACGAGCTTGGTTTTCACTGGGGAATGAGTTGCGGCAACGACGTGATCGAGGGCCAGACCCCCGCCCCGCCGGTGCCGGAGCCGCAGACCCTGCTCCTCATGGGCAGCGGCCTGGCGGGATTGGCCTCACTGGCCCGGCGGCGTGGGCGTTCAGAGGGCTGATTAGTCCAAGAAGTCACACCCCGGTATGCCCAAAGCCTCCCTCCCCCCGCCGGCTATCGGGCAGGGTGGCGACCACCAGCAGCTGCGCCCGGCAGACCGGGGCCAGGACGAGCTGGGCGATCCTATCCCCCCGGTTGACGGTGTAGGGGAAGGCACCAAGGTTGATCAGTCCCACCTTCACCTCGCCCCGGTAATCGGCGTCAATGGTGCCGGGGGCGTTGACCACCGTCACCCCGTGTTTTACCGCCAGCCCGCTCCGGGGCCGGACTTGCAGCTCGTAGCCAGGGCTTAGGGCCACCGCGAAGCCGGTCGGCACCAGGCGGATTTCGCCGGGCGGGATCGCCAGCGGGGCCACCACCGCCGCCCGCACGTCCATACCCGCCGCCTGCTCGGAGTGATAGGCCGGCAGGGCGAGATCCTGGCAACCATCAAGCCAGCGGAGCAGCACCGGCACCCCTCCGCCAGGCTCACCGGGAAATTCAGTCATCTTCGTCCCCACTCAAAAGCTCCCCGTCCGGCTGGCAATCGTCCTTGCGCACCGGCCCCAGAATCACCCCCGTCAGGGGCGCGGCAAACAACGAGGCCGCCAGCTCTCCCACCTCCTCCGTCCGCACCCGCTCCAGCCCCGCCTCCACCTCCTCCAGGGGGACATGCCGCCCCAGGGTCAGTTCGTTCCTGGCCAGACGCATCATCCCGGCCTCGGCGCTCTCCTCGGCCAGCACCACCCCCGCCTTGACAAACTCCCTCGCCCCCAGCAGCTCGTCCTCGCTGATCCCGCCCCGGCTGATTCCAGAGATCACCTCCTCGATCAAACCGCGCATCTGGGGCACCGATTCATGGCCCACCCCGGCGTAAATGCCCAGCATCCCGGCGTCGCTTAACCCGTCGGCAAAGGAGTAGATGGAGTAGGCCAGGCCACGTTTTTCCCGCACCTCCTGAAAGAGCCGCGAGCTCATGTTGCCGCCCAGGACGGTATTCAAGAGGGCCAGCACATAGCGACGCTCGGTATGGGCCGGGGGGCCGGGCACCCCGAGGAGCAGGTGGGTCTGCTCCAGCCGTTTGGGATGCACCTGAACCCTGGCCAGCGGCTGGGAAGGGGGCGCCACTCTTGGCCGGGGAGGGGAGGCCGCTGCCTCCGGCGCCCAGGCCGCCAGCCGGGCCAGCATGGCCACCAAGGCCCGGTGCTCGACGTTGCCCGCCGCCGAGACCACCAGCCGCGACGGCAGATAGTTCCCGGCTCGAAAGCCGTGGAGCTGGGCCCCAGTCATGCCGGCCACCGTGGACGATTCGCCCAGCACCGGCCAGGCCAGGGGATGTCCCGCCCAGAGCATTTCGGCGAACAGGTCGTGGATGCGATCCTCCGGGGTGTCCAGGGCCATGCCGATCTCCTGGAGCACCACCTGCCGCTCCCGCTCCGTCTCCTCCTCCGGGAACTGGGAGTTAAGCAGCAGATCGATCAACAACTCGATGAGCCGGGGTAGTTCCAGGTCGCGCACCGTGCCGTAGAGGCAGGTCTGCTCCTTGGTGGTGAAGGCGTTGGATTGGCCGCCCAGACGGTCGAGATCGCGGGCGATGCGGCGGGCATCCCGGCTGGCGGTGCCCTTGAACAACAGGTGTTCGACGAAGTGGGCGCTGCCCAGCACCTCATCGTCGCGGGAGCCGGCGTTGATCCAGATGCCGAACGAGGCCACCCGGGAGGGGAAACGCTCGCTGACCAAGGTGAGGCCGTTGTCGAAAACGGTCTTATGATAACCTGACAAGGCGCCTTTGGGGATGACAATTGGGAGGAAAAAACGGGATGGGCGGCACGCGCCTGGCTTTGCCGCCCGCGTGCCGCCCCTTGACTGTCTTTAAGCTCAGTCCAGCAGGGCCTTGCGGCTCAGCCTGATTTTACCGCGCTGGTCGATCTCCAGCACCTTGACCTTGATCACGTCGCCCTCCTTGACCACGTCGCTGACCTTCTCCACCCGCCGCTTCTCCAGCTCGGAGATATGCACCAGGCCGTCAACGCCGGGCAGGATCTGGACAAAGGCGCCGAAATCGACCACCTTGACCACCGGGCCCTCGTAAACCTGACCGATCTCGGGGTCGGCGGTGATCCCCTGCACCCGGGCCTGCACCTGGGCCGCCACCTCGGCGTTGGGGGCGAAGATCTTGACCTCGCCGTTGTCCTCCACGTCGATCTTGACGTCGTACTCGGCGGTCAGGGACTTGATCATCTTGCCCCCGGGGCCGATCAGATCGCGGATCTTGTCGGGGTTGATGCTCATCATCACCACCTTGGGGGCATAGACCGAGATCTCGGAACGCGGCGCGGCCAGGGCCTCATGCATCTTGCCCAGGATGTGCAGCCGTCCGTCTTTGGCCTGGGCCAGGGCCTGGCTCATGATCTCACGGGAGACCCCGTCGATCTTGATGTCCATCTGCAGGGCGGTCACCCCGCTGGCGGTGCCGGTGACCTTGAAGTCCATGTCGCCCAAGTGATCCTCGTCGCCCAAGATGTCGGAGAGGACGACGATGTCCTCGCCCTCCTTGATCAGGCCCATGGCGATGCCGGACACCGGCTCCTTGATCGGCACCCCGGCGTCCATCAGGGAGAGGATGCCGCCGCAGACGGTGGCCATGGAGGAGGAACCGTTTGATTCCATGACCTCGGAGACCACCCGGATGGTGTAGGGGAACTGCTCGTGACCGGGCAGCGCGGCGCTAATCGCCCGGGTGGCCAGGGCACCGTGGCCGATGTCCCGGCGGCTCGGGCCGCGCAGGGGCCGCACCTCGCCAACGCTGTAGGGCGGGAAGTTGTAGTGGAGCATGAAGGGCCGAAAGGCCATGCCGTAGAGCGATTCCACCCGCTGCTCGTCCTCGCCGCTGCCCAAGGTGGCGGAGACCATCACCTGGGTCTCGCCACGGGTGAAGAGGGCCGAGCCGTGTACCCGCGGCAACACCCCGACCTCGGAGGTAATGGGCCGCACCTCGTCAAAGCGCCGGCCGTCGATCCGGGCCCGGTTGACGACGATGTGGTGGCGCATCACCGTTTTCTTCAAGCCGTGCAGCAGCTCCTTGGCCTCCTTGAGCGACACCGTCTCGTCGGCGGCCAACTCGTCCAGCACCCGCCTTTCCAACTCGTGATAGCGGTTAGAACGCTCCTGCTTGTCGGCGGTGGCGGTCACCTGCTCCATCTCCGGCTTGGCCAGGGCGATAATCCGGGAGAGCAGGGCCTCGTTGACCACCGGCGCCGAGACCGCCATCTTCGACTTGCCCACCGCGCCTTGCAGCTCGTCTTGCAGGTCGAGCAGGGGTTGCAGCCCGGCAAAGCCGAAGTAGATGGCGTCCAAGACCTCCTGCTCTGAAAGGTTGTCCGCCCCGCCCTCGACCATGACCACCGCCTGGCGCGAGCCGGCCACGATCAAGTCCAGACGGGACTTTTCTAGCTGGCTCCGGGTCGGGTTAAGCACCAGCGCCCCCTCCACCAGCCCCACTCGCACCCCGGCGATGGGGCCGTGAAAGGGGATGTCGGAGACGGCCAGGGCGGCGGAGGCGCCGACGATGGCCAGCACGTCCGGGTCGTTCTGCTGATCCATGGACAAGACGGTGGCGATCACCTGGGTCTCGTTACGGTAGCCGGCGGCGAACAGGGGCCGCAGGGGCCGGTCGATGAAGCGGCTGGTCAGGGTCTCCTTCTCGCTGGGACGGCCAATCTCCCGGCGGAAAAAGCTGCCCGGGATCTTGCCCACCGAGTACAGGCGCTCCTGATACTCCACGGTGAGCGGAAAGAAGTCTATATCCACCCGGGGCTCCTTCGCCGCAGTGGCAGTGACCAGCACCACCGTCTCGCCGCAGGTCACCAGGGCCGAGCCGTTGGCCTGTTTGGCCAGCCGCCCGCATTCAATGGTGAGCTCCCGCCCGCCGATCTCTGTTCTAACGGTCTTAATCATCAATTGCTCCTAAAGATGCATGAAATGTGTCGTTACCGACACGAGAGATAATGCTAAGCCGTAGAATAGAAATAACCTAAGCAAACAAACCTCACCGTGACGGCATAACTAGCCGGCAGCATGGTAGAGAATTGTTGCAATTTATTTCCGCACGGCTACTCAAGGTGTAAAAATCAACCTCAATCAGGCCTATTATCTGGCTAGTTGCTATCGTCCTCCGCCGTCTATCAAAACCATGCCGCCCATGATCAGCGAAGCAAAGGATTTACAGCCAACGACGGCAGACCAACATTCAAGAGCGCCCCGACCAGCGGCCTGGCGCCCCCCCACCCTGCTCACCCCTTACTTGCGGATACCCAAGGCCTGAATAACGCCGCGATACCTTTCGACATTGATCGTTTTCAGGTAATTGAGCAGCCGCCGGCGCTGGCCGACCAGCTTGAGCAGCCCCCGACGGGAGTGATGATCCTTCTTGTGGGCCTTGAAGTGCTCGGTCAGGTAGGTGATACGGCCCGAAAGCAGGGCGATCTGCACCTCTGGTGAGCCGGTATCGCCCTGATGGTGACCAAACTTCTCAATAAGCTCTTTCTTCTGTTCTGCTTGCAATGTCACGGTGATCCTCCATTTGACGTCATGTGTTGTTTACGGATACTTAGGCATCGTTTGTTAACCGGTGGCGTCCGGCTTTAAGACTCCATCGCCGGCAATCCGGCGTCCACGCAACCAGGGCTGAATCCGGGGGCGGCGGCCATCCACGCCGCAAGCCCGTCCAGAGTAAGCCCCCCAGCCAGCAGGACGGCGCGGGCCGACTCCTCGTCTCCCTCGAGCAGGTGGCCGGAGACGGCGGCGGCCACCGAAAAAGGGCCATTTTCAAGCCGCCTAAGTTCGATCAGATGCGCCCCGCAGCCCAAGGCCCGTCCGATATCGGCGGCCAGGGAGCGGATATAGGTGCCCTTGCCGCAGCGTACCCGAATACCCAGCCGCTCCCCCTTAACGAAGGTGGCGACCAGCTCCTCGATCCGCACCCGGCGGGCCTCTTTTTCGATCAGCACCCCCTGACGGGCGTACTGATAAAGGGGCCGGCCCTGATGCTTCAAGGCCGAGAAGGCGGGCGGGATCTGCATCCGCTCGCCCAGGAAACCAGCCAGCACCGACTGGGCCGCCGCCAGATCCAAAGCCGGCGCCGGCCTCTCGCTGATCACCTGGCCCTCCAAGTCTTGGGTGTCGGTCTCCACCCCCAAGCGCAGGGTCGCCTCGTAGAGCTTATCACCCGCCATCAGTTGCGGGGTCAGCCGGGTGGCAGGCCGGCCCGCGCAGACGATCAGCAGCCCGGAGGCGAACGGGTCCAGGGTGCCGGTATGGCCGACCTTCTTGATCTTAAGCAGCCGCCGCACCCGTTGCACCATCCGAAACGAGGTGGGCCCCGCCGGCTTGTCGATCAGAAACACCCCCGCCTCAAGGCTCATGGCCCAAGACTGATAATCTCGCCCAACGATAGCCGAGGGCTAAGAAAAAGGGTCGACATGCCAGGCGCGGGTTGTGGTTGGCGAGTGAGGCCACACCTATGGCATGCAAAACGAGCCAAACCGCCCCGCAATTCTGTCCAATCCCCGCTGGCGTTGGATGGGTACGCGGCAGATCGATCCTTTGGCGACGCCATCAAAACTCCCGCCCGGCGATTTGCAGGCTTAGGAGCCACGCGGAAACAACCTTGACAACTTTCCACGATTATTACGGCTCCTTATGCCGTCGCCAGGCGGCTTGTTGTTTGAAGGTTATTTCCACTCGACGGCTTAATCCCGCTCGATCATGGGCAAGACCAGGGAAAAGATGCGATCCCGCACCTCCTGCAAGCCCTCGCCGTTGCAAAACTTACAGCCCGCCGCGTTGCGATGGCCGCCGCCGCCCAGCTCGCGCGCCACTGCCGCGACATCGTAGCCGTTGCCCTTGGAGCGCAGACTGACACTGATCACGTCCCGCTTCTCCTTCAGGAACACCGCCACCTTGACGCTGGACAGGGAGCGCGGATAATTGATAAAGGACTCGGAGTCCTCGGGCTCGGTGCCGGTGACCTCGAACATGGCCTGGGTGGCGGTGATCAGGGCCAGCTTGCCGCCGCCGTAAAGCTCCAGGGTGGCGAGCACCGCCTGCAAGAGGTGCAGCCGCTGCTCGGTGAAGTTGTCGAACAGCTTGGCCGCCACCTGCTCCGGGCTCACCCCCAGGGCCACCAGCTCCCCGGCGATGGCAAAGGTCCGGGCAGTGGTCGAGGCGTACTTGAAGGAGCCGGTGTCCGAAACGATGGCGGTGTACAGGCAATAGGCGGCCTCCCGCGAGATCCCGGCCCCCAGCGCCCGCACCAGATCATAGACCATCTCCCCGGTGGAGGCCCGGCCGCAGTCCACCCAGCGCAGGTCGCCAAAGTCCTTGTGCCCGGCGTGGTGATCCACGACAATGGCGGGCTTGATGGCCAGTAACCACTCGGCCCGCGGCCCGAGCCGGAAACTGTCGCCGCAGTCGAGCGCGATCAGGCAGTCGGCGGCCAGCGGGTCGGGCGGTTTACAGACCAGCCGCTGGCAGTCGGGCAAAAAATCGTAGAGGTAGGAGACCGGCTCCTCGCTGTAACGAATCACCGTCTTGCCCATGCCCTCGAGCACATTGGCCAAGCCGAGCTGAGAGCCCAAGGCGTCGCCGTCGGGAAAGACGTGGGTCGCGACCACCACGGTTCTAGCCTTCTGAATCGTCTGGATTATCTCGTTCAGATGCGCTCCGCTCATCAGCAATCTCCCGCAGTATCCGCTCCATCTCCGCCTGCCGGGCCGCCGACAGGTCGCGCTTGAACAACAGCTCCGGCATATAGCGCAGGTTAAGCAGCTTGGCGAGATAGCTGCGCATGAACCCCCGCGAACTGGCCAGCCCCGCCTCCACCGACCGCAACTCGTCGTCCCGGCAACTAAAAAAAACAAAGGCTGTCCGCAGGTCGGGGGGAACCTCGACCCTAGAGATCGACACCCCGGCCAGGCGCTGGTCCTTGACCTCGTGCAGAAACAAAATGGCCAGCTCCTCGCGGATGGCGTCCGCCACCCGCGCCGGACGCCGACTGGCGGGCCGACCCAGCTCCGGGGCGGCGTATCTAGTCTTACGCGGGGCAGTCATGGCCGGCTTACAGCTTCCCCGCCACCTCGTCCATCACGAAGGGCTCCAAAAAGTCCCCGATCTTGATGTCGTTATAGCCCTCGATCCCCACCCCGCACTCGTAGCCCGCCACCACCTCCTTGACGTCGTCCTTGACCCGTCTGAGCGAGGAAATGACCCCGGTGAACACCACCACCCCGTCCCGCAGCAGGCGCACCTTGGCGTTGCGCTCCACCTTGCCCTCGGTCACGTAGCAACCGGCGATTGTCCCGACCTTGGGCACACTGAAGGTCTGGCGCACCTCGATCCGACCCAGCACCCGTTCCACGAAGGTGGGCTCCAACATCCCGGTAATGGCCAGGCGGATGTCGTCTAAGGCATGGTAAATGACATCGTAGAAGCGAATATCAACGTTCTCGCTCTTGGCGAACTCCTGCACCTTGGAGCTGGGCCGGACGTTGAAGCCAATGATGATGGCGTTGGAGGCGGCGGCCAGGAGCACGTCGGAATCGGTGATGGTGCCGGTACCCTCATGCAGTACCCGGATCCGCACCTCCTCGTTGCCCAGGTTGGCGAGCGCCTGGCCAAAGGCCTCAAGCGTGCCCTGGACATCGGCCCGCAGGAGGACGAACAACTCCTTGACCTCACCCTCCTTCAGCTTGTCGAACAGGTTGTCGAGCGAGACCTTGGAGGCTTTGCCCAACTGCAACTCCCGGCTCTTCATCTGCCGCTCGTTGCTCAGGTTCTTGGCCATCTTCTCGTCCGGCAGGACGATGAACTCGTCGCCCGACATCGGCACCCCGCTTAAGCCCTGGATCTCCACCGGCATGGCCGGCCCGGCCTCGTCAACCCTCTTGCCCTTGTCATCCAAGAGCATCCTGACCTTGCCGTAGAAATCGCCGACCACGCAGGCGTCGCCGGTCTTGAGCGTCCCCTGCTGCACCAGCACCGTGGCCAGGGGGCCGCGACCCTTGTGGAGATGGGCCTCGATCACCCGCCCCCGGGCCCGGCGGTGGGGATCGGCCTTCAACTCCAGCACCTCGGCCTGGAGCAGGATCTGCTCCAGCAGGCTGTCGATGCCGATATTCTTCTTGGCCGAGACCTCGCAGTAGATGGTATCCCCGCCCCACTCCTCGGGTACCAGCCCGAACTCGGACAGCTCGCGCTTGACCCGCATGGGGTCGGCGTTCTGCTTGTCGATCTTGTTCACCGCCACCACCATCGGCACCTGGGCCGCCTTGGCGTGGTTGATGGCCTCCTTGGTCTGATCCATCACCCCGTCGTCAGCGGCCACCACCAGCACCACCACATCGGTCACCTGGGCACCGCGGGAGCGCATCTCGGTGAAGGCTGCGTGGCCGGGGGTATCGAGGAAGACCACATCCCCCTTGCCGGAGCGCACATAATGGGCGCCGATATGCTGGGTGATGCCGCCCGCCTCGCCAGCGGCCACGTCGGTGTTGCGGATGGCGTCCAGGATGGAGGTCTTGCCGTGATCGACATGCCCCATGACCGTGACCACCGGGGGCCGGGGCAACATCTCGCCGCCCGAGGCCTCCTCCTCCAGGTTGATGACCGCCAGTTCGTCGGTCATCGCCCGCTCTATCTCGTAGCCGAAATCGGTGGCCACCAGGGTGGCGGTATCCACGTCCAGGGACTGGTTGACGGTGGCCATCACCCCCAGCTTCATCAGCTTGGCGATCAAATCGCTGACCTTGATGCCCATCCGGTGGGCAAAATCGCCGATGGTAATGGTGTCGTGGACGATGATCCGCCGCTTGATGGCCTTGGTTTCGCCCAAGGCCGAGCCACCGATCTCACCCTTCATCTTCTTGCCGCCGCCCCGGCCGCCCCGGCCGATCTTGAGCGAAGCGGCGAAACGTCCGCCCCCGGCCAGGGCCACATCCTCGATATCGAGTTCAGAGTAGCTCCGGCTCTTGAGCGAACCCTTCTTGCCCCGCGCCTCCTGGTCAACGGCATGGCTGAACTTGACGAACCGCTTGGCCTTGTGGCCCTTGCCCGCCTCGTCGTCCCCCGCCGTCTTCACCGGCGACGGCACGACCGGCGGCCCCCCCGCCGTCTTCCGGACCGGACGCGCCGCCGCCGGTGAAGACGGACGCTTAGGGGCCGAGGGCCGGGGGGTCTCGACCGGAATCTGAATCGCGGCCCGTTTGATCACCCGGGCAAACCCCTTCCTCGCCCCGTCCGCCTTGACTGACCTATCGTCGAGCCCGGAGTCCGGCTCCAGCGCTTCACTCGCCGGGGCCGGAGGCACCGGGATGGGCTCGGTTTCCGCCTCCTCCGGGCCGCCGCTGACCGGCTCTGACTCGACGCCAGCCTCGAGCTGTTCCTCGTTGACCGCCGGGGTCGGAACTACTGCCAGGCCCGGCATCCCGGCGACCGGGGCCTCGGCCTGATCTTCCAGCTCCGACTCTGGAGCGGAAACGGCGGCGTCAGACTCGTCCCCCGCCTTGGCCCCGGCGGTGTAAGCCTGTTCCACCGCCTGAAGGTCAAGGTTGGGCACCGCCTTGGTCCGACGGCGGATGATGGTGCCGCCGCTCTTGGCCTGAATCCGCTTTTCCTGCACCTCGGTGTGGGTGGAGAGCAGCCGGCTTCTGATGTCGGCAGCCACCGCCTCGTCCAGGGCGGAACTGTAGGTCTTAACGTCATATCCAAGTTCTATGAGCTTGGCCGCCAGCACCTTGCTATCCATGCCTACTTCTCTAGCCAACTCGTAAACCTTGACCTTCATTGGACAAACTCCCGGTATCAACCACTATTTGCCGCCCCGCCCCCAGGCGAGACCATAAGATCGCAACTAAACCTGTCCGCCGTCAAACACCTCGGCCAACCCCGGCGCGGGCACCAGCCCGCCGCCCTCCCCCGCCCGACGGCGCAAGGCCCAAGCCAAACGCCGGCCTTGGCGAATCAACCGCCGGTAACAACCGGCATTGGGGCAACAGTATCCCCCCCGTCCCGGCAATACCCGCCCGACATCGGCGACCACCAGACCCTCGCGGGCCGCCAGCCGCACCAATTCCGCCTGCGGCAACCTGCGACCGCAGCCCAGGCAGGTGCGTACTGGGCCTAAGCCCATGCCGCCGCGCGCCAAGGGCTTAGGGCGCCTGCCCCTCTTCCGGCCCCGACAGAGCCTCGCCCTCGACATCCTCGGACTTGGGGGCCGGGGCAAGCTTGGCCGCCTCGATCAGGGCCACGCAGCTCTCCGGTGAAAACCCCTCCAGGATCTCGGCCAGGGCGGCGGGATCGGTCTCCGCCAGTTCGAGCGAAGAGTTGATCCCCTGGTCGTAGAGGGTCTCGGCCAAACGCTGGTTGATCCCCTTGACCGCCAACAGGGATTGAAAGCCCTCTTCCATCATCTTCTGATACTTCTGCTCGCTCTTGACGTCGATCCGCCAGCCCATCAGCTCGGAGGCCAGGCGGACGTTCTGCCCGCCCCGGCCAATGGCCAGCGACAACTGGTCGTCAGCCACCACCACCTGCAGGGCGCGGCGTTCCTCGTCCACCACCACCATCGACACCTCGGCGGGGGCCAGGGCGTTGGAGACGAACTTGGCCGGATCCGGGCTCCAAGGCACGATGTCGATCCGCTCGCCTTGCAGCTCTTGCACCACGTTCTGCACCCGCGACCCCTTCATGCCCACGCAGGCGCCCACCGGATCGACGTCGGACTCGGAGGAGGAGACCGCGATCTTAGCCCGCACCCCCGGTTCCCTGGCCACCGTCAGGATGGAGACAATGCCCTCGGCGATCTCCGGCACCTCGATGGCGAACAGCTTGGCCACGAACTGCTTGTCGGTGCGGCTCAGCACCAACTGGGAGTCCCTGGCGTCCGGGCGCACGTCAATGAGCAGGGCCCGGATGCGGTCGCCCTGGTGGTAGGAACGCCGGGGCATCTGCTCGCCCTTAGGCAAAATGGCGTCGGTACGGCCCAGGTTGATGATGATGTTACCGCGCTCGAAGCGCTGGACAATACCGTTCACCACCTCGCCCTTGCGGTCCTTGAACATCTCGAAGACCACGTCACGCTCGGCATCCTTCATCTTCTGAATGATCACCTGCTTGGCGGACTGGGCCGCGATCCGGCCCAACTCGGAGACGTTCTCCATCTTGGAGCCCAGCTCGTCGTTCAACTCCACGTCCGGGTCGAGCTGCCGGGCCTCCTCCAGGGAAATCTGGGTCTGCTCGTCCTCGATTGTCTCGACCACGGTGCGGAACTGATACAATTCGACCTCGCCCGTCTCGTCGTTGAACTGGACCTCCATCTCCCGCCGCATCCCAAACTTCTTCTTGGCGGCGGACATGACCGCCTCTTCCAGTCCCTTGACCAGCAGCTCCCGGTTTATGCCCTTGTCCCTGCAAATCTGATCAATAACGCGCTTCAGCTCAGATATCATCCCACTTCTCCAAAACTCATGTCAGTTGGCCTGTCATTAAAAATTGATGATCTCGCAAAAAAATAACCACTGGCTAAACAAGAGGGCCGAGGTGCCAGGCGCAGGTGACGCCATCAAAATTCAATCACCAGCCGCGCCTTGACCACCTCCGCCAGAGCGACCTCCTCCGGCCCGTCCGCTCCGGTTATCGTAACCTTTTCTCCGTCAACCCCGGCAATCAACCCGACGACCTTGACGGTAGCCTCCCCCCGCCGGATGGCGATCTCCACCTTCGCTCCCACATTCCTGGCAAAATCACGGGAGGTGGTCAGCGGCCGGTCTAACCCGGGCGAGGACACCTCCAGATGATAGGCCCTGCCGATCGGGTCCTCCACCTCCAGCAAGGCACCCAAGGCCCGGCTGACGGTGGCGCAGTCCTCCAGGCCGACCCCCCCCGGTTTGTGGACGATTAACCTAAGCACCAGCCCGGCGTGCTCGTTACGGAGCTGCGCCTCCACCAGCTCGCAACCCAGATCAGCCAAAACCGGCTCCGCCAGGATAATAATCCGGGCCAGCGTCGCGCTCTCCACCATCTCTAAGCTCCGGCCTTCCCGGACGTAATATAAAAAAAAAAGCGGGCCTAAACCCACTTTCCATAAATCAGCCGACGCGAACGCCAGCAGCCCATAATTTTTGGAAACCACCCCGGCTAGGGACGCAAGGCCCACAGCCTTGGAAGTGGAGCGGGCAACGAGATTCGAACTCGCGACACCAAGCTTGGGAAGCTTGTACTCTACCAACTGAGCTATGCCCGCCCAGCAGACCAGGGCCACACTATACCAATGACCCGGCGATTGTCAAGAGGATTATGGCCGACGGCCAGGCTGGGTGTCCGGGCCAAGGCCAGCCCCTTCCCAAAAAACGACTACCACATTTTTCCTTGTCCCTCCCCGGAGGGCGGTTTATTATGAACTAAAATTCCTTCCCTCTCCACCTCCAGCGTCTAAAACCACCACCATGAGTGACGAGCAGACCGCCAAGAACCGGTTTTTCAACCTGATGCGCTACACCTGGACCCTGATCACGGTCTGGACGCTCATCCTGGCGGGGTTCATGAGCAAGGAGTACGTGGAGATCAACCGCTACGCCGACGAGATGGCCCTAAGCACCGCCCGGGCACATCTCAACAAGGACTTTTCCTTTCGCCTCTGGGGCTGGATGCACGGCGGGGTGTACGTGCCGGTGATGCCAGGCGTCCAGCCCAACCCCTACCTGGCCAACTACCCGGAACGCGACATCACCACCCCCTCGGGGCGGAAGCTGACCCTGATGAACCCCGAGTACATGCTCCGCAACCTCAACGAAACCTTCTCCGAACTCTACGGAGTGGCGGCCCACCTGACCAGCCTCAAGCCCCTGCGCCCGGAAAACGGCCCCGATCCCTGGGAGGCCAAGACCCTGCACGAGTTCGAGAGCGGGCTCAAGGAAAAGATGGAGGTCGTGCGCGGCAAGGACGGCAAGCAGAAGGTGCTCCGCCTGATGCAGCCCCTATACGTCAAGCAGGAATGCCTGAAATGCCACGGCCACCAAGGCTACAAACTGGGCGACATCCGAGGCGGGCTGGATGTCAGCCTGCCTATGGGGCCGTTCCTCAAACGGGCCCACGCCCAACTCTGGGATCACTTCTACTTCGTGACCGTCCTCTGGCTGATGGGCTGCATCGGACTCTTGGTGGGCTCGGAGCGACTTAGGAAGAACACCCAGGCCCTGGCCCTCTCCAATGTCGGGATGCAACGGGAGATCGAGGAGCGCAAGCGGGTGGAGGTGGCCCTACAGAAGGAAAGCTCCTTCACCGCCGCGGTGCTGGATACCGCCGGCGCCTTGATC
>JAJXUT010000021.1 GCA_021782655.1 Deltaproteobacteria bacterium
CTGGCCATTCACCTTTACCCGGCCCAGGAGGTACCGCCCTACACCCCGCTTTCTCCCGATCCCCAAACCACCGCCGCCCGGCTGGCCGTCCTCTACCGGCTAGCATCCGGCGGGGGGCCGTTGATCATGGTTGCCTCCGGCGAGGCCCTGCTGCGCAAGGTGATGCCGGCGGCCAGGCTCACCGGCCTGGCCGAGCTGGTGGTGCGCGGCGAGGAGGTGGATCAGTCCGAGCTTGCCCGCCGGCTGGTGGCGGCAGGCTACGAGTTTATGAACCTGGTGCAGAATCCCGGTGAGTTCAGCCGCCGGGGGGGGATCATGGATATCTTCCCCCCCGGCTTCGATCAGCCGGTGCGGCTCGACTTCTTCGGCGACACGGTGGAGACCATCCGCCTCTTTGATCCCTTAAGCCAGCGTTCCACCCAGGAGATCGAGGAGGCCGAGCTGATCCCGGTGAGCGAGGCCCTTTTCCCCAGCGACCCCGAGAGTCAGACCCGGCTGACGACCCGCCTGGAACGGGCGGCGGAGGGCCTGGCCTGGGGGCGGGACGAGCGGGAGGTGGTAGGCGAGGCCTTGGCCCGGCGGCAGAGGTTCCCAGGGATCGAGTTCTTTCTGCCCCTGTTCCACCAGAGTTTGGACGATCCGCTGGCCATCCTTCCGGACAACAGCCTGGTGGTCTTGCTGGACCCGCACCAGATCAACCGCAGTCTGGAATTGGTCTGGGAGCGGATCGAGGCCAACTTTCAGGAGGCCCGGGCCCAGCAGTCGGCCCTCCTGCCGCCGGAAGAACTGTTCCTGAGCCAGGCCGATTTCTTAAGCCGCCTTGAACGGCTAGCCACCGTGCGGCTCCTCGACCTGCAGGAGGAGCTGACAGCTGGGCCAGGGGCGGAGACGGCCTTGACCCTGGCCTGCGGCAACCACACCCTAATCAAGCAGCACCTGGAGTTGCAGCGCCAGAAGTTCGGGCTGCTCTCGCCGCTGGCCGCCTATCTCAAGGATTGGCTAAGGGAGGGCGAGGCAGTGCACATCGCCTGCCGCTCCGAAAGGCACGCCGCCCAGCTCGGCCATATGCTCGCCGGCCACGAGCTGCCCGTCAACCTGGCCCAGGGGCCGGCCCTGGAGATGGCCGGCAAGGGGACGATCAACCTTTATCCCCTGCCGCTCTCCGCCGGATTCGACCTACTGGCCGACCGGGTGCACTTTCTCTCCGAGGTAGAGCTGTTTGGCGAACGGCGACTTGGCCCAGGCAAGAAAAAGAAGATCAAGACCAGCAACGAGAGCGCCATTCGCTTCGAGGAACTCCAGGCCGGCGACATCGTGGTGCACCGCGATCACGGCCTGGCGGTTTACGGCGGGATCGAAAACATCACCGTGGGCGGCATCGTCAGCGACTTTCTGCTCTTGACCTACCAGGGGGACGACAAGCTCTACGTGCCGGTGGACCGGATCAACACCGTCAGCAAGTACAGCGGCCTGACCGACAAGGCGCCGGTGATCTCGCGCCTGGGCGGCAAGGCCTGGACCGCTGCCAAGCATAAGGTGCAGGAGGCGGTTTGGAAGGTGGCCCAGCATCTGCTTACCCTCTACGCCCAGCGCAAGGTGACCAACGGCATCGCCTTTTCCCGGCCCGACAGCCTCTACCAGGAACTGGAGGGTTCTTTTCCCTTCGACGAGACCCCCGGTCAGGCCAAGGCCATCACCGAGGTCATGGACGACCTCACCTCCGAGCAGTGCATGGATCGCCTGGTGTGCGGCGACGTGGGCTTCGGCAAGACCGAGGTGGCGGTGCGGGCCGCCTTCAAGGTGGTGACCGACGGCTATCAGGTGGCGGTGCTGGTGCCGACCACAGTCCTGGCCGAGCAGCACGCCGCCACCTTCCGGGAACGACTGGCGGGCTTCCCGGTGAGCGTGGAATGCCTAAACCGTTTCCGCACCCCCGCTGAACAGAAGCAGATCGTCAAGCTCCTGGCCGAGGGCCGGATCGACATCGTCATCGGCACCCACCGAATCCTATCCAAGGATGTGGAGCTTAAGCGTCTGGGGCTGCTAATCATCGACGAGGAGCACCGTTTCGGGGTGGGCCACAAGGAACGGCTCAAGCTTTTGCGCGCCGGCATCGACGTGCTCACCCTCACCGCCACCCCCATCCCGCGCACCCTCCAGATGTCGCTCTTAGGTGTCCGCGACCTGTCGGTGATCGCCACCCCGCCGGTCAACCGGCAATCGGTCAAGACCTTCATCAGTAAATACTCGGAACTGGTGATCAAGGAGGCGGTGACCCGCGAGCTTCAACGGGGCGGCCAGGTGTTTCTGGTGCACAACCGGGTGCAGTCCATCCACGACCTGGCCTTCAAGGTGCAGAAACTCGTCCCCGAGGCCCGCATCGCCGTGGCCCACGGCCAGATGCCCGGCAAAAACCTGGAAGAAATAATGGTGAAATTCGTGCGCCGGGAGATCGATGTCCTGGTCTGCACCACCATCATCGAATCCGGGCTCGACATCCCCAACGCCAACACCATCATCATCAACCGGGCCGACCGGATGGGGCTGGCCGAGATCTACCAGCTGCGGGGCCGGGTGGGCCGCAGCAAGGAGCAGGCCTACGCCTATCTCCTGGTGCCCTCGTTAGAACTGCTCTCCAAGGACGCCAAGCAGCGGCTGCGGGCCTTGATGGACTACAACGAACTGGGCGGCGGCTTCAAACTCGCCCTCTCCGACCTCCAGATCCGGGGTGGCGGCAACATCCTGGGCGAGTCCCAGAGCGGCAACATCGCGGCGGTAGGTTATGATCTCTACCTGGACCTCCTGCAACGGACGGTGGAGGACTTGAAGGAACGCGGCGAGGCCGGTCTGAATGGCCTGGCCGTGACCCCGGAGATCGATCCGGAGATCAACCTGCGGCTCTCCGCCTATATCCCGGACAGCTATGTCCCGGACGCCGGCCAGCGCTATATCGCCTACCGCCGCATCGCCGGCCTGGGCTCGGAGGAGGAGGCGAGCGACCTCAAGGCCGAACTCATCGACCGTTACGGCCAGATGCCGGAGGCCACCGGCAACCTCTTCGGGGTGATCACCTTAAAGCTGGCCTTGAAGCGGGTTAACATCGCCAAACTGGAGGAGGGCCCCGGCGTCTTGGTCTTCTCCTTTGCCGACGGCAAGCCGAGCTCGCCAGAGAAGGTGCTCATCTACGTCCAGCGTCACAAGAAGACCACCCGCCTGACTCCGGATGGCCGCCTGGTGGCCGGCGGCATCCCCACCGCCTCCTCCCAGCCGATCTTCGAGACCGCGAAGTCGATCCTGCTGGCCATCACCTAGACCCGGCGGCGGAAACAGGTTGACTTCCGTTCCCCACCCCGGCTATCATTTCCCCATCACTGTCCGCGCCGTGGCCTCCTGTCCCGGAGCGGGCATACTGACGGGGAGGATTAGCCATGAACTTCGTAATCGTGGGCAACGGTGCGGCGGGGATCGCCGCCGCCGAGGCCATCCGCAAGCTCGACCAGGACTCGCCGATCACCATCCTCTCCGAGGAGCCGTGTCACTACTACAGTCGCATCCGGCTGATCGACTACCTGGCCGGCAAGGTTGAGGAGGACGGGCTGCTCTTGAAACGCCCGGAGTGGTATCAGAGCCAGGGCATCGAGGTGCGCCTGG
This sequence comes from Deltaproteobacteria bacterium, assembly GCA_021782655.1. GTDB lineage: Bacteria > Desulfobacterota > Desulfobulbia > Desulfobulbales > VMSU01 > VMSU01. The sequence goes on from JAJXUT010000021.1 coordinate 3,652, forward strand.
GGGAGCGGGCGGTCGCCTTCGACCAGGTGCGACGCGAGCTTAGCTGCGCCTCCGGGGCCCGCCTGAGCTACGACCGGCTGCTCATCGCCGCCGGCGCCAAGTCCTTCCTGCCGCCCGCCCCTGGCATAGACCAGGAGATGGTCTTCACCTTAAGGACGCTTGCGGACGCTAGGCGCATCGTGGCCGCCGCCCGGGACGGCCGGCGGGTGGTGATGCTGGGCGGCGGCATCTTAAGTCTAGAGGCGGCGAGCGCCTTGCAGCAGTTGGGCTGCGAGATCACGGTGGTTGAATACTTCGAACGATTGCTGCCCCGGCAGATGGATCGCCAAGGCAGCCTGGTGCTGCAAGGGCTGTTCGAGGCCCTGGGGATGCGCTTTTTCCTGGGGGCGAAGAGCTACGAGGTGACAGGGGCGGGCACGGCCAACGGGGTGCGGCTCGCGGATGGCACTACCTTGCCCGGCGACCTGGTGCTGGTGGGGGCCGGGGTGCGTCCGGACACCTATCTGGCCCAGGCCTCGGGTCTGGCGGTGGCCAAGGGGATCGAGGTCAACGACCGGATGGAGACCGCGGTGGCGGGGATTTTTGCCGCCGGCGACGTGGCCCAGCACCGGGGGGTATTGTACGGAATCTGGCCGGCGGCCATGCAACAGGGCCAGGTGGCGGGCACCAACATGGCGGGCGGCGAGGCCAGCTTCACCGGCCTGGCCATGTCCAACACCCTGAAGGTGGCAGGCATTGACCTCTTCTCCCTGGGCGACATCGACCCCGATGACAAGCTGGAGTCAGTGGTCTTCCGCGACCAGGGCCTCTACAAGAAGGCGGTGATCAAGGAGGACAAGATCGCCGGCGCCATCCTGCTCGGCGATCTGAGCAGCCGCTCCGCCTTGCACCAGGCCATGAACCAGGGGCGGATCATCTCCGATGACGACCGGCGGGCGATGCGTCAGGGAGATTTCTCGCTTAAGTCTCCCTGATGGGCCTCATTTTTTATCGTTACCATCTCCAGTATCTCCGGGAAGAGGGCAGCGGCCATCCTCCCGCTCGCAGCCGCCGGCGCAGGAGCCACAGTCGTCGCAGCCGGTATTCTTGCCCCTGAGGGCGCGCAAATAACGCCGGCCCACATAGATGGCGGCCAGCAGGACAATCAGCCACACGGCCAGCGTCTGCATGATGCCCCCTATATTACTGGCAATTACAGGGTCAGGGAGTGCCGCTGCCGACGGCTGGGGGCCCTGCCGATCAACCAGCCCAGCAGCAAGACCCCGGCCCCGGCCAGGAACCACAAGATAGTCTGCCGCTTGCGCAGGGCCTGATTCTCCGCCGTCAGCCGGACGACCGTCACCTGGGCCGCCGCTGCCTGGGCCTGTGAGCTCTCCTTCTCCGTCTTCAGCGATACCACGTCCTGGGCCTCGCCTTCCAGTTGCTGATAGCGCTGGTTGCTCGCCGCCAGCGCCGCCCTCAGATCCTGCACCGTCGCCGAATCGCCGTCCGAGGCGGCGACGCCTCCTCCTCCGGTCGAGCTCGCCTTTAGCAACTCCTCGTTTTCGGCCTTCAGCTTCTTGATCGTCTCATTCAACTCGTTTATAAGCTTGACGTTTTCGTTGGGCGGATTGGGGGAGGTGAACTGTTCTTGCACCCAGCCCTCGGCCCCGTCGCTGGTCCGCACCCGACTGAAGCCGCCTTTCGTCTCCAGCACCTCAAAGGACTGGCCGGTCTGCAGGGTCTTGAGCACCTTGTACTGCGGCCCTGGCCCCTGACGCAGGGAGACGACGATATTATCGACGATGTAGCGCTGCTCGGCTGGGGCGTCGGTCGGCGCAGTCAGCAGCAAGCCGCAGGCAATGAGGCCGGCGGCGATGAGGGTTGTTCTTTTTCCGGACATGAGTCGATTCTCCCGATCTGTTAAAGACGGTTAATCCGCCCTAAGTAGCCGCAACAGCTCGTCCGCCGAGACTTGACCGCCCACCTCGGTGCCCTTGAGCAGATTTTCGGCCAGGTCCCGCTTGTCGCGGTGCAGGGCCACGATCTTCTCCTCGATGGTGCCCTTGGTGATCAAGCGATAGATGGTCACCGGCAGCTTCTGGCCGATGCGGTGCGCCCGGTCGGAGGCCTGATCCTCCACTGCCGGGTTCCACCAGGGGTCAAGATGGATGACGTAGTTGGCGGCGGTCAGGTTTAGTCCCAGCCCCCCGGCCTTCAGGCTGATCAGAAACAGGTCGCCCTGACCGGCCTGGAAGGCCTCCACCCGCAGCTTGCGTTGCCTGGGGGGAGTGGCTCCATCCAGGTATTGATAGCTAAGGCCCCTTTCGTCAAGAAAATTCTTGATGATCGCCAGGTGATCGACGAATTGGCTAAACACCAACACCTTGTGACGGTTGGCCAGCAGCTCGTCGATGGTCTCCGCAAAGACCGCGAGCTTAGCGCTTTCGATCCCAGCGCCCGGCGCCACCAGGTCGGGATGACAGCAGGCGCGGCGCAGCCGCATGATCTCGGCCAAGATGCGGAGCGGGCGGTTGCCGTCCCGCTCCCCGCTGGACTCCAGCCTTTGGATGGCCTGCCGGCGCAGGGACTCGTAAAAGACCGCCTCCTCCTCGCTCAAGGTCACTTGCAGGTTGATCTCGGTGCGCGGCGGCAACTCGTCCAAGACCTGGGATTTCAGCCTTCTTAGGATGAAGGGGGCGATCAGTCGTCTCAGGCGTCGCTGGCAGTCTAGATCCTTGTCCCTCTCGATCGGCCCGGCGAAGCGTCGGTTGAATTGGTTGATGGTGCCCAGAAGCCCAGGGTTGACAAACTGAAAGAGGTTCCACAGCTCACCCAGGTTGTTCTCCAACGGGGTGCCGGTGGTGGTCAGCTTGAAGTGGGCCTTGAGACTCATGGCGGCCCGCGACCGTTTGGTGGCCATGTTCTTGATCGCCTGGGCCTCGTCCAGCACCACCACCCGCCACTGTTTCTGGCTGAACAGCTCCTGCTCCTGTTGCAGGAGTCCGTAGCTGGCGATTAAGACATCGAAGCCGGAGAGCCGGCGCAGGGCCTTGCTCCTTTCCGGGCCTCCGAACATCTGGACCTTCAAGGTGGGCGCGAAACGGGCCGCCTCGTCCTGCCAGTTGAAACAGACCGAGGTCGGGGCCACGATCAGGGCCGGCCCTAGTGGCGCCTGCTCCAGGAGCAGGGCCAGGGTCTGGATGGTCTTGCCCAGGCCCATCTCGTCGGCCAGACAGGCGCCGAAGCCCAGATAGGCCAGCCGGGATAGCCAGCGGAAGCCCTCGGCCTGATAGGGGCGCAACTCGGCCCGCAAGGTGACGGGGATGGCCGGCGACCGATGGTCGGCCATCGCTACCCGTTCGCTTAGCTCCTGCCAGGGCCGATCGGAATCTAGCCGCTCGGCGCCCTGGGTTAACTCTCGCACCAGGGGGGCGGCCAGGGGCGAGAACTGGAGCCGCTCCCGATCCGACCAGGTCAATCCTCCCAGTTGTTCGAGCTGCTGGTACAAGGCCTGGGAGAGGGCCAGGAATTGGCCATCGGACAGGGGGAGGAAGCGACCCTGGCCCCGTCTGATCAACTCCAAAAGCTCGCCCATGCCGATGGCCGTCTCCTCGTCGATTCGCAGTTGGCCGTCCAGCTCGAACCAGTTGCGACGCTGCCTGACCTGGAGATAGAGCCGGGGCGAGGAAACCGGCTCGCGCAGGCGGAACAGCTCGCCCTTGGGCCACTCCACCACCACCTGGCCCCGTAGGGCCTGAAGCTCGTGCAGGATTTGCAGGCAGTCGGGCGCCTCGCTTGCCAGCCACTCCCAGTTGTCCAGTTCCCGTCCCCGCAGGCTGGGACAGGCCTCCACCACCGCCTGGGCCCGTTGCTCCTCGGACTTCAGATCGCGGCAGACCTGGGTGGCTTGGCCGGCCAACCCGGCGATGATCATGGCCGATCCCTGGCCGGGCGTAAGGTACTGGCCTAGTTCCGCAAACGGCTTAACCAGGAGGGAAAGGTGCAGGCCGCCGCTGGCCGGCAGCAAGTGGCAGTAGATGGTCTGATCCGCCTCGATGGTCTTGATCCTGCCCCCCTCCTCCTGGCCGCTGAAGTCGGAATGCACGGTTAGCTGGGCGCTCATCGCCCCTAACATGGACAACACCTCGTCCTGGTGTTCCAGGGGGACGTAGAGGCCGTGCGGGCTTAAGATCTCGGCGATGCGCCGGATGGTCGGGCTGATCTGGCAGACCGCGAGCCTCGATGCCGATTCGAGACGTGCCGCCACCTGCCGATGGGGGGCGGGGAAGGGCAGGAGGCTAATCCGCGCCGACTGGCCGGTCTGCTGGACATACAACTCCGGGGCCCGTTTGACGATCTCGACGGGCAGGTTCTGCTGATGCCCGGCCAAAAAGACGCGGGGATGGCCGACGGCCGCTAACAGGGCCTGCTCCAGATCGAAGGCGTAAGTGACGCCATTGACCGTATCCGTCTCCATTCTCAGGGCCAGCGCCAGACGCCGGTCGTCCTCGTTCAGGAATGGAAGTTCCTGGTTGGCAAGTTTTTTCAAGGATAGCCGCCGGCCCTTGCGCCACCGCCCATTTTCGCCTAGTTGCTGGACTAGGGGCACGAGGCCGGTCACCAGGCCTTGCGAGTCGGTGCCAAGTTGCCAGATCACTCGTTCCTGACTGGCCGGGGCCCCCTCGGGAGTGGCCAGCTCCTTAAGCTCCTTGATCGCCTTGCGCCATGGTTCCTCGTGATGGATGGCCTTCAGCATAGGGATGACGCCGGTCTCGGCCTGGAAACGGTCGCCAACTTCCCGGTAGGCAGGCTCATGGGTGGCCAGAAAGAGCAGCTCGGCGTATTCCTGGGCCAGCCAGCGGTAGCCGTTGGCCTGGGCCAGGGCGAAGTGCTCCTCCAGTTCCGGTTGCAGGCCCGCCTCCAGACGGCCCTCCACCCAATAGTCGGCCAGGGCCAGGAAGAGGGAATCGAGGCTGGAAAGCGGGTTGGGACGCGGGCCTAGGATGGTCAGCAGGTCGGATTTCGATTCCCGGGCCTTAACCACGGCGTCCAAGATCTGATAGGCAAACTGGTGGATGGCCCCGGCCTGCAAGGCCCGGATGCCAGAGAGGATTCGTCCCAGACGGTCGTAACCCTGGCCGGTGTTGAGCAGACAGACCAGGCAGACCAGGCCCTCAAAGCCGGTGAAGAAGGCCTGTTCGTTAAGGTTTAAGGTCCTTAGCTTGGCCAGATCGTCCTCGAAGGCGGCCACCGCCTGCCGGTAATCCCCCCGGATGCCGTGCCACCAGCCCTTGAACCCGTAGGTGGCCAGCCGGTCCTGATGCGCGTCTATCAGGCGTTTGGCCGGTTCGAGCTCGCCTTGCAGCAGCCGCCCGGAGATCAACAGGTAGAGAAAGGAGTCGTGCCGCTGGATGGGCGGCGGGCCGCTGGCGGCGGGCGGGCCGTGCTCCAGATAGTCCAGGTGCCCGCCGATGGGGGCAAGCTCGCGGAGGCTGGCTTTTAGTATCTCGTGCAGGGCCAGGAACTGGATATGATCGGGCAGGGTGGCGAACCATTGCGGATCAAAGGGCTGGTTGCAGATGTCGATGATGGGATGCGGCCCGCTGCCCAATACCCGTTCATAACTAATCAGAAATTGATGAAATTTCTCCAGGTCAGCGGTGTGGATGGCGATGCGCAGGTTGCGCACCGCCCGGGGGTGAGTAACCTTGTTGGCCAGGATGGCCTCGGTGGGGGCGGGCAGCTCGGCCAGCACCGCCGAGGCCAGGGGTTTAAAACGCCGTCCGGCCACCGCCCGGCGGCTGATGGTCTCGACGAGAGCGCGGTCGCACTCGAGCCGGGAGTTGAGCAGGCCGTCGCTTTGCAGCCGTTCCAGACAGGGCTGGATCTCGCGGGCCAGGTCGGGACGGTTGACCCCAAAATCGATTCCGCTCCGGTAGAGACAACGGATTAGGGTAGAGACCTCCACCGGCTCATAGATGATCGAGCACAACTCCAGCACCACCTGGTCGAGACGAGGCAGTCCCTGGCGGGGCCGAGCGGGTGGGGCTATGGAGTGGGCATTCGGCATGGGCGCCTGGGTTTCTTGGTGGAGGGGGACGAATTGGTAACTATAACCTGAAAGGGCCAGGGCCGAAAACCTTAAATATCATCTCCTCATCGCCTTGTTTAGGCCCCGACGGGCCAAGGCCTGGCGGTGAGGGTTTACCGGGCCGACAGGTACTCCCGGTTCATCCGGGCCAGATGACGGAGGGAGAGGCGTTTGGGGCAGGCGGCCTCGCACTCCCGGTGGTTGCCGCAGGCCCCGAAGCCCTCCCGGTCGGCGGCCGCAACCATGGCCAAGACCCGACGGGCCCGCTCCGGCTGTCCCTGGGGCAAACAGGCCAGTTGGCTGACCTTGCCGCCCACGAAGAGCATGGCCGAGGCGTGGGGGCAACTGGCCACGCAGGCCCCGCAGCCGATGCAGCTTGCCGCCGCCAGGGCCTGATCGGCGTCGGGCTGCGGGATGGGGATAACGTTGGCCTCCGGGGCGCCGCCGGTGTCCACCGAGACGTAGCCGCCGGCGGCCATGATCCGGTCCAAGGCGCTGCGATCCACCACCAGGTCCTTGATTAAGGGAAAGGCCCAGGCCCGGAAGGGTTCGATGACCACCAGCCCGCCGTCGGCAAGATCGCGCAGGTGGAGCTGACAGAGGGTGGTCTCCGCCTTGGGGCCGTGGGCCAGGCCGTCCACCATCGCCCCGCAGGCGCCGCAGGTACCTTCCCGACAGTCGTGGTCAAAGGCGATGGGCTCCTCGCCGTTTAGGGTCAGCCGTTCGTTGACCAGGTCGAGCAGTTCGAGCAGGGAAAGGCTGGTGGCGACCGGGCCGCTTTGATAGTCGTGAAAGCGGCCCGGTCGATCGGGGCCGGATTGACGCCAGACCCGCAGGGTCAGGTGGATGAGCTTCTCCATCAACGGTAGCTCCGTTGCCCAGGGGTGACCAGGGTGAAGGCGAGCGGCTCCCGGTGCAGGCCTGGGGCTTGGCCCTGGCCCCGGTATTCCCAGGCCGCCACGTAGGCGTACCCCTCATCGCGCCGCCGGGGCTCGTGATCCTCGGTGCGACTCTCCTCCCGCAGATGACAGCCGCAGGACTCCCGGCGATGCAGGGCGTCCTGCACTACCAGCTCCCCGCACTCAAGAAAATCCGCCACCCGCCCGGCCAGCTCCAGCGCCTGGTTGAGATCGACGCCCACGCCCGGCACCATCAGGTTGCCCCAGAATTCCTCCCGCAGCCGAGGGAGCTTGGCCAGGGCGGCGCGCAATCCCGCCTCGCTCCTGACGATGCCGCAGTGATCCCAAAGCATGAGGCCCAGCTCCCGATGCAGGTCGGCGGCGGTGCGCGAGCCCCTGATCCTAAGCAGCCGCCCGAGCTGGGCGTTAACCTCCTCCTGGCTCGACCGGAAGGAGTCGTGGCGGGCGTCGATCGGATTCGGCCCCGCCTGCGCCAGGTAGGGGCCGAGGGTGTTGGGGAGGATAAAGTAGCCGTCCGCCAGGCCCTGCATCAGGGCGCTCGCCCCCAGGCGGTTGGCGCCGTGATCCGAAAAGTTGGCCTCGCCCAGCACGAACAGCCCGGAGAGGTTGCTCATCAGGGAGTAATCCACCCACAGGCCGCCCATGCTGTAATGCGCCGCCGGATAGATGCGCATCGGCTCGTTCGCCGGGTCGTCGCCGGTCAGCCGCTGGTACATGTCGAGCAAGTTGCCGTACTTGCGGCGGATCGCCGTCAGGCCCTGGGCGCGGATGGCGTCTTCAAGGTCGAGATAGACCGTCCGGCCGCCGTCTATCCCTAGGCCTAGGTCGCACTGCTCCTTGATCTGACGGGAGGCCACGTCCCTGGGCACCAGGTTGCCGAAGGCGGGATAGCGCGCCTCCAGGAAGTAGTCGCGTGCGTCTTCCGGGATGTCTGGCGCCCGCCGCCGATCGCCCGCCGCCTTGGGCACCCAGACCCGGCCGTCGTTGCGCAGGCTCTCGCTCATCAGGGTGAGTTTAGACTGCTGGCTGCCCTGAGCCGGGAGACAGGTGGGGTGAATCTGGACGAAACAGGGGTTGGCGAACCAGGCCCCCCGGCGGTAGGCCCGCCAGAGGGCGGTGACGTTGCCCGACCGGGCGTTGGTGGACAGGCAGTAGAGGTTGGCATAGCCGCCGGTGGCCAGCACCACCGCGTCCCCGGCATGGGCCTCGACTTGGCCGCTCAGCAGGTGCCTGACCACGATACCCCGGACCCGGTTATCCACCACCACCAGGTCCAGCATCTCCGTCCGGGGGTGGAGGGAGAGCCGTCCGCCCGCCGTCTGGCGCAGCAGCGCCCCGTAGGAACCCAGGAGCAGTTGCTGGCCGGTCTGGCCCTTGGTGTAGAAGGTGCGGGACACCTGGGCCCCGCCGAAGGAACGATTGGCCAGGTAGCCTCCGTATTCCCTGGTAAAAGGAATTCCCTGGGCCACGCAGTGGTCGATAATGGCGTTGCTGAGCTGGGCCAGACGATAGACGTTGGCCTCCCGGGCCCGGAAGTCGCCGCCCTTGATGGTATCATGGAAGAGCCTGAAGACCGAGTCCCCGTCGTTTTTGTAGTTCTTGGCGGCGTTAATCCCACCCTGGGCCGCGACGCTATGGGCCCGGCGAGGGCTATCTTGCAGACAGAACACCTTGACCCGGTAGCCCTGTTCCGCCAGGGTGGCGGCGGCGGAACTTCCGGCCAGGCCGGTGCCCACCACCAGGATGGTGCGCTTGGCCCGGTTGGCCGGGGAGAGCAGGGGGCTGGTCTCCTGAAACCGGGCCCAGATCTCGGGCAGGGGGGCGTTGGGGAGGCCGGCGTTGGGCATGGTGGTCATGGCGGTCAGCGCAAAAAACCTGGCCAAAGGAGGACGGAGAGCGGAATCAGCGCCAAGCCCATGCCGATGGCTAAACTGACGATCGCCGCTATCCGGCGCAGGGCCTGGTCGTGGCGGGGGCTGTGGAGCCCCAGGGTCTGAAACAGGCTCCACAGCCCGTGGCTCAGATGCGAGGTCAGGGCGGCAAGCCCCAGGAGGTAGAAGGCCACCGTGCCCGGATGGGAAAAAAGCTGGAGGATAAGCTCGGGGCTGGGGCCTGCCGGACGGCGGAAGACCGGAACATGCGCCGCCAGGAATAGTAGGATGAGGGGGCCGGAGATGGGCATCAGGCGGGAGGAGAGGCTGGCGGCCCGGATGGCCTTCACGCGGTAGGGCAGGGGCCGGCTTTGCAGGTTGTGCAGGGTAAGCATGGTCCCGGTGACGACATGGGTGGCCGCCAACAGCAGCAGGCACAACTCCATGGCCTGGAGCAGGGGCCCCAGGCCATGCAGATGGCGGGCGTAGGCCAAAAAGGCGGCCCGGCCCAGATAGGCGGCGGCGTTACCCAAGAGGTGCAAAAGCACGAACATGGTCAGTCCGGCCCCGCTTGCCGCCATCAGGGCCTGGCTAACGACCGTCGAGGCGAACGGGAGGCGGACGGGCCTTGCCCGGCCTTCCATCTGCCGGCCCTGTCCCGCCTCTGGTTCAGCCATCGGCGGCCCGTTGCCTGATCAGATCAAACAGCTCGTGGCCCTGATGGTCGCAGACCACGAAGGCCGGAAAGTCGCGCACCTGGATGCGGCGCACCGCCTCCATGCCCAATTCGGGAAAGTCGATGACCTCGACGGCGGTGATGTGGTTGGCGGCCAGGGCCGCCGCCGGGCCGCCGATGGTGCCCAGGTAGAAGCCCCCGTGCCGGTGGCAGGATTGAGTCACCTGCGGGGAACGGTTGCCCTTGGCCAGCATGACCAGCGAGCCGCCTTGGGCCTGGAAGGACTCGACGTAGCTGTCCATGCGGCCGGCGGTGGTGGGCCCGAAACTGCCCGAGACCAGGCCCGGGGGCGTCTTGGCCGGGCCGGCGTAGTACACCGGATGACGCTTGAGATAGTCGGGCAAGGCCTGGCCGGCCTCGACCCTGGCTTGGATGCGGGCGTGGGCCAGGTCACGGGCCACCACCAGGGGGCCGTTTAGGTGAACCAGTGCCCCCACCGGACAGGCGGCGAGCTGACGGAGTATCTCGGGCATGGGCCGGTTTAAGTCGATGAGCACCGGCGACTTGCCGAGCACCCGCAAGGGGGACGGACAGACGGGCGGGCTTATGGCTAGCGATTCCATGAAGATGCCGTCCGCGGTGATCTTGGCCTTTAGGTTGCGGTGGGCGCTGCAACTCACCCCCAGGCCCACCGGGCAGGAGGCGGCGTGCCGGGGCAGGCGGATGACCCGGGCGTCAAGGGCCAGGTGCCGGCCCCCGAACTGGGCCCCAAGCCCGGTCGCCTGGGCTATTTCCAGCAGGCGGCCCTCCCATTCGGGGTCGCGGAAGGCCCGGCCCGCGCGGTCGCCCGAGGTGGGCAGTCCGTCGTAATAGCCGGCGCTGGCCAGCTTCACCGTCTTTAGTGTCTCCTCCGCCGACAGGCCCCCGATCACCAGGGCCAGGTGATAGGGGGGGCAGGCGGCGGTGCCCAGAAGGGGGAGCTTCTCCTCGCAGAAGGCAAGCAGTTTTTTCTCGTTGAGCAGCGATTTAGTCTCCTGAAACAGGAAGGTCTTGTTGGCCGAGCCGCCGCCCTTGGCCATAAACAGGAAGTGATACTCGTCGCCGGGGCAGGCGGCGATTTCGATTACGGCCGGCAGGTTGCAGCCGGTGTTGACCTCCTCGAACATGGAAAGGGCGGCCATCTGCGAGTAGCGCAGATTCTCGTTGATGTAGGCGTCAAAGATGCCGTGCGAGAGATATTCGGCGTCGTTGGCCCGCGTCCACACCTGCTCACCCTTATGGGCCAGAACGATGGCGGTGCCGGTGTCCTGGCAGAGAGGCAGCACCTGCCGGGCGGCAACCGAGGCGTTTTCGAGCAGGGCGGCGGCCACGTATCGGTCGTTGTCCGTGGCCGCCGGGTCGTCGAGGATGGCGACCAATTGCGCCAGATGGCCGGGCCGCAAGAAAAAGGCCAACTGGCGCATGGCCTCCCTAGCCAGTAAGCGCAGGCCCTCGGGTTCGACCATGAGCAGCCGGCATCCCGCAGCCGCGGACACCGTTACCTGGTCGCGGCTTAGAAGCTGGTAAGGGGTGGCGTCATCCGCCAGTGGGAACCTAAGGTGAGGAAAGAATGGCATCGCTTGCGGCCAGGGAGCGGCTTAAAGTTTGATGGCGTCGCCAAAAGGCCGATCTACTGCGTTCTGCTTAGCCATCGGCTACCTTTTGGCGAGATCATCAAGTTTGCTCGCCACCAGTTCCGCCATGTGGCGGCGGATGGCGGCGTAATCGTCCTCGGACAGCCCGGCGCCCAAGGCCACCACCCGGGCCCGTTCCGGGGTCAAAAAGTCGCCGGGGCCGTGGGCGTCGGCGTTGACCGCAAGTTTCGCCCCCCCCTTGATCGCCAGCCGCGCCACGTGACCGTTGGTCAGCGAGTGGCCCTTGCGGCCCGACAGCTCAAGGAGCACCCCTCTGTCAACGGCGATCCTGACCTCCTCCTCGCTTATGAAACCGGGGTGGGCCAGGATATCCACCCCCGCCTCGAGGGCGGCCCGGTTGGTGCCCGGCGCCACCGGCTCGACCACCGTCTCGCCATGCCCCACCACCACCATCGCCCCCAGCCGGCGGGCGGCGATGGTCAACTCGGCGAACATCCCGGGCGGCACGTGGGTGAGTTCGATGCCAGGGATGAGCCGGGTGCGGGAGTGGCGGTTCAAATCGACGGCGGCCCTAACCAGGCGGGGCACGATGAAGTCAAGATTCGAGGAGTCGGCGTGGTCGGTGATGGCCACCGCCTGGTAACCTAAGACCTCGACCCGGCGCAGATGCTCGGCCGGCACCAGTTCCCCGTCACTAAACAGGCTGTGGGTGTGTAGATCAATCATGGAAGTTCCCCCCTTAGTGAATGCTGACCGGCCCCGGTGATGCGGATATCGAGCAGATCGCCGGCGGCCAGGGTAACGGGTGCGACGAAATGCACCAGGTGGCTGGAGCCTGTCCGGCCTTGCCACTGCCCGGCCTGACCGCCGGACGAGGCGCCCTCGACCATCACCCGCTCGGTACGGCCCAAAAATTCCTGGTTGCGCTCCCAAGCCATCCGGTCGATCAGCCCCTGCAGGATTGAAAGCCGCCGAGACTTTACCTCCTCCGCCACCTTGTCCGCAAATCCGGCGGCCTTGGCCTGGGGGCGGTCGGAATACTTGAAGGAGAAGGCCCCGTGGTAACGCACCTCCGTAACCAACTGGCAGGTAAGGTCGAAGTCCGCCTCCGTCTCGCCAGGGAAGCCCACGATGAGGTCAGTGGTGATGGCGATGCCGGGCCGGTGGCCCCGCAACTCGGCAATCAGTTCCAAATATCGCTCCCGGGTGTATCTGCGGTTCATCCGGGCCAGCACCCGGTTGGAGCCGGACTGTACCGGCAGATGGAAGTGCGGGCAGAGCACCGGCAGTTCGGCGAAGGCCAGGAGCAACTCGGCGGTCAGGTCCTGGGGATTGGAGGTGGTGAAACGCAGACGCTCAAGTCCGGGCAGTCCCGCCACCGCTCGGAGCAACTCGGCGAAGGTGCGCCTTTCCGCCTCCTTGGTCTTGCGCCCGTAAGAGTTGACGTTCTGGCCCAGGAGGGTGAGCTCCTTTACCCCCTGCTCCACGAGCGTCCTGGCCTCGGTCACTACCTGATCGAAGTCGCGGCTGATCTCCCGGCCCCGGGTGTAGGGCACCACGCAGTAGGTGCAGAAGTTGTCGCAGCCCTGCATGATGGTGATAAAACGCTTATGCGACGGGCCGCTCCCTGGTTGGGGAGCCAGGGGGGGGATAACAAAGGACGATGACTGATCGACGGCCACCAGCCGCCGTCCCCGAGCGGCCTCGGCGAGCAGGGCGGGCAACTGATAGATATTCTGGGGGCCGATCACCAGGCTTACATGGGGCAGGCGGCGGAGCAGGGCCTGTCCCTCCTGCTGGGCCAGACAGCCGACCACCCCGATGATCAGGTTGCGACTGCGTTGACGTTTCTCGGCCCGCAACTGACCGAGAAGGGAGATGGCCTTATGTGCCGCCTTTTCCCGGATACTACAAGTGTTGACCAGCACGATGTTGGCTTCGTTCATCTCCAGACAGGGCCGGGCGTCCTCGGAGAGCAACTGGGCCATGATCTCCGAGTCGCGTTCGTTCATCTGGCAACCGAAGGTCTCAATGTGGAAGGAAGGCCTAGTGCTCATGGGTTGAGGGGGCAATCAACTCCATCCCCTCCAGGATGGCGGTTAAGTCGTCATGAAAGGTGGGTGGGTAATGGATTAACACCCAGCCTCGCTGGGGATCGACGGTGGTCATCAGGGCCAGGTTGTCGTAACCTTCCAGGATAAAACGCAAAAACCCTATTCGTTGCCTAGGCACCCGCACGGCCAGGGTAGAGAGCGGGGCAGGGGAGGAGACGCTGGCCATCACACCTGCAACTCGGCCCGACGGGCGGCGGGCAAATCTTGATAGCGGGCCAGCCTGGGGGCGACCACCTGGGTGAGGTATTCCTCGGTCTGAGCCCCGGCCCGGCCGGTGAACTGACCCGCGTCGCCCACCAGTTCCAGCAGTTCAGGCAGAGAAAAAGGCAGCCGCTCGTCGGCGGCCAGACGGACGAGCAGGTCGTTGTCCTTGCCCTCCTCCTTGACCGCCCGCCCAGCAGCCACCGAGTGAACCTTGATCACCTCGTGCATCTCCTGACGGCTCTTGCCCCGCTCCACCGCTGCCATCAGGATCTTTTCCGTAGACATGAAGGGTAGCTCCTGCGAGAGGTGCCGAGCTATTTGCTTTGGATAAACAACCATTCCATCGGTAATGTTAATAAATAATCTCAAGATAGCGTCGGTGAGCAGGAAGGCCTGGGGGATGTCCATGCGGCGGATGGCTGAGTCGTCCAGGGTGCGCTCGAACCACTGGTTGGCGTAGGTGGCGGCGAAGTCAACGGGCAGGCCCATGAGCTTGCGGGCCAGGCCAGTCATCCGTTCACAGCGCATGGGATTACGTTTGTAGGCCATGGCCGAACTGCCCACCTGATTCTTGGCGAAGGGCTCCTCCTGCACCTTGAGGTTGGAGAGCAGGCGCAAGTCAACCGCGAACTTGTGGGCCGAGGCCCCGATGCCCGCCAAGGTCTCGGCGGTCTTCAGATCCAACTTGCGGGTATATGTTTGACCTGTGACATCAAAAATGTCGTCAAATCCAAGTTTAACAGCTACTAATTTATCTAGTTGCTTAACTTTTTCGTGGTCGTTTTTGAATAGCTCCATGAAGCTTGCCTGGGTGCCGACCGTGCCCTTGGCCCCCCGGGCCTTTATCTGGGGCTCCAGGTGTTCGATATAGTCCAAGTCCATCAACAAATCTTGAATATACAAGGTGTTGCGTTTTCCGACCGTAGTCGGCTGGGCCGGTTGATAATGGGTGTAGCCCAGGGTGGCGAGATCCTTATGCCTCAGGCAGAACTCGCTCAAATTGCGGATGACGGTGAGCAGGGAAGACTTGATCAGCCGCCAGGCCTGGCGTTGGATGATAAGATCGGTGTTGCAGCCCACGAACTGCGAGGTGGCACCCAGATGGATGATCGGCTCGGCCAAGGGGCACTGCTGGCCGAAGGCATAGACGTGGGCCATGACATCATGGCGGATCTCCTTTTCTTTCTTGGCCGCCGTCTCGAAGTCGATATTGTCGAGGTTGGCCCGCATCTCTGCAAGCATGGGGGGGGTGACCAGGTTAAGCCCCAGCTCGTGCTGGGCCTCGGCCAGGGCCAGCCAGCAGCGACGCCAGGTGGTAAATTTTGTCTGTTCGGAGAAGAGCCGCTGCATCTCCAGGCTGGTGTAGCGGCTGACCAATGGTTCCTGATATATGTGGTGATCCATGGGGAGATAATCCTTTTAAGTCAATGTCGCATAATATATATTATGTTTAATTTTGTATAAATTCGTCAACTCGGGCAGTTGCTCCCTATTTCGCCTGTAAAATATCATATAGTACCACCTGGGGCTTGACTTGGCCGTTGAAGTGATTTTCCTTTAGACTAAAGGCCAGCGGCAGGATTAGCTCGCCGTGGCTTGCCTTCGCCTCCAAGGGGCCGAAGCCGAAACCGATCCCCTCGATCCAGCGCCCCGCCATCTGCATAGAAAAACGCAGATGGTTTCTCTCCTTACCAATAACCTGGACATTTCTCAACCGGCACGGATGGTCAGTGGTAAAGACCGGCTCGGGATTGGCCTGACCGAATGGCCTAAGCAGAAGACAAGCGGACTCGATATCGGCAAAATCGCAGTCGTTGGTAATAACATAATCCACCGACAAATCGGGATAAAGGGGCCGACCTTGGGACTGGGCAAAGACCTCCGCCTGGGCCAGGTTGATAAAGGCGGGCAGGTTCTCCTCCTTGAGCGACAGCCCCGCCGCGCTGCTGTGGCCGCCGAATTCGAGAACCTGGGCCGCACAGGCCAAAATCACCTCGTGGATGTTGATCCCTGGCACCGAGCGGGCCGAACCCTTTAAGGTGCCCTGACCGGCGAAGGCCAGGCTCGGTTTACCGTAAAGGTCAACCAACCGGGAGGAGATGATGCCTAGCAGTCCCAGATGCCAGTCCCGGCCATAGACTATCAGGCAGGGCGACTGGCGGCCCGCCTCGCCCTGGGCCTCCACCCGCTCAATGGCCTCCTTGAGCAGTCGGTCGGACAACTCCCGGCGGGTCTGATTTTCGTGCTCAATGAGTTCGGCAAGCTGGCGGGCAATCACCCGATCGTTGGTCGTCAACAGGTCCGAGGCCAGACGGGCCTCGCCCATCCTGCCGGCGGCGTTGAGCCGGGGGCCGAGGTGAAAGGCGATGGTGTCGTGATTGGGAGGGCCGCCGCGAGAGCCATTGGTGTTACAGAGATCGAGCAGTTCCGCCAGGCCACGGTTGGCAGAATTTCCCAACACCTCCAGGCCGGCCTTGGCCAAGATGCGGTTAGCGCCCAGAAGTGGCACCATGTCAGAGATGGTGCCTACCGCCACTAGATCAAGGAGTTGCTTGAGGTTGGGCGGCGGCCCATCCGGCCAGCGGCCCAGGCCGTTCAAGTGGGTGCGCAGACCCATGGCCAGATAAAAGGCCACCCCCACCCCGGCCAAATCCTTGTCGGAAAAGCCGCACCCCTCCTGCCAGGGATTGATTATGGCGTGGGCCTCAGGTAACTTGGCGGGCGGTTGATGGTGGTCGGTAACGATCACCCGCCAGCCCTTGGCTTTTAGACGGCTGACCTCGGCGTTATCGGAGATCCCGCAATCGACGCTGATCACCAGTCCCGCCCCGCCGGGACTGGCGGCCTCCACCAGCTCGGCCTTGATCCCGTAACCGTTATGGAAGCGGTTGGGGTGGCAGGGATAACAGTCAACCCCCAGCCCCTCCCGGAAAAATCTCGCCAAAACGGCGGTGGCGGTGACCCCATCGGCGTCGTAATCGCCGAAGATCACGATCGGTTTTTTCTCCCGTAGGGCCTGGTGGATAAGCTCCACCGCCTCTTGCATCCCCTTCATCAAAAAGGGCGAGGGCAAGGACTGGAGGCTGGGATGCAAAAAATCACGCGCCTCTTTCGGCTGCCGCAGACCGCGTTGCACCAGCAATCTGGCCAGGGGGTGAGAGATGTTCAGCCGGGCCTTTAATTGCGAGATTTCCCGCTCATCCGCCGGGGCGAGCGACCAGGTCTTGGGCGTGAACGAATTTGGATTCCTGCGCTTCACAAATACGAAAAAACAAGTTGATATTTAATATAGTTGATAGTTGACATGATGTTGGTTGAGGCAATTTCCAAGACTAGTTTGATCAACTTCCGAGTTGATCTTTGCTTTTTTAGGGGTCTAACCGTTCATGACCCCTGGTTGAGAAAGGCGGCGGCGAGCGCCTTGATTTCCGCCTCCTGCCGGGGGTGGAACCAGCAAATCTCGGTCTCCGCCCCGAACCAGGTGAGCTGGCGTTTGGCATAACGGCGGGTGTCGCGGGCCAAGGTCTCCCCAGTTTCCCGCCAGTCAAGCTCACCGGCCAGAAAGGCCAGCATGTGGCGGTATCCCAGGGACTGCATGGGACGCAACTTGTCTGTATAACCCATTTGCAGAAGATTCTCCACCTCTGTCAGAAGCCCGGCCTTCAACATCCCTTCCACCCTGGTCTCGATGCGCCGATAAAGTTCGCCCCGCTCCCGACGGAGTCCAATTTTCAGGATCCGTTCCCCTCCCCGCCTAAGTTTTTCCGCTTGATGGGCGGCGAGCAGTCGAGACCAGCTCTGGCCGGTGGCCCTGATGATCTCCAGCGCCCGCAGCAAACGGTGGGTGTCGTTGACGTGGATGCGGGCGGCTGATTCTTGGTCCTGGGCCGCCAGTTCCCGATGCAACTCCTCCCTGCCCCGCGCCGCGAGCTCTTCCCGTAGCCCCTGACGCACCAACGGAGGGATCTCGATCATGGTGAACAACCCTTGTTCCAGGGACTTGAAATACAGGCCCGTGCCACCGGCGAGCAAGGGAACGCGGCCCCGGGCGCGAATCTGACCGATGGCCGTCTGGCAATCGGCGACGAAGCGGGCGGCGCTGAACTCCTCGTCCGGCCATATGTAATCGATTAGATGATGCGGCACCCGACCCCGTTCCACCAAGGAAGGCTTGGCGGTGCCGATATCCAGGTGCCGGTAAATCTGCATCGAATCCACCCCCACGATCTCGCAGCCAAACTCCTCGGCCAGGGCCAGGGCGAGGTCGGTCTTGCCGACAGCGGTGGGACCAAGCAGAAAAAGCAGGGGTTGGCCGGGATGGTCTGGTCTAGGCATGGCCGCTGGGCTCTCGTGGGCGTTCCCGGCATCCGGGAGGGGCAAAAAAACGGTTGACGCGCAAACAGTTGTGAAAGTTTCCGCGCTTTGGGGTATTATGACAAACTTGTCGCCGGTTGTCATCGAAGACTTTGGTAATCGACAGGCTACAGATGGAAATAATCACGGGTTTACCAATAGATAACAGGAGAACATAAATGCCAGAGAGAATTTTCAACTTCAGCCCAGGCCCTGCCACCCTGCCCCCGGAGGTCTTGCGGCAGGCGGCCAAAGACATCGTCAACTACCACGACACCGGCATCGGCCTCATCGAGATGAGCCACCGCAGCAAGGAGTTCATCGCCGTGACCGAGGAGGCCGAGCGTCTGCTGCGCGAACTGATGGGCATCCCGGACAACTACAAGGTGCTGTTCCTCCAGGGCGGGGCCTCCACCCAGTTCGCCATGGTACCCATGAATTTCCTGGCCCCCGGCCAGACCGCCACCTACTTAAACACCGGCACCTGGTCCAAGAACGCCATCAAGGAGGCGAGGCTGTTCGGCACCGTCGAGGTGCCCTTTGACAGCGAGCCCACCAAGTTCGACCATCTTCCCGACGATCTCGATTTCTCCTCCGCCGACCGCACCGAATACCTGTACTTCGTCTCCAACAACACCATCTTCGGCACCCAATTCAAGGAGTTCCCCAAGACCAAGACCGTCAAGGTCTGCGACATGAGCTCGGACATCCTCTCCCGGCCGGTCAAGGTCGCGGACTTCGGCCTGATCTTCGCCGGCGTCCAGAAGAACATGGGGCCCGCTGGCTGCACCGTGGTCATCGTCCGCGACGATCTCCTTGGTCGCACCCCGGCCACCGTGCCCACCATGTTCCGCTACAAAACCCACGCCGACAAGGGCTCGATGTTCAACACCCCGCCCTGCTTCGCCATCTACGTCACCGGCCTGGTGCTGAGGTGGCTCAAGGCCCAAGGCGGGGTGGAGGCCATCGCCCAACTGAACCACAAGAAGGCGGAACTGGTCTACCAGGCCATCGACGCCACCGACTTCTACCGGGGCCATGCCCAGCGGCCATACCGCTCCCAGATGAACGTCACCTTCAACCTGCCCACCCCGGAACTGGAGGCCAAGTTCGTCAAGGAGGCCTTGGCCCGCGACCTAAACGGGCTCAAGGGCCACCGCTCGGTGGGCGGCATCCGGGCCTCGATCTACAACGCCTTCCCCCTCGCGGGCGTCGAGCGGCTGGTGGAGTTCATGGCTGATTTCGCCAGACAGAACGGCTAAGGTTGGATTACCAGGGCACCGTGATCCGGCCTCCCAGCGAGGCGGAGAGCATCATCATGCAGGTTGCGGTCGGCTGTTCCCACAACCGCTGCACCTTCTGCGGGGCTTATCAGGGGGTGCGCTTCCAGCTGAAGGACGAGGCGACCGTCGATGACGACCTGCATTACGCCGCCCGGCATTTCCGGCATCTAAACCGCATCTTTCTCGCGGACGGCGATGTCCTGATCCTCCCCCAACACCGGTTGGCGCCGCTGTTGATCAAGATACGGAAACAGCTCCCCTGGGTGCGCCGAATTAGGCTGTACGGCAGCGGCAGGAGCCTGCGGGCCAAGACCCTGGCCGAGCTTGAGGAGCTTAAGTCCCTGGGCCTGGATCGAATCTACCTTGGCCTGGAGAGCGGTGACGACTCGGTGCTCTCCGCCGTGGCCAAGGGCAGCACCGCCGCCCAGATGATCGCCGCTGGCCGTTTGGCCCGTCAGGCGGGCATCTTCCTGTCGGTTACCGTGCTTCTGGGCCTTGCCGGGGTGCGGGGTTCGCAAGGCCATGCCCTGGCCACCGCCGAGGCCTTGAACCAGATGGCCCCCAATCAGATCGCGGCCCTAACCGTCATGCCGGTGCCTGGCACCCCCCTGCACCACGACCTGCGGGCGGGTCGTTTTGCCCTGCCAGACCGGAAGGGTATCCTTCGAGAATTAAAGACCATGCTCCAGCACCTGACCTTGGACAAGACTCAGTTCCAGGCCAACCACGCCTCGAACTTCCTGCCCCTTGACTGCCGTCTGGCCAGGGACAAAGAGGCGGCCCTGGCCCGGATCGACCAGGCCCTGGCCGGACGCCTCCCCCTGATGCCCGACTATCTGCGTTCCCTGTAAGGATGATGACCACTGCCGTTGCCAACCAGGAGGTGGCCCTGGCCGGAAGCTTCCCGCCGCCGCTTCTCGACCTGAAGGGCTGCCGCCAGGCGGAGATCGCGGATTTTGTCCGCGCCCTCGGCGAACCTGAGTTCCGGGCCCGGCAGATCTTTTCCTGGCTCTACCGCCCCTTCGTGACGGATTTTGTCCAGATGAGCGACCTGTCGCGAGCCTTCCGGGAACGATTGCCAGAGGTGGCGAGAATCAGCCGCCTTGAACTTGCCGCCCAGGAACAGTCCCAGGACGGAACGGTAAAATACGCCTTCCGGCTCGATGACGGCCAGGTCATCGAAAGCGTCCTGATCCCGGATCAGGGCCGCCACACCCTGTGCGTCTCCTCCCAGGTGGGCTGCGCCATGGGTTGCCGCTTCTGCCTCACCGGTGGTCTGGGCTTTATCCGTAACCTTCGGCCGGCGGAGATCGTAAATCAGATCCACTTCGTCCAGGAGGAGCTACACGCAGCCGGCCAGGGGAGGTTGAACAACCTGGTTTTCATGGGCATGGGCGAGCCGCTGGCCAATCTGGATAACCTGCTCGCCAGCCTCGACATCCTGCTCGACCCCCTGGGCCTGAACTTCTCTGACCGCAAGATCACCGTCTCCACCTGCGGACTGACGCCCAGGCTCGCCGAATTTGGCCGGGCTAGCAGCGTCAATCTGGCCATCTCCCTGCACGCCGCCGACGATGAGACCCGCAATCTGCTGATGCCGGTCAATGCCAGCTACCCCTTGGCCGGACTGCTCGCCGCCTGCCGGCAGTACCCGCTGCCTAAACGGCGGCGGATCATGATGGAGTACCTGCTGATCGCCGGGGTGAACGATTCCCTGGCCGCGGCCCGCAAGCTGGTGAGAATACTGCATGGAATCCCCTGCAAAATAAACCTGTTGCCGTTCAACGAATCCCCTGCCCTGCCCTACCGCCGCCCGCCATCCTCCACGGTCCTGGCCTTTCAGCAACTCCTGGCGCGGGCGGGATTCACAGTGGTGATCCGGGATAGCCGAGGGTCCGACATCTCCGCCGCCTGCGGGCAACTGGCGGGACAAAATCTGCTGGCGGGGGCGTCGGCATAACACTTTGCAAGATCATCATTCTTTATCAAGGCGCACCATGAAAAAAAAATCGTTCCTCCTTCTCCCCTGTTTCCTCCTGTTCCTGGTCAGTTGCGCTGGCCATGACTTAAAAAACGCTGTTCAGAAGGGAGAAAAAAAGCTCTCCGCCTCGCAACTGACCAATCTGGTCAGCGGCAGCTCGCTTCGCATGAAGGGCTACGGTCAGGAGGCGACGGTGGAATTCACCCCTGACGGACACCTCTCGGGAACCAACAACCTCGACGAGAAGGACAAGGGTGAGTGGCGGGTGGCGGGCGATTCAATCTGCCTGCGCTTTAAGAAGTGGCGGGAGGGTGACGTAATCTGCTACCGGGTGGCACGCAAGAACAACAACGACTACCAGATGTTCAACGAGAAGGGGATGATGGTCTATACCATGAGCGTGCTCAGTCCTGGCGGCGAGGTAGCCAGCGGCGGCGTCATGAATAGTAGCCAAGAAACGGCAAGCGGCACTACTGAGGCGCGGCAGGCCGTGTCCCCTCCTGCCACGCCGGCGCCGGCAAGCCACTACGCGGTGGAGGATGAGCAGTTCATCATCCGTCAGCACGCCCAGAACTGTCCCGGCTGCAACCTGGCCCATGCCCAGTTGGCGGGCCAGGTGCTGGTGGGCGCCAACCTGGAGGGCGCCAACCTGGCCGAGGCCAACCTGGAGGGCACCAACCTCCGCCGGGCCAACCTGCGAGGCGCCAACCTCTACCGGGCCAACCTGCGGCACGCCGATCTAGGCGGCGCCGATCTCACCGGTGCCAACCTGACCGAGGCCCTTCGCTAGCAGTGATAGACAAAACACCACCCCAACAACCCCTTGCCGCCGATCTCTGATTCATGGCCAGAGGTAGCCTTCCAGCCGCCGCCGCCAGCCGGCGACGGTCGCCCTGTCCGAGCTGCCCGGATAGAAACGTCCCGGGGAGAATAGTGGGTAGTTCTCGCCGCTGTGGAGTTTAAGGGTCAGGTAGTAGTAGGTGACGAAGTTTGAACGTTTGCCCAGGTAGCCCAGTTGCACCTCGGCCACCTCATCGAAGCGTATCTCCCTTAATTTCTTGCCTAAACAGTTTTCGTCCTCGACGCTGATGCGGCGAGCCGTGGGGTCGATGACGATATTCTGCCTGGTGCTGGCAAGCAGCATCCACCCACCTATCGCCACCAACAGCGCCCCCAGCATGAAACCGGCCCTGGCGTTGCCCCCCATGACGCCGGAACGATGGGCGGCGGTCATCAGGGCCAGGCCCAGTACCAGGCAGACCACCGACAATAAAACCTGCTTGCCAGGCGCGCTCTGAGAGTCCCAGGTCTCCATCTCCATAGGCCGGCGGCGCAAGCCCCCCCTATTGGTCGATAAACACCCGCCCCAGCACCTCGCCGATTTCCTGCACGAAGTGGAAGGTCATCCCCTTCTTGACCGGGGCCGGGATATCCAACAGGTCCTTTTCGTTGCGCAGGGGCAGAAACACCTCCCGGATGTCGGCCCGCACTGCGGCCAGCACCTTTTCCTTCACCCCCCCCACCGGCAGCACGTCGCCGCGCAGGGTGATCTCGCCGGTCATAGCCACATCCTTGCGCACCGCCTTGCCGGACAGGAGCGAGGTCAAGGCCACCACCATCGCCACCCCCGCCGAGGGCCCGTCCTTGGGGGTGCCGCCCTCGGGGACGTGGACGTGGATGTCCTCGCCCGCGAAACGCTCCTCGTCGATCCCCAGGCTGCTGGCGTGGGAGCGGATATAGGTCAGGGCGGCGGTGGCCGATTCCTTCATCACCTCGCCCAGGGTGCCGGTCAGGATCAAGCCCCCCTTGCCCTTCATCTTGGCGGCCTCGATGAACAGCAGCACCCCGCCCACCGGCGTCCAAGCCAGTCCGGTAGCCAGCCCCGGCCCCCAGTTGCGGGCTGCGGTCTCGGGTAGGAACTCGATGGGGCCCAGGTAGTTGACCACCGTCTTCTCGGTCACCACCAGGGGCCGCTTGATCGCCCCCGCTACCCGATCCCGGGCGATTCCCCGGCAGATGGCGCCCAGACGGCGCTCCAGGTTCCGCACCCCCGCCTCTCGGGTGTAGGAGCGGATAACCATACGGATGGCCGCGTCGCGGAAGGTCACCTGCTCAGCGGACAGGGCGTGGGCGGTGAGCTGTTTGCCGAGCAGGTGCCTTTTAGCGATCATCAGCTTCTCGTCCTCGGTGTAGCTGGACAATTCGATGACCTCCATCCGGTCGCGCAGGGGGCCAGGGATGTTTTCGATGTAGTTGGCGGTGGTGATGAACATCACCTTGGACAGGTCGAAGGGGATCTCCAGGTAGTGGTCGGCGAAGGAAAAGTTCTGCTCCGGGTCGAGCACCTCGAGAAGGGCCGAGGAGGGATCGCCCCGGAAATCGTTGCCCAGCTTGTCGATCTCGTCCAGCATAAACAGCGGGTTGTTGGAGCCGGCCTTCTTTAAGCTCTGGATGATGCGACCCGGCAGCGAGCCGATGTAGGTGCGGCGATGCCCCCTAATCTCGGCCTCGTCCCGCACCCCGCCCAGGGAGATGCGGACGAAGTTCTTGTTTAGGGTGCGGGCGATGGACTGGCCCAGCGAGGTCTTGCCCACCCCCGGCGGCCCCACGAAGCACAGGATCGGGCCGTGCATGTCCTTCTTCAGGGAACGGACGGCCAGGAACTCCAATATGCGCTTCTTGATCTTTTCCAGCCCGTAGTGGTCGTGGTCGAGGATCTCGCGGGCCCGGGCCAGGTCTAGCGAGTCGATGGTTGATTTTTTCCAGGGCAGGTCGAGGATCCACTCGATATAGGTGCGGGAAACCGTGTACTCCGGCGAGGAGGAGGGGATGCGGGATAGCCGGTCCATTTCCTTCTCCACCGTGGCCTTGGCCTCCTTGGGCAGGGCCGCCTTCTTGACCCTTTTGCGCAGGTCGTCCTGCTCGACGTTTTCGTCGCCCTCGCCCAACTCCTTGCGGATGGCCTTAATCTGCTGGCGCAGGAAGAACTCCCGTTGCTTTTTGTCGATGTCCTCCTTGATGCTCTTCTGGATCTCCTGGCTCACCTCTAAGGTATCGAGCTTCTTGCTCACCTCCAGGGTGACCTTCTTCAAAAGCTCCTTGATTTCGGTGAGTTCCAGAAACTTTTGCTCCTCCTCCAGGGGCAGGTTGAGCTGAGAGCCGGCCAGATAGGCCACGTGGAAGGGGTTGTGCAGGGACATGATGGTCATGGTCAGCTCCTCCGGCAATTGGGAGAGCTCGGCCATCTTCTTGAACTGGGCCCGCAGGTTGAGCACCAGGGCCTCCAACTCCTGCCCCTCCTCCATCCGCATGGGGATAGACTCCACCCGGCCGACGTGGTAAGGCGCCTCCTGAATGACCTCCGTCACCCGGATCTTGCGCACCGCGCTCATCAGCACCTGGTAGATCCCCTCCTTATCCTTCAGGATCTTGTGGATATACCCCAGGGTGCCAATGGTGTAGAGGTGATCGGCGGGCACCGGCTCGCCCTTCTTGTCCTTCACCGGCCGATGGGAGACCATGGCCACCAGCCGTTCCTTGAGCAGGGCGTCGTCGATCAGGTCTTTTGATCCCTGATGGGAGACTTGCAGGGGAAATCCCATGCCGGGAAAGAAGACAAATCCCTGCAAGGGCAGGATCGACAGCACCTCGGGCACGGTGAGTTTTTCGGGGTCGGCCCCAATCGGTTCCTTGGCACCGGGCGTCGCTTCTTGCTGCTCATCCAAAGAAGACATAAGCGGTTTCCTCTACTTGAAGTTAATCTCCACCGAGCCCTGGCGTCGGAAAATGGGCAGACGCACCACTAGAAAGCCGTTTTTGATCTCGGAACGGGTGTGATCCACGTCGATGGGCAGGGGGAGCGGAATCCGGCAGGCGAACTGACCGTATTCGATCTCCAGCCGATGGACGTGCGTCACCCCGGTAATCTCGCACTTGCGCTCCCCGGTGATGGTCAGCATCTCGGCCTCGGCCATGAGCTTGATCCTTTCCGGGGCGATGCCGGCCACATCGACGAAGACAATAAGTTCAGCATCGGATTCGTAAATGTCAACCGGCGGCTGCCAAAGCGACGATGACGACCGCATGCGGGTGACGTTAAAGGTTCGCATTATCCGACCAAGCTGCCTATTTTGCATGTCGCGCACCCCCAAGTGCAAGTGAGAGTCTGACCGACTCCTCCCCCTGGCCAACCGGGAGCTACGGGGACGGTCAACCCGATTTTACTTTTAATTTATTGGCTGTTCTGTTAGAAATCAATGGTTTATTTTTACCATCGTCACCCTTGACGTCCGCCCCGCCTGAAAAATCACCCAGAGATCACCTGAACCGCCCCCTTCAACTTCTCGGGCCACAGGCTGCTCGACCTGGCAAGCTACTAAACATTCGCTCAGGACAAGCTGCAAAAACACGACTCTTCCGGCGGAAAAAATCGAACTGGCCATCCGGCGACTGCCGAAAATCCAGAATCCGGGGAAACAGATAATGGCAGGCGGAAGGCCGTGATCAACAACCCGATCAACAGGAGGAATAAGCGATGAGCAAGACCGAAGAGAACCTGTGGGCCGCCTTTGCCGGTGAGTCGCAAGCCAACCGCAAGTATCTAGCCTTCGCCGCCCAGGCAGACAAGGAAGGCCTGACCCAGGCCGCCAGGCTGTTTAGGGCCGCGGCCGCCGCCGAGACCATCCACGCCCACGCCCATCTTAGGGCGTTGAAGGCGGTGGGCGACACCATGGCCAACCTCAAGGCGGCCCTGGCCGGCGAGACCGCCGAGTTCACTACCATGTATCCAGAAATGATCCGCACCGCCGAGGCCGAGGGCCACAAGGCGGCCCGCCAGTCCTTCACCTTCGCCAACGAGGTGGAGAAGACCCACGCCGCCCTGTACCAGAAGGCCATCGACAACCCCCAGGGCATGGAGCCCTGCGATTACTACCTCTGCAAGGTCTGCGGCCATACCCACGAGGGCCACGCCCCCGACAAGTGCCCGGTCTGTGGGGCCAACGCCAACGCCTTCTTCAAGGTGGATTGATTAGGGCGACCAGAGGCGGCAATTCGCGTAATCCCTTTTGACTTTGACGGCCCATTGCTTTACATTGGGGGGAGCTGAGATGTCCGCTCCGTTTCGCCTCCCGATCTCTTCCCCTCACCATGTCCCGAATCATCGCCTGCCACGACTGCGACCTCATTCAGACCATGCCGCCCCTGGCCATGGGGATGGTCGCCCAGTGCCCGCGTTGCGGGGCAATCCTGCGCCGAACCCAATTCAACAGCATCAACCGCACCGTGGGCTGGTTGCTCGCCGGGGTGATCCTCTATGCCCTGGCGGTGAGCCTGCCCTTCCTGGCCATGCAGACCCAAGGGGTCTCCAACCAAATCTCCCTCACCACCGGCATCGTCACCCTCTACCGACAGGGGATGGGTGGCCTGGGACTGGTGGTGCTCCTGACCTGTCTGGTCGTTCCCCTGTTCTCCATGCTCGGTCTGCTTTACGTGCTCCTGCCGCTGCTTAAGGGTCTGCGTCCGCCCTGGGCGGCCCAGGTC
Source organism: Deltaproteobacteria bacterium (assembly GCA_021782655.1). Lineage (GTDB taxonomy): Bacteria > Desulfobacterota > Desulfobulbia > Desulfobulbales > VMSU01 > VMSU01. The sequence continues at coordinate 30,302 of JAJXUT010000021.1, forward strand.
TTCGCCCTAACCCAGCGGCTCAAACCCTGGGGGATGATGGAGGTCTATATGCTGGCCATCCTGATTTCCATGATCAAGCTGGCCAAGATGGCGAGCCTGGTGCCGGGTCCGGCCCTGTACTCCCTGATCGTCTTAATCTTCGTGCTCGCCGCCGCCCTGGTCAGCCTGGACAGCCACCTGATCTGGGAAAAACTTACCCCGCCCGGCCTGGTCGACCCGCCCGTCACCTCAGGCGCACCGCTGATTAGCTGTGCGGTCTGTCATCTGCTGCTACCGGCGGCAAACCGTCCTTGCTGCCCGCGTTGCGGCGTCCGGGTCAGCCCGCGCAAGCCCAACAGCCTGTCCCGCTGCTGGGCCCTGGTCTTATCCTCGGCCATTCTCTGGCTGCCGGCCAACCTGCTGCCGGTAACCATCACCCAGGCCCTGGGCAGTCCGCCGCATGCCGACACCATCATGAGTGGAGTGATCTACTTCTTTCAGACCGGCTCCTGGCATATTGCCCTAATTATCTTTATAGCCAGCCTACTGGTGCCGATTGCCAAGCTCATGATCCTGGTCTTTCTCCTCCTCTCCCTGCGCTTCGGCTGGCGTACCGGGGCCCGGGAACGCACCCGGCTTTACCGGCTCACCGAGATCGTCGGGCGCTGGTCGATGGTGGACGTTTACGTGGTCTCCATCCTGGTGGCCTTGGTACGGTTGGGGGTCTGGGCCAATATCAAGGCCGGGCCAGGCATCGCCTACTTCGCCGCCCTGGTGATTTTAACCATGTTCGCCGCCAGCAGCTTCGATCCACGTCTAATCTGGGATCAAGAGAGGAAAAACAATGGATAACCAGATTGGGGGTGGCGAGCCAGGGCTTGCCACCTCGCAGGTCCGGGTCAGCAAGGGATTGTCCCTGGTCTGGCTGGTACCGCTCACCGCCCTCGCCATCGCCGGTTGGCTGCTGTTTAAGACCTGGTCGGATCAGGGGGAACGAATCACCATCCACTTCAAGAAGGCGGCGGGGATCGAGGCTGGCAAGGCCAGGATCAAATACAAGGACGTGGAGATCGGCCAGGTGGAGTCCATCACCTTGAGCCAGGACATGCGAGAGGTGGTGATCACCGCCCGTATGTCCAAGGTCGCCACCCCTTATCTCACCGAAAAGGCTAAATTTTGGATCGTACAGCCCAAAATCACCGCCAGCCGGGTCTCGGGGCTCGACACCCTGTTCTCCGGCACCTACATCGCCATGGACCCAGGACGGGGAGGCGAATCGCGGCGAGACTTCGTGGGTCTGGAGGAGGTGCCCCCGGTCACCACCGACGCGCCGGGCAGATACTTTAACCTGAAGGCCGAGGGACTGGGCTCCCTGGACATCGACTCTCCAGTCTATTACCGGCAGATCAAGGTCGGCCAGGTGGTTGGCTACGGCTTCGACGCCAGCGGCCGGTCGGTCAACATCCGCATCTTCGTCAACTCCCCCCACGACCAGCAGGTAAACAACAACACCCGCTTCTGGAACGCCAGCGGCATCAACCTGAGCCTCGACGCCACCGGGGTCAAGCTGGCCACCGAGTCCCTGGCCTCCATCGTCAGCGGCGGCATCGCCTTCGACCTGCCGCCCCACGCCGCCCCCAGCGGCCAGGCAACCGAAAACCAGGTCTTCGACCTCTACCCCTCAAAAGACGCCATCAGCCAGGAAAATTACCACTACACCGATTCCTGGCTGCTTTACTTCGATCAGTCGGTGCGGGGGCTGACCGTAGGGGCGCCGGTGGAGTTCCGCGGGATCAGGATCGGGGTGGTGAGCAGCATCGATCTGGAGTTCGAGAGCGCCGCTCTCAAGTTTCGCACCCCGGTGGTGGTGGCCATCGACCCGGAGCGTTTCTTCGGCAAGGATACCGACATTTCACACGGCAACGGACTAGTTTTGCTGAAAAAATTTGTCGGCCACGGTCTGCGGGCGGTGCTAAAGAGCGGCAACCTGCTCACCGGCCAGCTCTTGATTGACTTCGATTTCTATCCCAAGGAACCGTCCGCCTCTCTGGCCGTCAAGGATTCCCTGCCCGTTATGCCCACCAAGCAGGCGGAGTTGCAGCAGATCACCGACACCTTGAACTCCCTGCTCGGCAAGCTGGAGACCATCCCCTTCGCGCAACTGGGCCAAGACCTGCACCTGACCCTTAAGTCAGCCCGCCGGACCATGGACGAGCTACCGGTCAAGGAGATGAGCCAGGAGCTAGGCGACACCTTAAAGGAAGCCCGCATCAGCATGCGGGAGATCGACGCCCTATCCAGAAACTTAAACCGTCAGACCGCCCCGGCCCTCACCAAGGCCCTGGAACAGCTAACCCTTACCCTAAACGACCTAGAGGATTCCCTGGGCAGCGACTCGCCCACCAACTACCAACTACAGCAGACCCTACACGAGATGACCATGACCAGCCGTTCCCTGCGGGGACTGACCGATTACCTAGAACGCCACCCCGACTCCCTCATCTACGGCAAGGGCCAGGAGGCCTCGCCATGAAACATTACGCCAAACTCCACGTCGTTACGGCCATTTTCCTGGCCACCAGCCTGGCCGCCTGCGGGGCCAGCCGGCCCGTCACCTACTACAACCTCACCGCCCTGCCCCCGGCCTCGGAGACGAGACACGAACCGTCCGAGGGCACCGGCCTGTCGCTGGGGCTCGGGCCCATCATCCTGCCGGAGTCGCTTTCCCGCCCCCAGATGGCCCTGCGGATGGATGACCAGCGCCTGCGCTACGACGATCTGCACCGCTGGAGCGGCTCGCTATCCGAGGACTTCGCCGAGACCCTGCTCGAAGATATCCTGTCCCGGCTGCCGCCCGGCACCACGGCCTTGGTCTTCCCCTGGCAGGGGCATTTCTCACCCAGCCACCGGCTGACCATGACCGTCATCCGCTTTGACGGCGCCTTGGGTGGTCAGGTGACCTTAAAGGCCCGCTGGAGTCTAACTCAGGGCCAAACCCTGGTGGCCACCCGCCAGTCGGAATTTACCGTCCCCACCGCCGGGCCGCTTTACCGCGACCTGGTCACCGCCCAGAGCCAAGCGGTGGCGAAATTGGGCAAGGAGATCGTCCTGGTTATCGACCGGGGGGAAGTGAGGCGCCAGCCGTAGTTGCCTTCTGGCGTCGATCAAAAATTGGCTAGTGGCGGCGAGGCAATAAGCAGTTTTTCTAGCAAGATAGCGTCATCGACGGGCCGGGTATAGTAGCTTTTGCGTCGGCCCGCGATCACAAAACCACTTTTTTGGTAGAGGGAGAGGGCGGGGGCGTTGGCGGCCCGCAATTCCAGGAAACAACGACGGACGCCATCGGAAGCGAGTTGAGCGAAAACGAAGGCAAGAAGCCGGGTGGCAACCCCCTGCCACCGGTGACGGGCCGCCACCGCCAGTTTACGAATCTCGGCCTCGTCTAGGACGCTGAGCCCAAAGAGGTAGCCCTGGGTCTGGCCGTCCTCGCCCACCGCCCGCCAGCCCCAACCGCGGGGGAGACAGAGCTCCTCCTCAAGCTGGCCCCTGGTCCAGGGGCCGGTCAGGGTTTCTTCGATGGCCCAGAGGCCGGGGAGGTCGGCCTCGGACACGGGGCGGATGGCCAAGGAGACGCCCGGCATCCCGGACGGCCCCTAGACCATCTGCTCGGCGATGGAGACGGTGCGGTCGGCCAGCATGTTGGTGTAACTGCCCAGCTCGTTGTCGTACCAGCCGTAGATCACCGTCTGGGTCACCGGCACCTCCAGGGTGTCGGGCTGGCCGTTGAGGCAGCCGACACCCAGTTTTTTCAGGTTGACCTTGATGGCAGCGGTGCGGGTGTGGTTTTCGGTGCCCTCGATGATGGCGGCGGCGAAGGGGGTGCCGATGATGTCGGAGGAAACGTTCTGCTCGTCGGTATAAACCAGGTAAGGCGAGCGGAGTGCGTACTCCCGGTAGATGGAGTTGATTTTGGCCCGCTTGATCGGATCCTTAAGGTCATCCTGAAGATTTATTACCAGGATAATCAGGGAGCCGGTGGAGGTGGGGATGCGCACCGATTCGGCGATGAAGCCGATGTTGGCCATCTCGGGAATGACCAGCCGCAGGGCCTTGGCGGCGCCGGTGGTGGTCAGGATGATGTTGTTCAAGGTGCTGCGGTTCTTACGCAGGTCGGAGGCCCCGGCCTTGGGCAGACGGTCGAGCACCTGCTGGCTGC
>JAJXUT010000022.1 GCA_021782655.1 Deltaproteobacteria bacterium
GTAGTCGTTTAGGATCATCCGGCCATAGGCCACCGCCTTCCGGAGCCGGCCCTGGTGATCGACGATGGTCTCGGCGTATTTTAGCACGTTGGAGAACAGGTTGGCGTAAACCTGGGAGAGGAGCCCAAAATCGACCTGGATCTCAACCTCCTCGCCCTCCATGTCGTTGGGCTTGTCGATGGTGATGCCCCGAGACGCCATCCGCTTCTGGTAGTGGCCAAGCTGGGGCAGGATGATGTCGCGCTCCAGCTTGCAGACCTGGGGATGCAGCACCAGGCGGCCCTCCTGGAAATGATCCCGCCGGAACAAACTCTCCAAGAAGAGGCTCAAATTGGAGTGGTGCTTGTCGATCTCCTGGTAGGAGTCGAGCAGCCGGGTGCGAATCTCGCCGAGCTGGCCCACGATGTGCCGGCACATCTCGGAGTCCTGTTTTTCCGCCCCGTAACGCTCGACCGTCTCCGCCAGGCTGGAGAGGTCGTCGATCCTCTTCTTCAACTGCTTGAAGAGGTGCTTGTAGTACATGTTGGGGACGATGACGTTGTGCTCGATGTCGCTGACTAAGTTGTTGATGAACTGCAGGTGCCGGATGTTCTGCTGGGCCAGCAATCGCTTGCGGAGGTTGTAGCCGATCCGGTTGGTGTACTTGGTAAAGAAGAACTTGTCCGAACTGGTCAACTTGACCAGGGGGTAGACCTCGAACATGCCGATGACCTGCAGGGTATCGGCAAACTCCGGGGTGACGCTGGTGCGCAGGGGCTTGGTCTGCACCGGCACCAGGTAAGAACCTCCCGCCTCGTAAGGCTCGTCGGCTAGATAGACATGCTCAAGGCAGGGCTCAGGAGGCTCGCGCACCCCCCGCTCGCTGTCGCAGACCAGATCCAACCCGCCGTCCTCGCCCCGGAGATAGAGGCGGCTCTCCACCCGAAAGGCCTCCAGCGGCACCGCCACGCAGATCCGGTAGAGGTCGTCTAGCGAGTCGAACTCCTGGGCCAGGTCGAAGAAGGTCTTTAAGATGTCGTTCTTCTTGCGGCTGAAATCGTAGTTGATATAGTCGCGCCGCTTCTGCTCGACCCGTTCACGAATAACCGCCAAATCCTCGCGGGAGGTGATATCCGTCTCTGTCATGCCTTCACCTCAATTCTTGATGATCTCGCAAAAAGGTAGCCGATGGCTAAGCAAAAGGGCCGACATGCAAGGCGCAGGGTGAGTTTGGCGAGCAAGGAGGGCCATACATCCGGGATGCCAAACGAGCCCAATCGCCCCGCAAAGCCATCACATCTTACCGGTATGCCAGACCAGCAGCACCTCGTCCTCGTGGCCGTCCTTCTCCCGCAAGGTGACGTGGACGTGCTCGTTGATGGTCTCCAGCACCTCCAAGCCCACGTAGTTGGGCTGGACCGGCAGCTCGCGGCCGCACTTGCGATCGATCAGCACCGCCAGTTGGATGCAGCGCGGACGGCCAAAGTCCATGATCGCGTCGAGCGCCGCCCGGATGGTGCGGCCAGTGAACAGCACGTCGTCCACCAGGACGATGGTGTAGTCCTCCACCGCAAACTTGATATCGGTCTTCTTGACCATCGGGTTCTGCGCCGCCAGGCTCCAGTCGTCGCGGTAGAGGGTTATGTCCAGGGTGCCGGTCGGCACCTCCACCCCCTCGCGCTCGGCGATGAGATTTTTAATCCGCTCGGCCAGAAACACCCCGCCGGTGTGGATACCCACCAGCGCCAGGTTCTCCACCCCGTTGTTCTGCTCCAGGATCTGCAAGACGATCCGGGCCAGGGACCGCTGCATGTCCGACCCGGACATGATCTGCCTGCTCATGGTAGTCAACTTAACACCTCGCTTTCCAGAAATGATCGATGCCCTTGGCGTGCACCAGGTTGATGGCCTCGGGATAGGCCTGGCATTCGGCGGCGAACACCTTGGCCGCGATGTCGTCCGGGGTGTCGGCCTCGTCTAGGGCCACGCACCGCTGCACCACGATCGGCCCCTGGTCGTAGGCGTCGTTGGCAAAATGCACCGTGCAGCCGCTCACCTTAACCCCCCGGGCATGGACCGCCCGGTGTACCCGCATGCCGTAAAAGCCGTCCCCGCAAAAGGCCGGGATCAGGGAGGGATGGATGTTCAGCACCCGCTGCGCCAGATGCGGCGGCGGGTGATAGAGCTTCAAGAATCCGGCCAGGAGCACCAGCTCCACCTGATAACGGCCCAGGATGGCGTTGATCGCCTGATTGTCGGGGGCATGAAAGGCCGGATAGCCGTAACGTCTGGCCTTCTCCAGGCCCAAGGCCCCGGCCCGATTGGAGACCACCACCTCGATGACCCCCGGCATGGCGCCGCTGGCCAGGCAGTCGTGAAAGTTATCCAGGGTGCGCCCCGAGCCGGAGAGCAAAACCGCCATCTTCATAGCCAGCCGCGCCTCACGCCAACTCGGGGTGGCTATCCGCGTCCACCGCGTTCAACCACTTGGCAATGGCGGTGTCGTAACGGCTGGTCAAATCAAACACCTTGCGGGCCAGGCAGAACCTGGTCTTCAAGGTGGTGTCGCCGCTGGCCTTGAGCTCGGCCAGCACCTGAGGGTAATCCGCCGGATCGACGATCACCGTCACGTCCCGGTAGTTCTTGGCCGCCGCCCTGAGCATGGTGGGGCCGCCGATATCGATATTCTCGATGGCGTGGGCCAGGGTGCAGGCGGGATCGGCGGTGGCCTTGTCGAAGGCGTAGAGGTTGACCGCGATCAGGTCGATGGGCAAGAGCCCGTGGGCCGCCATCTGCCGCTGGTGCTCGGGGTTGTGACGCTGGGCCAGGATGCCGCCGTGCACCTTGGGGTGCAGGGTCTTGACCCGGCCGTCCAGCATCTCGGGAAAGCCGGTGAAGTCGGCCACGTCCCGCACCTCAAGCCCATGCTCGCGCAGCTTCTTGGCCGTGCCGCCGGTGGACAGGATCTCGACCCCCAACCGGCTTAGTTGACTGGCAAAATCCTCAATCCCGGACTTGTCGGTGAGACTGATTATAGCACGCTTGATCATCTTTTACGTTTCTCCTTGATGTTGAAAATCAGTTTTTATGGCGTCGCAAAAGTCCGAGCTACTGCGACGCCATCACTCTTCTGGCCCCTTGCGGACAAAGGTGCGGATCAGGCGCCGGTCACGCTTGGAGGGCCGGCCCGCCGGGCGGGCGTTGTCGTGGATACTGCGCCAAAGCTGCCGCTCCTCCCGGCCCCGTTCCCTGGCCTCCTGGCTGGCCGGGGTCTCCTGGTAGAGGGCCACCGCCTCCGGCGCGGGCCGCCGCTGCTCGGAGAGGGCCAACACCCGCACCGTCATCTCCAGCCCGCCGCGCTGGATGCGCAGCTCGTCGTCCGGCCGCACCGGGTGGGCGGGCTTTACCCGCTGGCCGTTTAAGTGCACCTTGCCCCCGGCCACCGCTTGGGTGGCCAGGCTCCGGGTCTTGAAGAACCGGGCCGCCCACAACCACTTGTCGATCCGCACCTGAGGGCTGGGTTCCATACCCGTCATTGGCCCCAGCGGCCCAGTTCCTTGATGACCCGATCCCGGTCCGGGGCGTTTAAAAGCATCGTCTCCTTGAATCGCTCGTAGTAGCGGATCAAGATGAAGTCGAAGCGCAGCCCGATCCCACCCTCGTTGTAATGAATGATCTCGCAGGTGAACTTGATGCGGCCCAAGAGCTCCAAACTTAAGTAATCGCCAATCCGCAAGATCGGCACCCGCTCCAGCTCGATAAAGGCCCCGCCGAAGCTGATATTCCTGGTCTGGCCGCGCAACACCACCTTCTGGCCCAGGATAATCCTGGCCTTCAAGCCCAAGGACAGGCGGATATTCTTACGTCTCTCTTCCATATCGTTTGGCTGGCCACCTGATGTTCAAGGGGCCAGATACCAGATCAGACACCCCGCAGGCCGCACCAGGGAGGCAGGATAGCGGCCATCTGGCGGACCAGACAGCAAAAATTCCGCCAACCTAAGCTTGGCCGCCCCGCTCACCAGAAACATAACCGTCCCGGCCCGGTTGAGCAGCGGCAGGGTAAGGGTCAGCCGCGGAACCGGGGGCCGGGCCTGGTCTGAGGCCACCGCCGCCACCCAGTCGGTGCTTGCCAGGGCCGAATGGCCAGGGAAAAGAGAGGCAGTATGGCCATCATCTCCCATGCCCAGGCAAATCAGATCAAAGGCCGGATACTCGTCCGGGGCCAACCTACGTCCAGCCAGGGCCTCGAAGGCGTCGCGCATGGCCGTCTGGTAACGGCGGGCGGCCTCGGCCAGGGGCCTGACCTCGCCCGGCATCGGCAAAACCCGCCCCACCGCCACCGGCAACTGGGATAAAAGATGCCTCTGCGCCAAGCCGTAATTGCTGTCCGGGTGCCAGAGGGGCAGACAACGCTCGTCGCCAAAGAAGACATGCGTCTTCTCCCAGATGCCGCTAACCTTGGCCCGACACAGTTCGGCAAACAGAAAAACCGGCGTCCTGCCACCCGGCAGGGCGACCGTGGCGTAGCCCTGCCGGGTGATGGCCGCGGCCAGCACCTCCAGAAACCTCCCGCTCATCGCTTGACAGCAGGCCGTAAGGTTATCCCCGCGATAGACAAGGGGTGGGGGGGTAGGCTCAAGGTTCAAGGGGCAAGGATTAACGACAGATTATACCGGCCAAGGACGGACTCCGTCCACAATCTTTTTGGGCCGGAGAGCTTGTTGGGTTGACTTATAAAAAACGGCTGTGGTAGAATTTCAGTGAGGATTTCCCACATACCAGCACCTGGCAAAACGCCGCCTACAACCACCAGAGGGCAGGCTGACATGACTATAGAACTGGAACTCATCAAGGACGTTGACAAGCTGATTCCCCGACCAGAGGTCTCCATTGAGGTGATGACCCTGGCCAACCAGAGCGACTGCGACATCGGCCTGTTGTCAAAAACTATCAACCAAGACCCCAGCCTGATGGCCAACATGCTGCGGATGGCCAACTCCGCCTATTTCGGCCACATGCAGCAGATCAAGTCCCTGCGCGACATCATCGTCCGGCTGGGCCTGGACAGCGTGCGGATCATCGCCATCACCTCCGCCTCCGCCGGGCTGCTCAAATCACCCCAGGAGGCCTACAACCTCGAGCCCGGAGCCCTCTGGCGACACTCCTACGCCACCGCCCTCTTGGCGGGCATCATTGGCCGGGCCGCCAAGCTGCGCGAGACCTCGAGCCTGTTCAGCGCCGCCCTGTTGCACGACGTGGGCAAGATCATCTTAAACCGGCACCTACAGGCCGAGACCATGCACCGAGGCGACGCCGTCCAAGCCCAATCCCTGCTGGAGTTGGAATCCACCCTGCTGCACACCGACCACGCCAAGGTCGGCAAGGCTCTGCTCGAACGCTGGGGACTGCCGCCGGGAATCACCGGGCCAGTGGGCTCTCACCACCAGCTTGCCGCCTGCCAGAACCAGCCCGCCCAGATCGTCTATCTAGCCAACTACCTGACCGCCAGCATCGGCATCTCCAGCCTGGACGCGGACAACTATTTTTGCCAGGTAAAAGACTGGTACGAAACCAACCCCGACCTGCCCGACATCCCGGCCTTCCGGGAACAGATGGATTCGATCATCACCCAGTTCTACGAGCAACTAAACGAAACCACCACCCTGGAATTTTCCTGACCACTCCTCGCCGCCGTCTAAAAATCCACCTGATCCTTCTTGCCGCATCGCTCGCAGGTGACGATGGTATTCTTGTCCTTGTTCCGCCATGGCTGACGAATAACGAGGTTCTTGTAGTCCTTCTTGGAGCAGGCCTCGCACAGACACAGCACCGTGTCGTCCTTCAGTATCCACTTGTACATAACTCAAACGCCTTAAGCCCGGACGGCGGTATCTCCCACTAAAAAAAGGGAGAACAGCCGGGGAAGGCCATTCTCCCTTGCAACGGCGCGGTTAACGCCCCCATTAAGGGGCGATTCCCAGCTCCTTCTCCTTCTTGGCGATGGCCAGTCTGGTCTTGATCACCGTGTCGGAGATCAGGCTGATGGAGTCGATGCCGCACTCCACCAGGAAGGTGGCGAACTCGGGGAAGTCGCTGGGCGCCTGGCCGCAGATGCCGATCTTGCGGCCCCGGCGCTTGGCGGTGTCGATCACCATCTTGATCAAGCTCTTCACCGCCGCGTTGCGCTCGTCGTAGATGTGGGCCACCAGGTCGGAGTCACGATCCAGGCCCAGGGTGAGCTGGGTCAGGTCGTTGGAGCCGATGGAGAAGCCATCAAACACGTCGCTGAAGGCGTCGGCGGAGATGACGTTACTGGGGATCTCGCACATCACGTACACCTCCAGGCCGTTTTCGCCCTGCTTCAGGCCGAACTCGCGCATCACCTCGATGACCTTGCGGCCCTCCTCCGGGGTGCGGCAGAAGGGCACCATCAGCTTGACGTTGTCCAGTCCCATGTCATTGCGCACCTTCTTCAAGGCCTTGCACTCCAGCTCGAAGGCCACCTTGTACTTCTCGTCGTAGTAGCGGGAGGCCCCGCGCCAGCCGATCATCGGGTTCGACTCCTCGGGCTCATAGAACTGGCCGCCGATCAGGTTGGCGTATTCGTTGCTCTTGAAATCAGACAACCGCACGATCACGTCCTTGGGATAGAAGCCGGCCCCGATCCGGCCCACCCCCTCGGCCAACTTGTCGATAAAGAACTGCTTTTTGTCGTTGGGGTAGGCAGAGGTCTTCTCCTCGATCTGCCGCACTACCTCGGCGGCCTCGGCATCGCCGGCGGCGGCCTTCTTCTTCAAGTCGTCGAAATAGTAGAGGGCCAGCGGATGAATGCCGATGTGGGAGTTGATGATGAACTCCTCCCGGGCCAGGCCCACCCCCTCGTTGGGGATCTGCCCCTCGGTGAAGGCCTTCTCCGGGATGCCGACGTTCATCATGATCTTGGTCTTGGTGGCCGGGATATTGTCCAGATCCAGACGCTCGACCTCGTATTTCAAGAGGCCCTGGTAGATCTTGCCGGACTCGCCCTCGGCGCAGGAGACGGTAAGCTCCATGCCGCTCTTGATGATCCGCGAGCCGTTCTCGGTACCGATGACGCAGGGGATGCCCAACTCGCGGGAGATGATCGCCGCGTGGCAGGTGCGGCCTCCCCGGTTGGTGACGATGGCGGAGGCGATCTTCATGATCGGCTCCCAGTCGGGATCGGTCATGTCGGTGACCAGCACCTGGCCCTTCTTGAAGTCCTGGATGTCGGCCACGTCCTCGATGACGTTGGCCACCCCCTGGCCGATCTTGGCACCCACCGCCTGGCCGGAGACCAAAACCGGGCCGTGCTCCTTCATCACGTAAGTCTCCATCACCTTCTTGGAGGCTTGGGAGTGCACCGTCTCGGGCCGGGCCTGGACGATGAACAGCTTGCCGGTGCCCACCTTAACCCCATCGCCGTCCTTGGCCCACTCGATGTCCATCGCCTTCTTATAGTGTTCCTCGATGATGCAGGCCCACTCGGCGAGTTTCAGGATCTCGTCGTCGTTTAGGACGTAGCTGCCGCGCTCGACGGGGGTGGTATCGATGTTCTTCACCGACTCCTTGGCCCCGGGGTCGGGGTTGTAGATCATCTTGATCTCCTTGCTGCCCACCCGCTTGCCGACGATGGGGCACTTGCCCTGCTTCAAGGTCGGCTTGAAGATGTAGAACTCGTCCGGGTTGACCGCCCCCTGGACCACGTTCTCGCCCAGACCCCAGGCCCCGGTCAGGAACACCGCGTCCTTGAAGCCGCTCTCGGTGTCGATGGAGAACATGACCCCCGAGGAGGCGGAGTCGCTGCGCACCATCTTCTGCACCGTGATCGACAGATAGACATCGAACTGGCCAAAGCCCTTGTCGTGGCGATAGGAGATGGCCCGGTTGGTGAACAGGCTGGCGAAGCACTTGCGGCAGTTGTCGATCAGGGTGTCAAGCCCGTGGATATTCAAGTAGGTCTCCTGCTGACCGGCAAAGGAGGCGTCGGGCAGGTCCTCGGCGGTGGCGGAGGAACGCACCGCCACATCGACATTGGGGCCGTACTCCTTTTCCATCTGAGCGTAGGCCTGGGCAATGGCCTGGCGCAGGTCGTCCGGGAACGCGGCGTTACGGATGATGCCTCTCGCCCTCTCACCCCGTTCCTGAAGGTTGCGCATGTCATGGGTGTCAAGCCCGGCCAAGGCGTCTTCAATCGCCTTTTCGATACCGGCGGTCTTCAACAGATAACGGTAGGCATAGGCGGTGATGGCGAACCCGTGCGGCACCGCCACCCCCTTGGAGGTCAGCTTCTGGTACATCTCGCCCAGCGAGGCGTTCTTGCCACCTACCAACGGCACGTCCTCAATGCCGATTTCGTCAAACCAGAGAATCAATTTTTCATCGTGTTTTCCAGACATCTCTCTCTCCCGTCGCATAAAGTTTAGTAGTCAAGCCGCTCAAATCTCAACTCTTCCCGTCCCGGCGGCGAAGAAAAGACTCGCCAATCCAAAAATAGCAAGATTATTAACTATATTCTACCGGCGCCTGGCAGGTCAACTCAAAATGCAAAAAAGGGCGCCGGGATCAGCCCATCTTAGCCGACCCAATAATAGTTGACCTGCCGAATCAGGAAAAAGACCTGCAATACCACCATCACCCCCATCATCCCCCCCAAAATAAACCTCCGCCGGGGATTGGCCAAGAAGCTGCCGTAGGCGGTGAAGAGGGGGAAGAGTGGCGCGACATAACGCGTATACAGACTTTAGGGGTCAAGTCTTGTAATCACACACAAACGTTCCCAGCCGAACGCGCAGGCAAGGCCCAAGCACCCCTTAAAGTCAGCCCCGGCTATCGCAACCAATCCCGCAACCACTCCTCAGGCGGCGGCACCCCGGCAAGCAGCCTTACCCCGGTCTCGTCCTGGCACTCAACCTGGCCAGGAGCGGGTCTGCCGTCCGCCCCCTTCTTGCCGTAGCGGGCCAGCACCCCGGCGGCCCAGGGCAGGTCATCCAGATGCCGCAGATAGCGCACCAGGCCAGACGGCCCCGGACGATCGGCCAGGCGGAGCAGCACGTCCCCCGGCTCGGCCAGGGCCGTCACCACCTGGTTCTCTTCCTGCCGGCGACCCATGACCAGCCAGGCCCCGCCCGGCATCACCAAGTGCCGGCCCACGGTCAAGAGCCGCAGATCTGCCACCCGCACCGCCGCCCGTTCCCGGTAAAACCGCTTGACCCGCTCGCCAATGATGGGGTCGGTCAAGGCGCAGCCACCCGCCGGGGAGGGATAATCGCCAATCCCCAGCTCGGCGGCCAGGGCCATCTGGCCGGAGCGACCCCGGCCCGCAAAGCCCAGAAGCCGGTCACGGTCCACCAGGCCCTCCCGCTCCGGCTTGGTAGGCTTGAGATGCCGGGCGGAAAGCGGCCTAAGCAGCAAGTCGTCGCAGCCGGAATCCCGTTCCACCACCCGCAGTGTGTCGCGGCGCTGCGACATGGGCCGCTGCCCCACCACCTCCCCGGAAATCAGGAACTCGGCCCCCAACTCGGGCATCATCTCCCTGGCCCTACGCAGCATCAGAATCTTGCAGTCCAGACAGGGGTTGAAATGCCGGCCAAAGCCGTGGGCCGGGGCGCGCAGGAGTTCCAGGTACTCGTGGCTCAAGTCGCCCAACAGGACATCTATGCCGTATTTAGACCTGATTTGATCTGGATAGTCCGGCTGCAAGAGGAGGTGGTAGTCGAAGAGGGGGGTGACGAACTTCACCGCCGTCACCTCGACGCCTAGGCTGGCCACCAGCCGGCAGGCGAGGATACTGTCGAGCCCCCCGGAGAACAGCGCCAAGGCCCTGGTCATGAAGCGGCGTCCGGCTGGCGGCGGTGACGTTCGATCATCTCCGCCGCCAGGTCGAGCGACTTGGCCGAGGCCGAGGCGCCGTCCAGCATACGGGCGATCTCGGCCCGGCGCGGGTCGCGCTCAAGGGGCCGGATGACGGTGGCGGTGCGGCCAGCGGCAAGACCCTTCTCCACCAGCAGGTGGGCGTCGCCGGCGGCGGCGATCTGGGGCAGATGGGTGATGCAGAGCACCTGGTGATGGCGGGCCAGCTCCCTGATCTTACGGGCCACCGCCTCCGCCGCCTTACCGCCGATGCCGGCGTCGATCTCGTCGAAGATGACCGTGGCCACCGCGTCTTTCTGGGCCAAGAGGCAACGCAGGGCCAGCATCACCCGTGACAACTCGCCGCCCGAGGCGATCTTGGCCAGGGGCCGGGCCGGCTCGCCGGGGTTGGCGGAAAACATGAACTCGCAACGATCCCAGCCGGTACGGGCCAGGTCGAGGGCCGGGTCGGGGCCGTGCCCCTTGAACACGGCCTTAAACTCGGCCTCCTGGGCGAAGCAGAGATCAACCAGCTCTTGCCGGATGGACTCGTCAAACCGCAAGGCCACCGCCCTTCTCCGTTCGGAGAGCCGATCCGCCGCCGTCACCAGCTCCCCCTCCAGGGCCGCGCAACGCACCGCCTGCCGGGCTATCGTCTCGTCCAGCCGCTCCAGCTCGGCCAACTCCTGACGCAGGCGGCAGGCGTGGGCCAGCACCTCGGCCAGGGAATCGCCGTACTTGCGCTTCAACTGCTGAAGCAAGGTCAACCGGCCACTGATCTCCTCCAGCGCCCTCTCGTCGTCGGGCAGGCGCAGGAGGTAGTCGTGGAGTTGACCCGCCTGCTCCTCGCTTAAAAAACTCTGCTCGGACACCGCGCCGGCCAGTTCCTTGAGCCCGGGATCGATGACGTTCATGGCCTCGATCTCCTTGCGGGCCAGAGCCAGGGACTCGGCGGCGGCCTGCAAGTGCTGCTGGCACTTCTGGCCCAGGCGCTGCAAGTCGGTGGAACCCTTAAGGCGCTGCCGCTCACGCATCAGGGCCTCGTCCTCGCCCGGCGCCGGGGCGGCGGCCTCGATCTCCCGGGACTGATAAGACAGAAAATCGCGGCGCTGCTCCCGGTCCATTTCCCGCCGCCGCAGGGTCTCCAGCTCACTTCTGACCTCCGACCACTGGTCGAAGAGGCCCGCCAGCCGCTCCCGCTCCGGCCACAGGCCGCCCAAGAGATCAATGACCTCCAGATGATAGCGGGGATTGAGCAGCCGCTGGTGCTCGTGCTGACTGGCGACACTGACCAGAAACTCGCTGACCGCCTGCACCTGGCGGGCGGTGGCCAGGCCGCCGTTTAGATAGAACCGACTCTTGCCATCCGGGGAGAGCACCCGTTTAATTAGGATCTCGTCCTCGAGCGGCAGGCCCAACTCCTCGCTCAAGATCGCGCGCCGGGCGGGACCTTCCGGGCAGTCGAATAGGGCCTCGACCACCGCCTGCTCCGCCCCGGCGCGGATCCAGGACGAGGAGGCCCGCCCCCCGGTGAGCAGGGCGATGGCCTGCAAGACGATGGACTTGCCGGCCCCGGTCTCCCCGGTGAGCACGGTCAGCCCCCGGTCGAGGCAAAGGTCAAGCCGCTCGATCAAAACTAGGTTCTGGATGCGGATCTCTTTAAGCATCCCTACCTATACCCAACGCCGGGGCGGGCGGAAAGCATTTTTTACGATAAACGTCTCCCCCTCAAGGGCACTGATCGAGGCGGTTCAGATAGACCTTGGCGAAGAACTGGCTGTTCTGTTCAGATTGCCGATGGGCAGACCCTTTGGCAGTAGGTGCCGGGAACAAGGTTTTGTGGGGCGGCAGCACAGTTCTTTTAACCGGGGGGCGCCGAACCTGACCGGGTTTGCGGTGCAATCGTGGAAGATCAGGAACTAGGCGGGCCAGAGGGCCTCGGGTTTATGGCGTTTGGCGCGGACAAGGGAGAACAGGAATCTCCTGGTCGGGTGAGATGAAGTTAACCCTAGCGAAATCTCTACTCTTGACATACCCTCAGCCCAAGGCTATAATCTAGACAGACTAGACAGAGATAAACATAGCAAGAGGTACAATTATGGGAAATGTATGGCAACTTCAGGAAGCAAAAAATAAATTCAGCAATTTGGTGGACAAAGCCCGCCACGATGGCCCCCAAGTTGTCACAAAACATGGCAAGGAATCTGTCGTAATTATTGCCATTGAAGACTACCAAAAACTCAAAAAGCCAACGTCTGATTTAATTTCTTTTTTTAAAAAATCCCCCCTTTCTGACCTAAACCTTGACCTAACAAGAGACAAAAGTTCTTCAAGGGATATTGAATTATGAAATATCTATTGGACACCTGCGTCATTTCAGAAATCATACGGCCCAAGCCATCCACAAAAATCACCAAATGGATCAAACAAGCAGATGAAAGCAATTTTTTCATCAGTGTTTTGACAATTGGCGAACTTCATAAAGGAATCGAAAAACTTGACGAATCAAAAATAAAGGAAGAATTGCATAATTGGGTAGATAATGACCTCAAGGAAAGATTTTGGACAAGAATCATCGACATTAACCTGCAAACTGCGATGACCTGGGGAAAGATCCAAGGGATGGCGGAACGCGTTGGCAAACCAATGCCAGCCATAGATTCTCTCATTGCCGCAACAGGCATTGCTCATCATTTAACAGTGGCAACCCGCAATATTTCAGACATGAAAGCGAGCGGAGTGACACTCATTAACCCGTGGGAATAATGAGGAAAAATGTTCGGCGATTTTTGCCGCCAGTTAAAGTGAAAAGGCAGGAACCACTATGACCCCTGCCTTGAACTGACTACTTTTTATTCTTCCTACGTGCGCCGATAAGACCAGCTAAGCCGGTGCCCATGAGGAGCATGGTGGCGGGCTCGGGGACTGGGTTATTGCCTGTATCCCCCGAGATCCTGACAGCCAAGTTAAGGTTATCATAATTAACCCAGCCTAATGAATTTAATGGATGGTAAGCCTCTTTCCCTAGCGGATGCAATGCTGATCCCGTAAGTGAGCCCCAATAAGTATCCCCTGCCCTTACCTCAAAAGAGGCCCAATATGTCCCAGCCGCCAAAGCCCAGCTCAGTCCGGATGCGCCGTACCAATCGTGGCTGGCATCAGTTCCGGCAGTGAATTGCTTGGAGAACAGCTCCGTTACTGGAACAGTACCGCCATCAGTATAAAGAGCCACGGTTGCGGTAGACCCGCTTCCTCCCCACATAAAACCTTCTACGTCGGTAATGGTATAGGCTTGGGATAAGGAAAACTGTCCAGCCAGCCACTGAGAATTAGACAATGTCCAATTACTACCAGCCTGATTTGTTCCGGTATCGACAATGGTGTCAGCACTAGCCATCCCTGTCATCCCAAACATCATCACCCCGATAGCCAACCCTGCTAACAATTTTTTCTTCATCCCGCGCTCCTTTTTCTCTTTGTTTGATGGCACGTTCCCCCAAGAGCCCCACTCCACTGCCCTGGTTGGAAAACGCAAGCTGTCTTCCTTATGAGAGAAAAAGCAAAACACATACCACGAAAATCAATAGAGAGAGAACATATTAGATCTACTATGTTTTATTTATTTAGCTGCTTGGGCTATACAGCCCAAGCAGCCGTTTACACACAAAAACTCACCATTTTTCCTCCTTCCCGGATTTTTCTTACAGTTACCCGGAAAAACTACCACAAAGGTAATAAATTCAAGTCGATAGCCAGGAGAATAGGGCCTGCCGATCACGCCAAAACCTGCGCTTCGTTAATGCCTGGCGCATAACTGCCTGTAATGCTTATTTTTTCTGCTCAGTAAGTTAAATTCGGCCCGTTCGCAATTACGGAAAAAGTTCGTGACCGCTCCGGGCTGTATCCCCCGCCAGGCGAACGGGCAAGGGCGGCGGCACCGACAACCCCTCGCCGCCCCTGCCCGTCTCCAGAAGCATCTGGATAGATCAGCGCCAGCCGCCCCTTGACCCGATTCAATAATTGCGGCCATCACTTTTGAAATTGCCATTGCCGGCCACCGCGTTATATTGCCAAGGATAGCGGAGGCCTCGTCTTCGCCAACCGCCATCGGCCAAGGACACCACAAAAAGGACATGCCCCGGATAAAACGCCATCTCGCCCTTAACCTCATCTTCTTCCTCCTGGCCAGTCTGGCCACGGTGCCGGTCTCGCCGCGTCCGGCCCAGGCCGACTTTTCGGTGGGCGAGGAACGGGAGGTGGGGGAGAAGCTTCTGAGCATGGTGCGCAAGGAATTCCGCCTGATCGACGACCCGGACGTGAGCCAGTACGTCAACGACCTGGGACAACGGATACTTGCGGTCACCGGCCCTCAGTTCTTCACCTACCACTTCTTCGTCATCAACGACAAGGAGTTCAACGCCTTCGCCGCCCCCTCCGGTCTGGTCTTCATCCACTCGGGGCTGATCGAAACCATGGACACCGAGGGGGAGCTGATCAGCGTCATGGCCCACGAAGTCGGCCACGTCACCAGCCGTCACATCGCCGACCAGATCAAGAAAAGCGCCAAGACCAATCTGGGCGCCGCCGCCCTGATGCTCGCCGGCATCGCCCTGGGTGGCGGGGCCCTGTCGGAGGCGGTGATCACCGGCTCCATGGCCGCCAACGCCTCCATGGGCCTAAAGTTCAGCCGCGAGGACGAGGAGGAGGCCGACCGCCTGTCGTTTAAGTGGATGCAGGCCCTGCATGTCAACCCCCAGAACATGGCCAACATGCTGCGCAAGATGTACCGGATCAGCGTCTATCGCTCGGCCAACATCCCCCCCTACCTGCTCACCCACCCCGAGCCCGAGCGCCGGCTGGGCTACGTCGAAGACCTGATCGCCAACACCCCGCCGGGTACAAAATACGTCAAGGAGGACAACTTCCCCTTCCTGCGGGTGAAATACCGGGTCATGGTCCTGACCCACGAACCGGGCAACCTGCGGGCGATATTCTCCCGTCAGGCCCGCGAGGCCACCGGGCTCAAGAGGGATATGGCGCGCTACGGCCTGGCCCTGCTGGCCGAAAACGGCGCCGATTACGCCCAGGCCGAATCCCTGCTCAAGGCGTTGATCGCGGCCCATCCCCACCGGCCGATCTTGAAAACCGACCTGGCGGTACTCTACCTCCAGGCCGGCCGCCGGCCCGAGGCCCTGGACATCATAAAAGCGGTGCACGCCGCCCTGCCGGGCGACGCCTACACCGCCTACCACCTGGCCCAAGCTTGGGAGGAGAACGGAGAACGCCCCAAGGCCCTGAAAATGTTCCGGGAACTAGAACCCAGCCTGCCAGACCACGCCATGCTGCAAAAAAGCATCGGCAACCTGGAGACCCAAGCCGGGCACCGGGGGCTGGGCAGCTACCATCTGGCCCGTTATTTCTGGCTGGAGGGAAACGCGAGGCAGGCCAAGTACAACCTGAAGGAGGCCATCATGGACAAGACCTCCGACCAGAACACCGTGGCCCGGTCCAAGGCGATGCTGGACGAGATCGAGCGGGTGGAAAAAAACACTTGAAGCCGCCAACGAGGTCGGGGAAAACGGACGACCAAGGTAACATAATGACCGCAGCCCAACCGCATCGCCAAGGCCTCAAGGACAAGAAAAACGCCCCCCGATGGATCGGAGGCGGCGGCTGGCGTCCACGCGCCTGGCCCCTGGCGGGGCTACTCTCACTGACGTTTATGCTGGTGCTGGCCGCCGGGCGCGTCCAGGCGGAAGACGAACGGGCCATCCGGGTGGGGGGCGGCGGCGCCTCCATCACCACCACCTTCATGCCCATCGCCAGCGACTTTCGGAACCGCACTGGTATTTTACTTATATTCTTGCCGTCAAATCCCTTCCGGGGCCTGTTCAGCCTAGACGCCGGCGGGCTCGATATCGCCACCGGGCTTCTGCCCCTGGACAAGCTGCGCGAAGAGGCCAAACGGGAGGGCAAGGACATCGACTTTGGCCAGATCAAGCAATTCGTCCTGGCCCAGAGCTCAATCGTGGTCTTCACCGACCCGGCCAACCCGGTCAAGGCCCTCTCCCGGACACAACTGCAAGGCATCTTCTCCGGACGGATCACCAACTGGAAGGAAGTGGGGGGCGAGGATCAGGAGCTCGTGGTGGTCTGGGGCAAAAACACCCCCGGCATCAACTTCCTCTTTACCCAGGCGATCATGGACGGCCAGCCGGTGCTCCGCAACCGGGAGGACGCCTACAGCTACACGGATATCCGCTTCAAGGTGCACAACATCCCCGGCGCCATCGGCATCGACGCGGTGGGCTTCAAGGATCAAAGCGTCCGGGTCCCGGCGATACCCAACATCGGGTGCACCATCTACGCCTTCGTCAAGGGCGAACCCAACCCGACGGTGCAGCAACTGCTCGACTATCTCCTGCATAAAAAGCCTGCCGGCAAGCAGTAGGCCCGCCTTCCTCCACCGGCCCTAGGCCAGTGGCCGCCAGGCGAGCTTGACGATCCTGACCCGCAAAAGTTCCTCCCGGCCCAGGCCGAAAAGCGCCTCCACCAACTCCAGCGGCTTGACCCCCACCTTGGCCGCCTCGGAGAGCAAGGTCAACTCCAGGGCGTCCTCGGCGGCCAACCCCATCGCCAGCACCAAAGGCCGGGCGTTCAGCTCGCGGCCCCGGCCCTTGCGCTCCACCCGCAACACCAACTCCTCCCCGGACATAAACTCCTCCACCCTCCGCGCCTCGATGGGCCGGGGCAGGGCAAGACGGTAATCAACCGCCACCTTGCTGGGCGGCTTTCCCGACCCCAGGCACACCTCGATCACCTCCAGGCCGGAGGGCAACTGGCGGCTTAACCTGGCCGGCCAGCCGGCAAGATCGGCCAGGGGAGCGCCGGTCTCAAGCAGACAGTATTCGGCCAGGCTCTCCACCCCCACCGACAGGGCGGGGCTGAACGACACACGGGGCGAGGGATTGAACCCCTGGGAGAAGACCAGCGGCAGCCCGGCGCGCTTGAAGGCCCGAAACATCGCCTGCAACAGCTCCAGGTGCCCGAGATGACGGGCGTCTCCCAGCCGCCGGTAGTGAACCCAATAGTGACAGGCCGGGCCCGACTCGGGCAGCTCTGGCCGCAAACTGGCCGGAGACACGGCTGGCGGCAGGTCCTCCGGCCGGTGCGTCAGCGGCCGCACGGTCTTGAAGTCGCACAGCCCGCAGTCCTGGCAGCCGTGCGCCCGGCAGTCCGGGGTGTAGACCTGATTCGCGGCCCGTTCCAGCTCGCGGCGCAGGAAGTCATCCCTAACCCCGCAGTCCAGATGCTGCCAGGGCAAGACCTCGTCCATCTCCCGGCGCCTAAGGTACCAGCCAAGATCAAGCCCGCAGTCCGCCGCCGCCTGCTGCCAGATGGGCAGGGAGAAATGCTCAGACCAGGCGTCGAGCCGGGCGCCCAGCCTCCAGGCCCGTTCGATCACCGCCGCCAGACGACGATCACCCCGGGAGAACACCCCCTCCAGAAAGCTCAGGTGGGGGTCGTTCCACTTCAACTTGGCGTTCCGGGGCAGATGGGATTGCAGGTATTCAATCCGCGCCTTGGCGGCGCCGGGGTCGAGCTGGGCCTGCCACTGAAAGGGGGTATGCGGCTTGGGGACGAAAAGCCCGGCGCTGACCTTGATGGTGCGGCCCCCGCCCCGGCCCGCCAGACGCAGGGCCTTGTCCACTAGATCCGGGATGGCGGCCAGATCCTCCTCGGTTTCAAAGGGCAGGCCGTACATGAAATAGAGCTTGATCAACTTCCAACCCAGGGCGAAGGCGCTCCGCACCGTGGATAACAGGTCCTCCTCGCTGATCCCCTTGTTAATAACCGCCCGCAGCCGGTCACTGCCCGCCTCAGGGGCGATGGTGAAGCCGGTCTTCCGCACCCGCTTGATCTGGGCCATGATCTCCTCGGTCAGGGTGCCGACCCGCATCGAGGGCATGGACAGGGAGACCCGCTGCCCGACGAATTCATCCATCAGCCGGGCCAGGAGCGGGGACAGGCAGGAGTAATCCCCGGTGCTTAGGGAGAGCAGGGCCAGTTCCTCAAAACCGCTGGCCGCGATCCCCTCCCGGGCCAACTCCAGCACCCGTTCGGGATGCCGCTCCCGCACCGGCCGGTAAATGATCCCGGCCTGACAGAAACGGCAGCCCCTAGTGCAGCCCCGGGCCAACTCCAGCCCTAGCCGGTCGTGGACGATGCGGGTGACCGGCACCAGGGGGGCGGGATTGACCGGCGTCCGGTTCAAGTCCGGCAGCACCGCCCGGCGCACCGAGCTGTAGCCGGCCCGCAGGGGGACAATCTCGGCGATCCGGCCATCGGCTAGGTAACGGGGGGCGAAGAAGGCCGGCACGTAGAGGCCCGGCACCTGGCAGAGCCGTTCCAGGGTCTCCACCCGGGAACAGCCCTCCTCCCTAGCCGCCGCCATCAGCTCCGCGATTTGCAATACCGCCTCCTCGCCGTCGCCGAGCAGGATGGCGTCGAAGAAGTCGGCCATCGGCTCGGGATGGAAGGCGCACGGCCCGCCGCCGATGACCAGGGGATGAGTCTCCCGCCGCTGTTTACTCGCAAAGGGTATCCCCGCCAGGTCGAGAATGGTCAGGATATTGCCGTAGCAAAGCTCGTAGGGCAGGGTGATACCCAGCAGGTCGAAATCGCCCAGGGGCCGGCCCGACTCCAGGGCGAACAGGGGCTCGCGCCGGGCCCGGAGCAGCTCCTCCATGTCCCGGTCTGGGGCATAGACCCGCTCGGCCAGGAAGTCGGGATGCCGGTTGATCAGGTGGTAGAGGATCTGCAAGCCCTGATGGCTCATGCCGATCTCGTAGAGATCGGGGAAGGCGAGCGCCACCCGCAACCGCTTGCCGCGCCAGTCCTTTCTGATGATGTTATGTTCGTTGCCTAGATAGCGGCTTGGCCGGGCGACCAAGGGCAAGAGGGCGTCGCGGCTCACTTAACTTCGATCCTCTTGTAGCCGGCGGGCGGGGTGAGACGGAACTGGGAGACATCCAGGGGGGGGGTGGGATAGCGCTTGGTAAAGTCGATGATGAGGCTGCCGTTGCCAGGCCGATGAATAGTGATCTTGGCCGGCAACTGGCAAGCCACCGGGGTGGCGAGCGGCGGATAGGCGTAGGACAGTTCCAGCGACACGGCGTCGTGGCTGTTCAACACCAGGCTGCGGGTGAGCAGGTGGGGCTGGCCAGGGACGAAGAGCACCTCGGTGCGCCGGCCGAGAGCGGGGTAATTAAGGTCGAGCCAGTAGCCCCGGCCCTCTTCGTCGCGGCCCACCGACTCGATATTCATCGCCCCCGGAGTGACCCCGCCCAAGAGCCAGTAATAGCTTAAGGAGGTGGCCAGGCCATCCGGCAGGTAGCGGCTTAGGAAGTCGGAGGACAGCGGCCCCTGGTAGGCGGCCTGCTCCCGCACCGCAATATAGGAAAACCGCTCCCCATCGGCGGCGGCCAGGGCCTCGGTCAGGCCCAGGGGATTGACCGCCTCGAAGCGCAGATAATCCGGGGCCATGGCCCGCAGGTAGCCGGAGACGGCGCCATCCCAGAGCAGATTGCGCACCGACACCGAGACATCGGCGTCCAGGGCCGCCGGGCAGGCGCCCTGGTCCCGCAAGCGCTCCTTGAACTGACTGCGGATCGACGCCGCCTCACCCTCCGGCACCGGCACGGTCCGGGGCAGGGTGGCACAACCAGCGGCCAGCCAGAGGCAACACAGACAAAAACCGGCCCCCAGCCGCGCTCGTCCGCCGCCCGAGACGGCTAACCGGGATGGCCGGTTGTGGGTCAAGGTCACGCGATTCATCTGCCCAAGGCGTCCAGCTTGGCCTTTACCCTGGCCTTGTCCGCCGCCTTGCGGCTAAATTCCAGGGAGCGGCGATAGTTGTCAACGGCCAGGTCTGCCTTATGGGCGGCGCGATAGACATCCCCCAGATGCTCGTGGATGGTGGGATCGTCAGGCTCCAGGTTTGTGGCCTTCTCCAGGGCCTCCGCCGCCTTGTTCAGCTTGCCCATCTTAAAGTACACCCAGCCCAGGCTGTCCAGGACGAACCCGTCGTCCGGCCGTTGGGCGAGCGCCTTCTGGATGTAGGACAAGGCCTCGGGCAGCCTGAGGCTCTGATCGGCCCAGGAGTAGCCGATGTAGTTCAAGGCCAGGGGGTCGTCGGGGTTGAGGGCCAGCACCTTCTCCATCTGGGTCATGGCCTCGTCCAGACGGCCATGCCGCTCCAGGAACATCCCGTAGTTGAAGTGGCCCTCCACCGCCTTGGGATAGAGCGAAATGGCCTCCCGCAAGACCTGCTCGGCCTCGCTCAGGCGACCTTGCTCCTCATATGTGGAGGCCAGCAAGAAACGATAGCTCTGATCATGGCCTTGGCTTCCCCGGATCGCCTTGTCGATCAGGGCGACGGCCGCGTGATAATCCTTATCCTCGGCGTAGAGCTTGACCAACAGGGCCAGGGCCTCGTCAAAACCCGGCTGGCCGATCTTCACCGCCTTGAGCACCGTCTTGGCCTGGGCCCGATCGCCGGAATCGTAATAGGTCATGGCCAGCATGGCCCGCACCGCCATGTCGTTTTCGTCATGGGCCAACAGCCCGGAAAAGACCCGGATCGCCTCCGGGTAATTCCGCTGCTCGATCAGTATCCGGCCAACGGCCAGGCCCAGTTGCGGATCATCCGGGGCCTTGGACCGCAGGTCACGCAGCAGAGCCAGGGCCTGATCCGTCTGTTTGCGGGCCAGGTAGAGGCGGGCCAGCCGGATGGCGGCCTCGTCCTCCTGCCCCTCGCCGGCGTCCATCACCTTCTTGTAGAGCTCTATCGCCTGCGGGTCCAGCTTCTGGCCCTCGTAGAAATCCGCCGCCTCCATGGCCAGCGCCGCCGACCAGTCGATATCCAGGGCCTTTTGATAGGCGGCGACGGCCTTCGGATTGTCCTTCAACTCCCGGTAGAGCCGGGCCAGATAGTAATGACCGGGCAACGAATCAGGCTTGACCGCCACCAGTCGCTCGAAACAGTCCCTGGCCTTGGCGTAATCCAAGGTGTCGAGGTACTGTTTGCCAAGCCGCGACAGTGCCTCCGGATCCTGAGGCCGCTGGGCCAAGACTGCCTGGTAGAGGCCGATGGCCTTGTCCCGTTCCCCCAGGGCGGCATAGAGATCGGCCTGAAACAGGGAGATGTCCGCGTCCCCCGGATGGGCCTGGGCCAGCTTGTCGGCCCACTCTATGGCCTGCTGCTTGCGGCCCATCCGGGCCAGCAGTACCGTCAGGTTGCGAATCAGTTGCTCGGCCTCGCCGTCGCAGACCACCGCCTTCTCATAGGCATCCAGGGCCTCGTCATAGCGCCCGTTAAGCTCCGCAGTCTTGCCCCAGAGAAAATAGAAATACGAGCACTGGGTATCCACCCCCTCCCGATGCGCCGGGGTCACCACCGCCGGCGGCGGCTTTACCAACGGTTTGGGGGCCGGGGCGACGAAGGAGGGCGGCGGCGCGCAGGAGAGCAGGGTGACGGCCGCAAGCAGCGGGAAGATGGCTTTGGCTGTGTTCATCAAAATGGTAAAAAGCGCCTCAACGCGCAGATCAGCCGCAAATTGGGAAACAACCTGGACAACAAACCTCACGGCGACGGCATAAGGGCCGCAAGCGTCGTGGAATAATTGTCCAAGTCATTTAGGCGCGGCTCCTAATAACTCCCTGGCCAGGGCGAGCGCCTGATCGTGAACCGCCGCCGCCGGCTGAGAGGCGTCCAGGCGACGGATATAATTCCCGACAAGTCCAGCAAACACCCCTGCCACCTGCCGCAGGCCCGCCTCCTGCTCGAAGTGGTTGGGCGCCTCGCCCCGGTATTGCCGGATGCGGGCCACCGCCTCCTCCGGAGACAAGACCAGAAGGATCACCAGGTCGGGCCGAGGCGCGAAGGCCTCGTTTAGGCGGATGATCTCCTCGGGCGACCAATCGTTACCGCCCTGATAGGCGGCGGTAGATAGGTAATAGCGGTCGGTCAGCACCACCTGGCCCCGGCCCAGGGCGGGCCGGATAAGCTCATCGACATGCTGGCGGCGATCGTCCAGAAAGAGGGCCAGCTCCTGCTCGCGGCTCACCGAATCACGGGCCTGGTAAAGGGCCCGGATCCTCTGGCCGCAGGGGCCGTCGGTGGGCTCCCGGGTGGCGATCACCTGAAAGCCATCCCGCCGCAAGGCCTCGGCCAGCAAGGCCACCTGGGTGGACTTGCCGGTGCCGTCGATCCCCTCAAGGGCGATGAGCCGGCCAGTCCTGGTTCCCTCCGCCATCCTTACCCCCTGGAATGAAAACGCCGACGGCGGAGGGCGATCTCCGCCGCCAGCCGGAAGGCGGCCCGCAGACTGGCCGGGTTGGCCCGCCCCTGGCCGGCGATGTCGTAGGCGGTGCCGTGATCGACCGAGGTGCGGACAATGGGCAGACCGAGGGTGACATTAACCCCGTCCTCGAAATGAAGCAACTTGAAAGGGATCAATCCCTGGTCGTGGTACATGCAGACCACGGCGTCGAACTGACCGCCCGCCGCCTTGGCGAACACGGTGTCCGGCGCCAACGGCCCCTCCACCAGCCAACCCTTCGACCGGGCCCAGGAGATGGCCGGGGCGATCAGCCGCTCCTCCTCGTCCCCGAACAGGCCGCCCTCCCCGGCGTGGGGGTTCAACCCCGCCACCGCCAGCCGGGGCCGGGCGACGCCGAAATCCTCCCGCAACGACCGCCAGGTGATGGCGATCAGCCGGGCGATGGCCTCCTCGCTCAAGGAGCCGGGGACGGTGGCCAGGGCCTGATGGATGGTAACCAGGGTGACCTTAAGCGAGGCCCCGGCCATCATCATCGCGTAATCCTTGCTCCCACACCGCGCGGCCAGCATCTCGGTGTGGCCGGGATAGTCGTAACCAGCGGCCCGCAGGGCGGCCTTGGTGATGGGACAGGTGACCATCGCCGCCAAACCGCCGGACAGGGTAAGGCGCGCCGCCGCCTCGACACAGGCGGCCATCGCTAGTCCAGTGGCCCTGGTGGGCCGGCCCCAGGCGAGCTCCTGGGGAGGCAGGGAAAGCTCGTCGCCGTAGGGCTGCCAGACCCAAACCGGCCCCGCCGGACAGGGATCGCCAGGCCGCCAGGCCCGGACCTCGCCCCCCAGGCCCAGCCGTTCCGCCATCCGGGCCATGACCCCAAGGTCGCCAATCACGATCGGCCTCGGCCCTCCCTCGGCATCGAAGGCGGATAAAAATTTCAGGATAATCTCAGGGCCGATCCCCACCGGGCAGCCCATGCTGATGCCGATTAGCGTCTCTTCCGTCACCTACCCCCCCTCCCCGTCCCGCTTGACCTTAAGCCGGCAAGGCCAGATCAAAGGCGTTGGCGATCAACTCCACCCTCGGCTCCGCCCCCTTGGCGAGCAACACTGTCACCACGTCGAAACGGGCCGGCGCCGAGAGTAGTTGCCGCTGGCTCAGGTAAGTCAAGGCGACTCGGGAGATCTGCCGCTGCTTGCGGCTGGTAAGCGCCTCGGCGGGGCCACCGAACTCCAAGCCGCACCTGGTTTTCACCTCCACAAAAACCAGTGTCCCCCGGTCCTCGGCCACGATGTCGATCTCGCCGCAAGCGACCCGGAAGTTGCGAGCCAATATCCGGTAACCCCTAACAGTCAGATGCCGGGCCGCCAGTTCCTCGCCCAACCGCCCCTTCTCGCCCCTGGCCTTGGTCATGGAGCGACGAAGAACTCCCTAACCCCGGCAAACGACCGACGGTGGATAGGGCAGGGGCCGAACTCGGCCAAGGCCCGCCGATGGACGGCGGTCGGGTATCCCTGATGGCGGTCAAACCCGTATTGGGGGTACTGATGGTGATATTCTCGCATCAGACAGTCGCGGGCAACCTTGGCGACGATGGAGGCGGCGGCGATGGAGGCGCTCTGGGATTCGCCGCGCACCAACGGCCGCTGAGGGGTGGACACCGGGACGGGGAACTTGCCGTCCACCAGGAGGAAGTCTGGACTGGGCGTCAACCCGGACAGGGCCTCCCTCATGGCCAAGAGCGAGGCTTGCAGGATGTTGATCCGATCGATCTCCGCCTCGGAGACCAGCCCTAGCCCCCAGCAGGCGATCTCGCGAATCTCCTTAGCCAACCGTTCGCGGGCCGCGGGCGTGAGTCTCTTGGAATCCTTGTACAGATGATAAGGGCAATCCCGGGGCAAGACCACGCAGGCCGCCACCACCGGCCCCGCCAGCGGCCCCCGGCCCACCTCGTCAAGCCCCGCCACCCAGGCGTACCCCTGAGCGTGCAAGCCCCGCTCCCAGGCAAAGGTATCCCCCTCTCCGACCATCAGATCAGGGGCAAGGGTTGGTGGGACGGGTTGGCGGGTAATTCCTTGAGGCATGGCGAGAAAAAACGAAGAGGCGCAGGCCGACCATTACTTGCCCGGCGCCAGCGCCTCTCCGCAGCAACTCGTTTTTATAAAGTCTTTTAAGGAGTAAAGGCCCAGCCGAGGGCCTATCCTTACCCCTGGTGAAGACCCCGTTCCTTAATCCGGGCCGCCTTGCCGCGCAGGTCGCGCAGGTAGTAGAGCTTGGAACGCCGCACCCGGCCCAGGGTTACGACCTCGATCTTCTCGACCTTGGGCGAGTGCAGGGCGAAGGTCTTCTCCACCCCCACTCCGTGAGACACCTTCCGCACCGTGAAGCTGGCATCCATGTTGCCGCGCTTGATCCGGGTAACCACCCCCTTGAAGATCTGAATCCTCTCCTTGGCACCCTCCACGATACGGATATGGACGTCCACCGTGTCCCCAGCCCGGAAGGTGGGGATATCAAAGCGCATGTTCTCTCGTTCGATCTTTTCAATCACATTCATGGCAATCACCTTGTAATTATTGATGGTCTTTAACGCTAAAGCCGTCGAGTATAAATAACCTTGAGCAATAAGCCTCACAACGACGGCATAAGAAGGCGCAAGGGTCGTCGAGATTGTTTCAGATTATTTCTGCACGGCTGCTAAATAAACCTACTAAACTCTGTCGCCCAACAGACGATCGAGGATGATCGCCCCCGCCGAGCGCACCGATAGATGGTTGTAATCTCCCCCGCCGCCCACCGGCGGCAGGATCTCATCCACCTGCGACAAGACCTCCGGCGCCAGCCCCCAGCCGGTGCCCAGAAGCAACAGACAGGGCTCGCCATCCCACAACCTCCGCCTTAGGACGGCGTAGGGGAGCGAATGTTCCCGAGGCCTGGCGCTGGTGGCCACCGTCAGCGGCCGCCCCTCGCCTTGGCCGGCCAGATGGCCGAACACGTCGGTGAGTGCCGGGCAGACGGTAATGAGGGCCAAGGCCTGGCCCCGGTCCTGGTTGTAACGGGCACCGTGGCCCAATCGCCAATGGGCCACCAGTTCCTCCACCAACCGTCGCTGCTCGGCAAAGGGGGTAACGACGAAAAAATTACGCACCCCGTAAGTCTTACCGGCCCGGGCCAAGTCGTGGAGGTCGAGATTGGTGACCGCCGAGCCGATGACCTCCCGCCGCCGGTCGCAGACCGGATAGTGGATCAGGGCCAGATCTAAACGCAACGACTGCTGGCCAGCCAAGCGGCCCTCACCCGCGGACATCTACGCCCGCCGCCGCCAGGAGCGCCAGCTCCCGCTCAGTGAAGACGGCCCGCCCCAGAAGATCGGGACGCCGGCGCTTAGTGCGCCGTACCGACTCGACAAAACGCCACTCGGCGATGGCCCGATGATCCCCGGAGAGCAGCACCTCCGGCACCCCCTCCCCGTCGAAATCCTGGGGCCGGGTGTACTGGGGATACTTGAGCAACCCCCGGCTGAAGGTATCACGGGCCGCCGAATCGGCACAACCCAGCACGCCGGGTAGCAGCCTGGCCGTCGAGTCGATAATCACCAACGCCGCTAGCTCGCCGCCGGTCAGGATATAATCGCCCAGGGAAATCTCATCGTCAATGCGCCGTTCCACCCGGGCGTCGATGCCCTCGTAACGGCCACAAACCAAGACGACATGTTCCTTGGCGGCCAGCTCGCGGGCCACCTCCTGGTTGTACAAGCGCCCCTGGGGGGTAACGAAAACCACATGCCCGCCCGCCCTGATTTCCTCCACCCGCCGCAAGGCCCGCACCAACGGTTCGGGCTTCATTACCATGCCCTCGCCGCCGCCAAAGGGACGGTCGTCGGTGACCGCGTGCCGGCCGCTGGCAAACTCCCGGATATTGTGCAGGAATATCTCTACCGCCCCGCTGGCCAGGGCCCGCCGGATGATGCCTTCCTCCAGCGGCGAGGCCAGGAGGTTCGGGAAGATGGTCAGGACATCAAAGCGCATCGTCTGGCTGATTGATCTCCAAGAGCCCGTCCCAGGGGGAAATCACCAACACCCCTTGCTCGGCATCCTGCCTAACCAACAGCTCCCGCACCATCGGGATCAGATACTCCCGGCCTTGCCCCTTGACCACCATCACATCGTGGCCGCCGGTGGCGATCAGGGCCTGGACCGTGCCCAATTCCTGGCCACGGTCGGTAAGCACCTTCAGCCCCAGCACCTCGTGCCAGTAAAATTCATCCTCCGCCAGGGGCGGCATCTGACTACGCTCGACCGAGACCTCCTGACCGACCTGGGCCTCAGCCTCCCCCCGCTCGGATATTCCCTGCAAGGCGAGGATAACAAAGCGGCCCTGTAAGCGCCGGCTCCGCACCGCAAAAGGCATTCCGCCCAAAAAGACTTCGTTTAGAGAGGAAAAGACCTCCGGCCCTCCGGAGTAAACCGCGACCTTCAACTCTCCCCGCAGTCCCTGAGCCTTGACCACCTTACCCAAGACCAACCTCTGGTTCTCCGACTTAAGCCCGTATGGCGTCACCCTTGCCCTCCCCGGTGAACGCTCGCCAGGCCTGGCGCCTTATTAAGGGTCGGCCAGGGTTAGCGGCTATTCCGCGATTTCCAGTTTAGCCTTCTTGCCTTGTCGGGCGGCGGCTACGGACAGCAGGGTACGTATCGCCTTGGCGGTCCGGCCCTGCCTGCCGATAACCTTGCCCAGGTCCTCCCTCGCCACCCGCAACTCCTCGACCACCACGCCCTCGCTCTCCGTCTCGCTAACCGTCACCTGCTCCGGCCGAGCAACCAGCGATTCGGCAAGAAAGCGAATCAAATCCCGCACGGCGCCACTCAGTCGGCAACCGCCTTGCCCACGCCTCTGGCAATCAAACTCCTGACCGTGGTGGTCGGCTCGGCGCCTTGATCAAGCCAGCCCTGCAACTTGTCCTGCTGGATATTCAATTCGTTTGGTTCGGTCATCGGATTATAGGTGCCGACAATATCCAGGAACTTGCCATCACGGCGTGCCTCGGAATTCTGCACCACAATCCGATAATAAGGTTGCTTCTTACGTCCGAAACGGCTCAATCTGATTCTAACAGCCATTACCTTTAATCCTCGCTAGATTTTTATTAACCTACCAGTTACCGTCTAATACCCTTCAGCTTTTTACGTTTCTTGTTGCCGAAATTAATGCCACCGCCCGGGGCACCTCCAAACAAAGGCCCGCGCATCTTGTTCATCATGGTCAGCATGTCGTTGTAATTCTTGAGCACCCGGTTGACATCCTGGACGGTGGTGCCGCTGCCGGCGGCGATCCGCTGCCGGCGACTGGAGTTGATGATGTCGTGCCGACGCCGCTCGTTCTGGGTCATGGAGTTGATGATCGCCTCGACCCGAACCAATTCCCTCTCGTCCGGCTTGGGCATATTCTTCATCTGCTTTAACTTGTTTAGACCCGGGATCATGCCCATAATCTGTTCCAGGCTGCCCATCTTCTTGATCTGCTGAATCTGATCGCGAAAATCCTCCAGGGTGAAGGTGTTGCGCTTAAGCTTCTTGGCTAGGGCCTCCGCCTTCTGCTGGTCAACGACCGCCTCCGCCTTTTCGATCAGGGAGAGAACATCGCCCATACCCAGGATCCGGGAGGCCAGCCGATCGGGATGGAAGACCTCCAGTCCATCCAGGTCCTCACCGGTGCCGACAAACTTTATGGGGCAGGAGGTGACCTTTTTAATCGACAGGGCCGCGCCACCCCGGGCGTCACCCTCCATCTTGGAAAGGATGATCCCGGTGAGCGCCAAGTCCTGATGGAATTTCTCCGCTACCGACACCGCATCCTGCCCGGTCATGGCGTCGGCGACCAAAAGCACCTCGGCTGGAGACACCGCCTGCTTGATCCGGCCCAATTCAGCCATCAACTCCTGATCGACATGCAGTCTCCCTGCGGTATCGATGATGACCGTATCGTAATAGTTATGTTTGGCCGCCAGACAGGCCGCCCGGCAGATGTCCACCGGATCGCTGCTTGCCTCCGAGGGGTGCACCGGCACCTCAATGGCCTGGCCCAACACCATTAACTGCTTGATGGCGGCGGGGCGATAGACATCGGCGGGAACCAGATAAGGCCGACGGCCCTTCTTCTTGAGCTGCTTGGCGAGCTTGGCGGAGGTGGTGGTCTTGCCCGAGCCTTGCAAGCCGACGATCAACAGCACCACCGGCGAACCACCAGACAAGCGCAATTCGGAAGTGGTGCCGCCGAGCAGGTCGATCAGCGATTCGTGCACCACCTTGATCACCTGCTGGCCAGGCGAGAGGCTCATAAGAACCTCCTGGCCCACGGCCCGCTCGCTGACCGAGGCGATGAACTCCTTCACCACCGAGAAGTTCACGTCCGCCTCCAGCAGGGCAGTGCGCACCTCGCGCAGGGCATCCTGGATATTGCCCGCGGTCAGGCTGCCCTGACCGCGCAACTTCTTAAAGACCCCTTCCAGACGTTCGGATAAAGACTCAAACATAGTTTGGCATGCCGACCAGATTGAACCCGGAGGGCCTCATGGCCCAAGAAAAACTAGATGACAAGAAATCTGATTTTTTACAATAGATAGAGGGCGGTTGTCAATAGCCAAGGCCAGGCAGCGGGCAAAAAAAAAGGTTCCTTGCCTTGGGCAAGGAACCTTGGGAGATAAATTCGGCGGCGACCTACTCTCCCGCCAAGTCACCCTGGCAGTACCATCGGCGCTGAAGAGCTTAACTTCCGTGTTCGGAATGGGAACGGGTGTGACCTCTTCGCTATGACCACCGAAAAAACTAGTCGTTTGCTATTACTTCCACTTCTACCTGCCTCGAGACCGCTTAGGATATCACCTTAACCCTCGACGCAGGCCTTAATTCCCGATAATCAAACAGCATAGTATAGTTCACTTAAAGAGTACCTTCTCAAGCTTACATCCTAACCTAATATAAAAAAGTTATGGCCAAGCCGCACGGCTGATTAGTACCAGTTAGCTCCATGCATTACTGCACTTCCACACCTGGCCTATCCACGTCGTAGTCTTCGACGAGCCTTCAGGTGGCTTACACCACGGGATATCTTATCTTAGGGTAGGCTTCCCGCTTAGATGCTTTCAGCGGTTATCCCTGCCGAACTTAGCTACCCTGCTATGCCTCTGGCGAGACAACAGGAACACCAGCGGTTCGTCCATCCCGGTCCTCTCGTACTAGGGACAGATCCCTGCAAATATCCTACGCCCGCAACAGATAAGGACCAAACTGTCTCACGACGTTTTAAACCCAGCTCACGTACCGCTTTAATTGGCGAACAGCCAAACCCTTGGGACCTGCTCCAGCCCCAGGATGCGATGAGCCGACATCGAGGTGCCAAACCTCCCCGTCGATATGGACTCTTGGGGGAGATAAGCCTGTTATCCCCGGCGTACCTTTTATCCGTTGAGCGACGACCCTTCCATGCGGAATCGCCGGATCACTAAGACCTACTTTCGTACCTGCTCGACTTGTCAGTCTCGCAGTCAAGCTCCCTTATGCCTTTACACTCTTAGGCTGGTTTCCAATCAGCCCGAGGGAACCTTCGCGCGCCTCCGTTACTCTTTAGGAGGCGACCGCCCCAGTCAAACTACCCACCAGGCAATGTCCCTGTCCCGGATTACGGGACGAGGTTAGAACTCTAAGATAATCAGGGTGGTATTTCAAGGTTGACTCCACCGAAACTAGCGTCCCGGCTTCTACGTCTCCCACCTATCCTACACAAACTAGCTCAAAGTCCAATGCCAAGCTATAGTAAAGGTGCACGGGGTCTTTCTGTCTAGTTGCGGGTAATCGGCATCTTCACCGATGTTACAGTTTCGCTGAGTCCCTGGTTGAGACAGTGGGGAAATCGTTACGCCATTCGTGCAGGTCGGAACTTACCCGACAAGGAATTTCGCTACCTTAGGACCGTTATAGTTACGGCCGCCGTTTACCGGGGCTTCGGTTCGTTGCTTCGCCTTGCGACTAACAAGTCCCCTTAACCTTCCGGCACCGGGCAGGCGTCAGACCCTATACTGCGTCTTTCGACTTCGCAGAGTCCTGTGTTTTTAGTAAACAGTCGCTCCCCCCATTTCACTGCAACCACCCCTAGCTCCGCGTGCGAATCGCTTCACCACGGGTGGCACACCTTCTCCCGAAGTTACGGTGTTATTTTGCCGAGTTCCTTAACCAGAGTTCTCTCAAGCGCCTTAGGATTCTCTCCCTACCCACCTGTGTCGGTTTACGGTACGGTTACTCTATCATCTCACTACGAGGCTTTTCCTGGCAGCTTGGGATCAACCACTTTGCAGGGCTTGCGCCCCTTCGTCGTCACGTCTCGATGTTATACAAGGACCCGGATTTGCCTAAGTCCCCCACCTACGCGCTTGAACCTGGTATTCCAACACCAGGATGGTCTGCCCTTCTGCGTCCCCCCTTCGCTCAAACGATAATAAAGCAGTACAGGAATATTAACCTGTTTCCCATCAACTACGCCTCTCGGCCTCGCCTTAGGGACCGACTAACCCTGAGCAGATTAACTTGACTACAGGAAACCTTAGGTTTTCGGCGACAAGGTTTCTCACCTTGTTTTTCGCTACTCGTGTCAGCATAAGCTCTTGTAGTTCCTCCAGTGCTCCTTACGATACACCTTCTACGGTTACTACAATGTTCTCCTACCACTCCAAAATCCGAGGATTTTGAAATCCGTAGCTTCGGTAGCATGCTTTAGCCCCGTTGAATTTTCGGCGCAGCCCCACTCGACCAGTGAGCTATTACGCTTTCTTTAAAGGATTGCTGCTTCTAAGCCAACCTCCTGGTTGTCTGGGCAGTTCCACCTCCTTTTCCACTTAGCATGCATTTGGGGACCTTAGCTGACGATCTGGGCTATTTCCCTCTCGACCACGGAACTTATCTCCCGCAGTCTGACTCCCGAGATCTATCTTGACGGTATTCGGAGTTTGGTTGGGTTTGGTAATCCGGTAGGACCCCTAGTCCATTCAGTGCTCTACCTCCGTCAGTAAACTCTCGAGGCTATACCTAAATATATTTCGGAGAAAACCAGCTATCACCGAGTTTGATTAGCCTTTCACTCCTATCCACACCTCATCCAAGCAGTTTTCAACCTACACTGGTTCGGGCCTCCACGAAGTGTTACCTTCGCTTCACCCTGGACATGGATAGATCACTCGGCTTCGGGTCTACCTCATGCAACTAAACGCCCTATTAAGACTCGCTTTCGCTCCGGCTACACCTCTCGGCTTAACCTCGCTGCATATGGTAACTCGCTGACTCATTATGCAAAAGGCACGCGGTCACACCGTCATTGCTGACATGGTGCTCCCACTGCTTGTAAGCAGACGGTTTCAGGTTCTATTTCACTCAGGTCCCCCTGTGCTTTTCACCTTTCCCTCACGGTACTGGTTCACTATCGGTCATCAGGTAGTATTTAGCTTTGGAAGATGGTCCTCCCAGATTCCCACGGGGTTTCTCGTGCCCCGCGGTACTCGGGTGCCTCACTGGAGAGACATATATTTCGCATACGGGGTTGTCACCCTCTATGACCAGCCTTTCCAGACTGTTCTGCTATATATGCCCTTTTTAACTCCATGCGCCGACTGCAATCGACACCGTAAGGTCCCACAACCCCGAACATACAACGCTTGCAGGCTTGCATATGCTCGGTTTGAGCTCCTCCCGTTTCGCTCGCCGCTACTCCGGGAATCGTTTTTACTTTCCTCTCCTGAGGGTACTAAGATGTTTCAGTTCCCCTCGTTCGCCTCATGAACCTATCTATTCAGTTCATGATGACCAGGTTTTACCCTGGCCGGGTTGCCCCATTCGGAATCCTCCGGATCAATGCCTGTTAGCGGCTCCCCGAAGCTTATCGCAGCTTGCCACGTCCTTCTTCGCCTCCTGATACCTAGGCATCCGCCGTCTGCCCTTAGTAGCTTGGCCATAAACTCGTTTTTCTTAAGCTTACGATGCAAACTTATCTAAAGACCTCTTTAAGTATCTTCTCTACTATGCTATTTAATTATCAAAGATCATCACGAACATCCTAAAAATGCCCGCTAAACTTCTAAATCTAATCCCTACCAAACAGAAAACCTCTAGCTGCAAAACCCAGCCTTCTGCTTCCCGTCTCTACTTTCTCTCATGGTGGAGGTGAACGGGTTCGAACCGATGACCTCCTGCGTGCAAGGCAGGCGCTCTCCCAGCTGAGCTACACCCCCAATCCTCACTACGATCGATCACTGGTGGGCCTAACTGGACTTGAACCAGTGACCTCACGCTTATCAGGCGTGCGCTCTAACCAGAACTGAGCTATAGGCCCATTTCAGGTGCCATTCCCCAGAACCAGAAAACCAAAAGGCACTACTCCTCCCTCCTGGCCCCTGCCTCCCGAGCAGCCGATCTCTCAAAACTAAATAGCAAGACAACGTCCGTTGACCTTCCGACTCCTCCTGTCTCCAGGTGGCGTCTTCCTTTAAAAGGAGGTGATCCAGCCGCAGGTTCCCCTACGGCTACCTTGTTACGACTTCACCCCAATTACCAGCCATACCTTGGGCGCCTGCCCCCCTTGCGGGTTAGCCCAACGCCTTCTGGTACAACCGACTCTCGTGGTGTGACGGGCGGTGTGTACAAGGCCCGGGAACGTATTCACCGTGGCATGCTGATCCACGATTACTAGCGATTCCAACTTCATGAAGTCGAGTTGCAGACTTCAATCCGGACTGAGACCGGCTTTCTGGGATTCGCCCCACATCGCTGTGTCGCTGCCCTTTGTACCGGCCATTGTAGTACGTGTGTAGCCCTGATCATAAAGGCCATGAGGACTTGACGTCATCCCCACCTTCCTCCGGTTTGACACCGGCAGTCCCCCTAGAGTGCCCAACTTAATGCTGGCAACTAAGGGCGAGGGTTGCGCTCGTTGCGGGACTTAACCCAACATCTCACGACACGAGCTGACGACAGCCATGCAGCACCTGTCTCCAAGCTCCTCCGTTAAGAGGCACTCAACTATTTCTAGAAGATTCTCGGGATGTCAAGACCAGGTAAGGTTCTGCGCGTTGCGTCGAATTAAACCACATACTCCACCGCTTGTGCGGGCCCCCGTCAATTCCTTTGAGTTTTAATCTTGCGACCGTACTCCCCAGGCGGATAACTTAATGCGTTAGCTGCGGCACAGAAGGGGTCAACTCCCCCTATACCTAGTTATCATCGTTTACAGCTGTGGACTACCAGGGTATCTAATCCTGTTTGCTACCCACGCTTTCGCGCCTCAGCGTCAGTATTGGTCCAGAAAGTCGCCTTCGCCACCGGTATTCCTCCCGATATCTACGAATTTCACCTCTACACCGGGAATTCCACTTTCCTCTCCCATACTCAAGCCTCACAGTTCCAGATGCACTTCCACGGTTAAGCCGTGGGCTTTCACATCTGGCTTACAAAGCCGCCTACGCGCCCTTTACGCCCAGTAAATCCGAACAACGCTTGCACCCTCCGTATTACCGCGGCTGCTGGCACGGAGTTAGCCGGTGCTTCCTTTGGTGGTACCGTCAAACACCATGGATATTAGCCATGATGCACTTCTTCCCACCTGACAGGGCTTTACAACCCGAAGGCCTTCTTCACCCACGCGGCGTCGCTGCGTCAGGGTTTCCCCCATTGCGCAATATTCCTCACTGCTGCCTCCCGTAGGAGTCTGGTCCGTGTTCCAGTTCCAGTGTGGCGGATCATCCTCTCAGACCCGCTAACCATCGTCGCCTAGGTAGGCCGTTACCCTACCTACTAGCTAATGGTACGCAGACTCATCCCTATACAGTAACTCCAAAAAGAGTCACCTTTCCTCAACCTAACTCGCGTTACCTTAAGTGTATCCGGTATTAGCAGCCCTTTCGAACTGTTATTCCAAATATAGGGGTAGATTATCTACGCGTTACTCACCCGTGCGCCACTCTACCGGGGGGCCGAAACCCCCTTTCGCGTTCGACTTGCATGTGTTAAGCACGCCGCCAGCGTTCGTTCTGAGCCAGGATCAAACTCTCCAGTTTGAATTCCTTCTCTACCAATTCACCTCATTCAAGG
>JAJXUT010000100.1 GCA_021782655.1 Deltaproteobacteria bacterium
TAGTTTTTGCTTAACAAGGCGTGATTTTTTCGTCGGTCATATCCGGCGAGGGCGGGAGGGGGTGCCGGCGGCGGGCAGGTGACCTTTCCTCCCCAAACTAGCAAACGACAGTGAAAAGGAGCAAACATGATCAACAACGGAGATACCGCCTTTGTCCTGGCCGCGGCTGGGCTGGTGCTGCTCATGACCCCGGGTTTGGCCCTGTTCTACGGCGGCATGGTGCGGGGCAAGAACGTGCTGGGCACCTTTATGCAGAGCCTGATGATGATCTCCCTGGTCAGCATCGAGTGGGTGGCCCTGGGCTATACCATGTCCTTTGGTCCGGACCTGCACGGGGTGATCGGCAGCCTGGCCTGGCTGGGCTTGCACACCGTAGGCGCCGCCCCCAGCCCCACCTACGCCACCACCATCCCCCAGAGCGTGTTCATGATCTACCAGTGCATGTTCGCCATCATCACCCCGGCCCTGATTGCCGGCGCCATCGCCGAGCGGGTGCGTTTTGCCCCCTTCCTGGTCTTCGCCCTCCTGTGGTCGCTTCTGGTCTATAACCCGGTCTGCCACTGGGTCTGGGGTTCGGGGGGCTGGCTAGCGGCCCGCGGGGTGCTCGACTTCGCCGGCGGGCTGGTGGTGCATCTCACCTCCGGGGCCGCGGCCCTGGCGGCGGTGCTGGTGATCCCGCCCCGTTCCGGCTTCGGCAAGCAGAGCTTCATGCCCCATAACCTGCCGATGACCGTCCTGGGCACTGGGCTGCTCTGGTTCGGCTGGTTCGGGTTCAACGGCGGCAGCGCCCTGGCCGCCAACGGCATCGCCGCTACTGCCTTCGTCTCCACCCACCTGGCGGGCATGGCGGGCATGGCGGCCTGGAGCCTGATCGAGTGGGCGCACCGGGGCAAGCCCACCACCCTGGGTGCCGCCTCCGGGGCGGTGGCCGGCCTGGCCACCATCACCCCCGCCGCCGGATTCGTGGGGCCGGTGCCGGCCATCCTGATCGGGGTGATTGCCGGGTTTATCTGCTACAACGCGGTTAACTTCAAGAACAGGATCGGCCTGGACGACTCCCTGGATGTCATCGGCATCCACGGGGTGGGCGGCTTTATCGGCACCATTTGCCTGGGGATCTTCGCCGCCAAGTCGGTCAACCCCAACGGCGCCGACGGGCTCCTGGCCGGCAACCCGGCCTTTCTGGGCAGCCAAATTTTTGGAGTAATGGTTGTCGGGGCCTACGCCTTTGTGGTAAGTTGGGTGCTCCTAAAGGTCATCACCGCCGTCATGGGATTGCGGGTTTCTTCCGAGGCCGAGGTCACCGGGCTTGACTTGAGCGAGCACAGTGAAACCGCCTACAACAACTGAGGACGGGGCCAAGACGGCGGGGCGCGTCAATCTTTGCCCCGCCGCCGTCCTATAACGGAGACCACTTATGAAAAAGATCGAAGCGA
Source organism: Deltaproteobacteria bacterium (assembly GCA_021782655.1). GTDB lineage: Bacteria > Desulfobacterota > Desulfobulbia > Desulfobulbales > VMSU01 > VMSU01. The sequence goes on from JAJXUT010000100.1 coordinate 1,437, forward strand.
TCATCAAGCCCTTCAAGCTGGACGATGTCAAGGAGGCCCTGAACGCCAAGGGAATCAAGGGGATGACCCTGTCCGAGGTCAAGGGCTATGGCCGCCAGAAGGGCCACAAGGAGATCTACCGCGGCGCCGAGTATGTGGTCGATTTTATCCCCAAGGTCAAGCTGGAGCTGATCGTCGAGGCCGAGCAGGTGGAGGAGGTGATCGAGTGCATCCGCCAGGCCGCCTTGACTGGCAAGATCGGCGACGGCAAGATCTTTGTCCTGCCGGTGGAGGACGTTATCCGGGTGCGTACCGGCGAAAAGGGCAAGAGCGCCATCTGATCCATGCGCCTTGAATCCGCCGCCGTCGATCCCGCCAGCCTCCGTACCCGGCGCGAGATCCTGGAGGTCTTGTGGCGGCAGGGCCTTCAGGGCCGGGACCTGCTCGCCGAGCACACCCAGCTCATCGACAGCCACCTGATCCGCAAGTTCGCCGATTGCCCGGAGGCGGCGAACGGCCTAGCCCTGGTGGCGGTAGGCGGTTACGGGCGCAGCGAGCTGTTCCCCTTCTCCGACATCGACCTGCTTCTCCTCTACCGGCCCGAGGTCGAGGCCGCCCTGCCCGCCGTCACTAAAGCCATCTTCTACCCCTTGTGGGACGCCGGCCTGGAGGTGGGCCACAGCGTCCGCACCGTGGAGGCCTGCCTGACCGACGCGGCGGGCGACTTCTTCCTCCGGGTCTCCCTGCTTGACGCCCGTCTGCTTGCCGGCGACCAGCCCCTGTTTGACCAGTTGCGGGAGGCTTACCGGCGCCGCTTCATCGACGGCCAGCGCCTGGCCTTCCTGGAGGACATGCTCGGCCACCGGGAGGAGCGCCACCGCCGCTACGGCCTGCACAGCTACCGCCTGGAGCCGCATATCAAGGAGATCCGGGGCGGCCTGCGTGACATCCAGGCCATGCTCTGGACCGCCAAGGTGGTCTTCGGGCTCAAGGACCTGGCCTCTCTCCGCGAGGCCGGCCTGCTCACCGAAGACGAGCACCGGGCCTTCGAGGAGGCTTGGGAGGGGTTGATCGTCATCCGCAACCGCCTGCACTACATCAGCGGCCGCAAGAACGACCAGCTCTACTTCGAGCACCAGGAGGAGATTGCCAAGGCGCTTAGTTACCGCAGCACCAAGGGGATCATGGACGTGGAGCACTTCATGCGCCAGGTCTATTCCCATCTCCAGACCATCGTCACCATCACCGACCTGTTCTTCGAGCACGTCCACGAATTTTTAAGCGTCCAGCCTGGCCAGGCCGAGGAGGAAGAGGAGTTCGAGCCCGGTATCGTGGCCCGCCGGGGCCGCGTCCGGCTGGTCGGCGCCGATAAGCTGCAAGAAAACCGGCAAGTTCTGTTGAAAATTTTTCTGCACTCCGCCCGGTCCGGCCTGCTGGTGCACCATCAGACCAGAAAGCTGGTCAGCGCCAATTTGGCCCTGGTGGACGACGGTTTCCGGAGTGATCCCCACCTGGCCCGGATGTTCATCGACATCCTCAGCCAGGACAAGGCGCCCCTGTCCGTCCTGGAGTCGATGCTGGAGTGCGGGCTTTTGACCGCCTACCTGCCGGAGTTCGCCCACCTCAAATCCCTGGCCCAGCACGACATCTACCACGTCTTCACCGTTGATCTCCACCTGCTCCAGACCGTGGCCACCCTGCATCAACTGGCCGGAGAGCAGGCCAACATCTTCGCCATCCTGTCCGCCCCCCGGCTGCTCTTCTTGGCCGGGCTGCTGCACGACATCGGCAAGGGTTACGGCGCCGGCCATGAACGCCGGGGGGCGGAGCTGGCCGCCCAGATTGGCCTTAGGCTGGGTCTGGACAAGGACGAGCGGGGGCTGGTGGAGTTCGCGGTGGCCAATCACCTCTTTTTGACCCATACCGCCCTGCGCCGAGACCTGGAGGACCCGGTGCTGATCCAACGCGCCGCCCAACTGGTGGGCACCCCGGAGCGGCTGGCCCTGCTCTACCTCCTCTCCATCGCCGACGCCATGGCCACCGGCCCCACGGTATGGAACGACTGGAAGGCCGCCCTGCTGCTCGACCTCTACCTGAAGATCGCCCTGCTGCTGGAGAAGGCGGGCGATGCCCCCCAGGACTTGCACACCGGTATCCAGTGGATCAGGGAGAAGGTGATCGCCCACCTGCCGGGCGACTGTCCCCTCGACCTGAAGATCCTGCCCGACGACTACCTGTTGAATTTTTCCCCGGACGAGATCGCCGGGCACATCACCGCCAGCCGGGGGCTGACCGAAACCGGCCTGATCTTGCGGCCCAGGGAGCGCGAGGCCCACTGGTCGCTGCTTATCCTGACCAGGGATCGGCCCGGACTCTTGTCTAAGATCTGCGGGGTGGTCTCCCTCAACAACCTGCGCCTGCTCTCGGCCCAGATCTTTACCTGGCCGGACGGCACGGTGGTGGACGTGATCAACGTCCAGCCCATCTTCGACAAGGCCCACGCCGATCAGGACTGGCGGCAATTCGAGAGCGACCTGCACCGGGCGATCAACCACCGTCTGGGGTTGGAGTTTCGGCTGCGCCAAAGGCATCGGGGCAGCCGCAAGGCCCCGGCCAAGAGCCAGCCGCCCGCCAAGGTGGTGTTCGACAACGAGGTCTCCGAGACCTACACCGTAATCGAGGTGTACGCCGTCAACCGGCCCGGCATCTCCTACGCCATCACCCGCGTCTTCGCCGACTTCCAGATCAACGTCTTTCGGGCCAAGATCGGCACCCGCTCCGACCAGGTGGTGGAGGTGTTCTACGTCTTGGACTGCGGGGCCGAGAAGATCACCGACAAGGAGTTCATCGAGGAGATCCGGCAGAGCCTCCTGCACGCCACCCAGTGGTGAACGGGTTGTCCTCGTCTCCCGACCATCCCCAGGCCCTGGCCGCCCGGCTCGGCCATCGCTTCCAAGACCCCCGGCTCCTGGCGCGGGCCTTAACCCACCGGTCCTATCGGGTCGAGCACCCGCACGACCCGGCGGGCGACAACGAGACCCTGGAATTTTTGGGTGACGCGGTCCTCGACCTGGTGATCGGCGCCCTACTCCTGAACTCCAGCCCGCAGATGAGCGAGGGCGAGCTGACCAGGCTACGCTCGGCCCTGGTGCAGGAGCGGCATCTTGACCTGGTGGCCCGGGACCTGGGGCTGGGCGATTTTCTTCGCCTGGGCCGGGGCGAGGAGCAGGGCGGCGGGCGCGGCAAGGCCTCCATCCTCTCCTCGGCCTACGAGGCGGTGATCGGGGCCGTCTTTTTGGACGGCGGGTATCCCGAGGCCCAGGCCATGGTCGAGGCCCATTTCCGGGGCCGGATCGCCGAGGCCCAGGCCTCGCTGGCCGGGGGCGACCACAAGAGCGCCTTGCAGGAGCTGACCCAGGCCCGCTTCAACAGTGCCCCGCTCTATGTCCTGGAGCGGGCCGAGGGCCCGGACCACGCCAAGACCTTCACCGTCTCGGTGCGGCTTCAGGGCCGCCCCGTGGCTACCGCCCAGGCCTCGAGCAAGAAGGCGGCGGAGCAGAAGGCAGCGGGTCTGGCCCTGGCCAGCCTGCGCCCGTAGTGAAGCCGCGCCCGCCGCTCATCATTCCCGTCTTCCTGCCCCACCTGGGTTGCCCGCACCGCTGCCTGTTCTGCGACCAGCGCCCCCTAAGCGGGAGGCCGTTAACGGCGGCCGGGCCAGGGGCCGGGGAGGTGGCGGCGGAGATTCGTGCCTGGCTGGCCCGGTCGCCGGCCCAGGGCCGCCGGGTGGAGGTGGGGTTTTACGGGGGCAGCTTCACCGGCCTGCCGCTCAAGGAGCAGGAGCGTCTGCTGGCCGCGGTTAGGCCCTTTCTGCGGGCGGGCCGGGTCGATGGCATCCGTCTGTCCACTCGGCCCGATTACATCTTCCCTGAGACCCCCGCCTTCTTGCGGGCGCACGGGGTGGAGACCGTCGAGCTGGGCGTCCAGTCCCTGCATCCGGAGACCCTGCGGTTCAGCCGGCGCGGGCACGAGGCGTGGCACAGCGAGGCGGCGATCGCCAACCTCAAGGGCGCGGGGCTTAAGGTCGGGGCGCAGCTCATGCTGGGCCTGCCGGGAGAGGGCACTGTTTCCACCCTGGCCGGCTGCCGGCGGCTGGCCGAGCTGGGGCCTGACTTCGTCCGGCTCCACCCGGCCCTGGTGTTCGCCGACAGCGGGCTGGCGGTGCTTTACCGCCAAGGCCGTTACCAGCCCCTGCCGCTCGTCAAGGCAGTGGCCCTGGCGGCCCGGGCAGTCGAGATCCTGGCCGTCCGCGGCATTCCGGTCATCCGCGCCGGCCTGCAGACCACCCCGGAGCTTGAGGCCAGCCTGGTGGCCGGGCCCCATCATCCCGCCTTTGGCGAGTTGGTTAAAACCAGGGTGTTTTTCAACCAGCTCCGCCGTCGGCTCGCCGCCTTCCCCCAGCGTCCCCGGCAACTGACCGTGGCGGTTCGGGATCGCTCCCTGCTCCTGGGCCGCGGACGGGACGCTCTTCGTCGGCTGGAGGCCCTGGGCCTGCTGGATCAGACCCGGATCGTCTTCGCAGAGACGGCGGGGCCGCCGCGGCTGGAGGTCATCAAAGATGTTGACCTCGCCCAAAGGTAGCCGATGGCTAAGCAAAAGGGCCGACATACAAGGCGCGGGGTGTGTTTGGCGAGAGAGGCCATACATCCGGTATGGCCTGACGAGCCAAACCGCCCCGCGCCGCAGTAGATCGGCCTTTTTGCGACGCCATCAAAGATGTTGACCTTTGGGACGCAGGGCCTCATAATGGCGCCCATGCGCGACGGAGACGATCAAGACGACATTGACCCCGGCCTGGAGCCAGATGACGAGGCCCTGGGGTCGTCGGACGCCGCTGACCTGGACGAGGCCGACGGCGGCGGGGAGATGCCGCCTGAAGCCATCCACCACCCCCTGGTCGCCCTGCCCGACGACGACAACCTGCCGGCCCTGGCCTCGCCGGGGCTGCATCGCTATCTTCAGGAGATCAGCCAGTACCAGCTCTTAAGCCGGGAGGAGGCCGAGGCGCTGGCCATCCGCTTTCACGAGCAAGGCGACCAGGACGCCGCCTACCGGCTGGTGACCGCCAACCTGCGCCTGGTGGTCAAGGTGGCGATGGACTTTCAGCGCTACTGGATGACCAACTTCCTGGACCTGATCCAGGAGGGCAACGTCGGCCTGGTGCAGGCGGTCAAGAAGTTCGATCCCTACCGGGGGGTCAAGTTCTCCTACTACGCCGCCTACTGGATCCGGGCCTATATCCTGAAGTTCATCATGGACAACTGGCGGCTGGTGAAGATCGGCACCACCCAGGCCCAGCGCAAACTCTTCTTCAGTTTAAATAAGGAAAAGAAGCTACTCGAATCCCAGGGTTTCGCCCCGGAGGTCAAGCTGCTCGCTCAACGCCTAAACGTCAAGGAGAGCGAGGTGATCGAGATGAGCAAGCGCCTGGAGGGCGGCGACCTGTCTCTGGAAAGCCCCCTGCGCGACGACTCCGATGAGCAGCAGAAGGACTTTATCCAGGCGGGCGGCCCCACGGTGGAGGAGGAGATTGCGAGCCTGGAGATCAAGCGGCGGATGGCCGAGGTGCTGGATAAGCTAAAACCCCGCCTGAACGCCAAGGAGCTGAGCATCCTAAGCCAGCGGCTGCTGAGCGACGAGCCCCTGACCCTGCAGGAGATCGCGGTGCAGTTTGGCCTCTCCCGGGAACGGGTGCGGCAGATCGAGAGCAACCTGCTGCACAAGATGCGCCGCTTCTTCGAGGACGAGGTGCCGGACATCAAGACCTTTCTCGACGAGGCGGTGGATTTCTGGCGGGCCTGACC
>JAJXUT010000101.1 GCA_021782655.1 Deltaproteobacteria bacterium
GCGGGCCTTGCTCGCGGGGGAGCTGGCCGGTGACTGATTATCTTGATTTTTCCGGGGTGGACGAGGCCGACATCCGCCGGGAGCGGCACAAGGCTAGGCTGCTACGGCAAAGCGCCTGGTGGCGGCGGAAGATCGGGCCGGGCCTTTGCCACTATTGCGGCCAGCGTCACCAACCCCAGGAGCTGACCATGGATCACCTGGTGCCCCTGGGGCGGGGGGGAAAGAGCGTCAAGGGGAACCTTGTCCCGGCCTGCAAGGATTGCAACAACAAGAAAAAAATCATGCTGCCCCTGGAATGGGACGAGTATATGGGCACGATAGCCAGAGAAAGGTGAGGCGGCGGGGAAATAACAAACCCGCCGATCAATCAACTAGACACAAATGTTGACTGATCGGCGGGTTTGTTATTGGGGGTGTGCTATGTTGCGATGTTGTAAAAATTGGTTAACGATTACACGGTACCTTTAGATTCGATTTTGTTCATGATCGTGTTAAGCAAAAACATCATGATAGGATAACAGACGACAAAAATTCCAGACATTGCCAAGGCAGCTCTCAATAAAGTGTTCATTTTTTACCTCCGTTGTTTTGTTTGTTGTTTAGTTGCTGATGTTAACTTGTTGCTTTTTGTAAAAGCAGGTAGTGTGCCAATCTTTCAGTAGATACTTAATTTTGGTTATTAGGCCTATATCGTTAACTTTTTTCTTGAGTTGTCGGTGGACTTAGATGCCTTTTTCCCCCCATGGTGGGTAATTTTGCCGATTGTTTTTCTCCGGTCTTGCCTGGAGATGGGGAATTTCACCCAGGGGCCCATATTTTGAATGCTGGTTCAATTTAGGAGCCGGGTAGAGATAACTTGGACAATTCCCCGCGACTCTTACGGCTCCTTATGTCTTCGCCGTGCCTTTTATTGTTCAGATTGGTTCTGTTCGACGGCTTAGGGCTGGGTCTTGGGGGCGGGAACATTTTTATAGACAGCGTTTTGTGGACTGTGACATAATGGTTCCACTCGGCAAGGTGCCGGGAACACGGTGTTATCTCAAACATTATGCGAGGTGGGTATGAAGAAGATCGTGATTTCCACCGGCGGTGGCGATGCCCCGGGCTTAAATGCGGTGATCTACGCGGTGGTGATGTCGGCCCAGGCCCGGGGCTGGGAGGTCTATGGCAGCCGGGGCGGCTATAAGGGCTTGATCGATCCCCAGGAGATGATGACCCTGACCCCGAAGATAGTCGAGGATATCACCTCTCTGGGCGGCACCATTCTGGGCTCTACCAATAAGGGTAACCCCTTTGCCATGCCGGTGAAGAATCTGGCCGGTGAGATGCAGATTGTCGATATCTCGGATCTGATTATGAAGAATTTCACCCGCATGGGGTTTTCCTGCCATATTGCGGTGGGCGGCGACGGCAGCCTGGACATCGCCCGGCGTTTTTACGAGGAGAAGGGGATGCCGGTGGTCGGGGTGCCCAAGACCATCGACAACGACCTGTTCGCCACCCAGCTCACCTTTGGCTTTGACACCGCCGTCTCCACAGCCACCGAGGCCATCGACAAGCTGCACTCCACCGCTAAGTCCCACGATCGGGTGATGGTGGTGGAGGTCATGGGCCGGGAGTCGGGCTGGATTGCCTTGAATTCCGGGATCTCCGGGGGCGCCGACGTGATTCTGATTCCCGAAATCCCCTTCGATATGGACTCGGTGCGCCAGAAGATCGAGGATAACGAGCTGCACGGCAAGCACTACGCCATCGTGGTGGTGGCCGAGGGCGCCACGGCCAAGGATTCGGGGGTGGTATGCCGGGACAACCAGTGCGAGGTCGGCCGGCAGGAGGTGCTCCTGGGTGGCATAGGCGACTGGGTGGCCAAGGAGGTGCGGCGGATCACCGAAAAGGATACCCGCTCCCTGGTCTTGGGCCACCTCCAGCGGGGCGGCTCGCCCACCACCTTCGACCGGCTGCTGGCCTTGCGTTTTGGGGCCGCCGCCGTCCGCATGGTCGATGAGGGGCTCTTCGGCCACATGGTGGCCCTGGTCAACGGCGAGATGCAGAAGGTCACCCTGGAGGAGGCGACCCGCCGCCGCAAGAAGGTGGACTTAAACGACGACAAGATCCTCACCGCCCGGGAGATTGGCATCTGCCTGGGCGATTGACACCTTCCCTCCACTTGAAATTCCCTGACGATACCCTCTATCTAGCCATCCCTTACTAAATGGTCGCTCCTGCGCCTAAAACTCCCGATCACTCCAGCCTCCGGGCCTCGGTAAAGGATCAGTCTGGGGCCGGCAAGCTGAAGATCGGCGAGATCCTCCGCAAGGAGGGCCTGATCACCACCAATCAGCTTGAGGAGGCCCTGGCCTTCCAGAAGAAGTCTGGCGGGCGGCTGGGCAATATCCTGATCCGCCTGGGCTACATTGAGGAGAACACCATCCTCAACGTCCTAAGCCGGGTGCAGAATTTCCCCGCCGTCAGCATCCGGGAAGATCCGCCCAGCAAGGATGTCCTGGCCCTCATGCCCTACGCCGTGGCCCGCAAGTACATGGCCTTCCCCCTGCGCACCGCAGGTAAGACCCTTCACGTCACCATGTCCGAGCCCACCGACACCAGCGCGGTGGAGAACCTGCAGGCCGACGTCAAGATGTCGCTCGCGGTCAGCATCTCCATGGAGCGGGACATCGTTGAGGCCTACCGGAAATACTACAAGATCAGCGACGAGGAGTACGCCGAACTGACCAAGGGCGGCGAGGTGGAGAAGCCTGAGGAGGACGAGGGCCGGTTCACCAGCATCGATGACTTCGGCGCTCTGGCCTCGGAGGCGGCGGAGAGTTATGACCTGGAGGGCGAGGATGGTGGCGAGGCGATGGGCGATCAGTACTCCGCCTCCGACGCCCCGATCATCAAGCTGGTCAACGGCATTCTGGTCAAGGCGATCAGGGACGGGGTGAGCGACATCCACATCGAGCCCTACGAGAAGAACCTTCAGGTGCGGTACCGCCTGGACGGCACCCTGTACCGCTCTATGAACCTGCCGCTCAACATCAAAAACGCGCTTATCTCGCGGATCAAGATCCTGGCGGCCTTGGACATCACCGAGCGCCGAGTGCCTCAGGACGGCCGCATTCGCATCCGACTCACCAGGAATCGGGCGGTGGACTTCCGGGTCTCGACCCTGCCCACCCTGTACGGCGAGGGGATCGTCATGCGGATTCTAGACAAGAGTTCGCTCAACGTCGATCTCACCAAGCTGGGCTTTGAGACCAAGACCTTTGAGACCATCAAGCGTTGCATAAATCGGCCACAAGGGCTGCTCTTAGTGACTGGGCCCACCGGCAGCGGCAAGACCGTCACCCTGTATTCGATCCTAAACTCGCTAAACGACGAGGGCACCAAGATCCTGACCGCCGAGGACCCGGTGGAGTTTAACTTTAAGGGTATCAACCAGGTCAACGTGCGCAACGAGGTGGGCATGACCTTCGCGGCGGCGCTCAAGGCCTTTCTGCGCCAGGACCCGGACATCATCATGGTGGGCGAGATTCGGGATATGGAGACCGCCGAGATCGCCATCAAGGCGGCCATGACCGGGCATCTGGTGTTCTCCACCCTGCATACCAACGATTGCCCGGCCACCATCGGCCGGCTGGTGGATATCGGCATCCCGCCCTTCATGATCGCCTCGGCGGTGACCATGGTGCAATCCCAGCGCCTGGCCCGCCGGCTATGCCGGGAGTGCAAGACGGTGGTGCCTTGCTCCTACGCGCCTAACGAGTTGCTGGCGATGGGATTTAAGGAGTCGCAACTGGAGGGTCTGGTGCTGCACGGCCCCAAGGGCTGCTCGTTGTGCAACGGCGGCGGTTATAAGGGCCGGGTGGGGCTCTTTGAGTTGATGGAGGTGACGGACGAGGTGTCCAAGGCGATCAACGCCCGGGTGCCGGAGGATCAGTTGCGCAAGGTTGCCATCCAGGAGGGCATGACCCCGTTGCGCAACGCCGGGATCAACAAGGTGGTCAGCGGTGACACCAGCATCGAGGAGGTGTTGAAGAAGACGGTGATTAGCGCCGAGAGCCTGCCAGCCTACCTGGTCAACCCCGACCAGGAGCGCTACCAGGAAGGCGACTATATCATCCGTCAGGGCAACCGGGACATCGATTTTTTCAAGCTCATCCAGGGGGCGCTGCTGGTGGTGCGGGACGGCAAGAAGATCGCCGAGATCGCCCAGCCCGGCGACTATTTCGGCGAGATGTCGGCCATCACCGGCGAGGTGCGCTCGGCGAGCATCGTCTCCAAGGGTCGGGCGGTGGTCAAGCGCTATCCGGGCGACAAGTTGAGCGAGATCATCTTGAAATACCCGGAGGTGTCGAGCCACCTGTTTAAGACCCTGGCCACCCGGCTTTCCCAGGCCAACGCCATTATCGTGCGCCTGGCCGGCGAGGCCAGGAAGGGCTGAGGCGGGTTTTGGTCAGGGCGTCCGGTGCCGGCGGCCGACGGTGGCCAGACCGATCAGGCCGGTGCTCAAGAGCAGCATGGTGCCCGGTTCCGGGGTCGGGACGGGGTTCTGGTCATAGCTGACCTCCCCGGAACGGACGGCCAGCCCGTAACTGAAGTAGTTTTTGTTGATGTCGATTTGGTAGCCGTAATCCATAATGAAATTCCAGGCATTTGCCAGATCGCCGCCATACTCGGTCACCGACCAGTACCAGGAATCGGTGAGGTGGGCGAAGTCGCCGACGCTGGTCAGACCCCAGCCGGTTTGGGGATATACCCCGCTGGTGGAGGCGTAGCCCTTGTTGCCCAATTCCGCGTAGAACAGGTGACCCAATTCCGAGGTCTGATTGTTGAAGCCAAGGGAGTACGCCCCGCTGTACCAGAAATCGCTGGGCAGGCTGTTGCCGCTGGCGTAGGCCTGGGAATCGTCCACCGTGGTCGGCAGCCGCCAGGGGTTGGCGCCCCAATCGACGTGGTAGCCCGGCTTCAAGTCATAGCTCAGCACCCCAGCTCCGTTTAGGCCGGCGGCCCAGAGGTTCTGATAGAACCAGATGGTGGGGGCGTGGGTGTAGTCCAGCCAGACCAGCGAGCGTCCGTTGTGGTCATTTTCCCAGATCAGGTTGTAGCTGGCCCCGTTGTAGCCGGCGGTGCCGATGGTTATGAGCGTGGCCTGGGCGCCGTCCGCTGCCCCCAGTGTGCCCCCCATCATCATTAACCCCAAGGCGATAGCTCTCTTCATCTTTTGTACCTCCCTCACTTTTTAAGTTTTTCGGTTTAGGCGGTCAGTGACGTCTCTTTTAAGTTAGTGCCTGGTATTCTTGTTATTGCATAAATAGTACCCGATACTTATATGGCCGAAATAAAATATAATATATTGATATTGCAAGAATAATTATTTAACAAGCAGTTTGTTGGTTCAGCTTTACTGGGGGTAAATTTCCGGAAATTTGGACGATATTCCGGAAAAACGAACGGTAGCGTTCAAACGATAAATCGGACGAACTTCCTATTTCAATACCGCGGTGCGGGCGAAAAAGATTGTCCATCCGCTTGGTTGCCGTTATAATACCTCGCCGTTGGCCGGGAATTTGGCGGGCGGCCGTTAAGGTGGCGCAAAATTTTAGGTGAAGATGGTGCTTAAGACCAACCAGGACAAGCTCATTCGTCAGTCGGTGATTGGCGAGATCACCTCGCCGCTGGGCGGGATCAACCCTTACCGGGTATCACCGGACGGTATCCCGGAGATCTATCCGGGGGTGGGCGGCATCACCTACAACTTAAAGATTGGCGACTTGGCGGGCGGCTGGTTCGCTGATCACGTCGAGCCGGGGGTGAGCATCAGCAATTTTAAGGATATCGGCGGTCAGCCGGGGCCAAACCGGGCTTTAAACCAGTTCTCTTGCGTCGGCAACTTAGCCACCGTGGTCTCGGGCGAGGCCAAGGGCAAGACGGGACGGGTTACCGGCAAGCACGGCGGCATCGAGCACGTGTTGGTCGATTTTGCCCCCGAGGTATTGGAGCAACTGGTGATCGGCGATAAGATCCAGATCCAGGCCTACGGCTGCGGACTAAAGGCCTTGGCCTTCCCCGACATTCGGATCATGAACCTCGATCCTGGCCTGTTTGCGTTGCTCAACTTAAAGAAGGCCAGTGACGGACGCCTGGAGGTGGGGGTGACCCACACCGTACCGGCCAGGATCATGGGCTCGGGGATCGGCGCCAGCCACAGCCACAGCGGCGATTACGACATCCAGCTCTTCGACCGGCCCACGGTGGAGGAGTACGGCTTGGACGATCTGCGCCTGGGCGATCTGGTGGCGATCATCGACGCCGACGCCTCCTACGGCCGGATCTACAAGACCGGGGCGGTAGTGATCGCCGTCGTGGTCCACTCCGACTGCGTATTGGCCGGTCACGGGCCAGGGGCGATGGTGGCGATGAGCTCAAGGGATGGACAACTTGTCCCTAAAATTGACAAGAAAGCGAATATTGTAAATTATTTTACCAGATTATAACCAGGTTACGGGCTGCGTGCCACCCCTTGGCCGCTTCTTTTCGATTACAATCCTATGACCTCTGAACGTCAGCGTTTAAAAGAGATTTTGCTTAAGAAATCGTACCGTCAGGGCAGCTTCAAGTTGACCTCGGGCCGCGAGTCGGACTTTTACGTGGATGGCAAGCAGACCACCCTGGACGCCGAGGGCGGCTACCTGTGCGGCAGGCTGATCTTTGAGGCCATTCGCGCCTGTCCCGAGCCGATCGATGCGGTGGGCGGCATGACCTTGGGTGCCGACCCGCTGGTCACCGCCGTCTCCCTGGTCAGCTTTCTGGAGAGACAACCCCTCCCGGCCTTCATCGTCCGCAAGGAGTCGAAGAAGCACGGCACCGAGGCCTATATCGAGGGCCAGGGTAACCTCCCGGCCGGCGCCAGGGTGGCCCTGGTCGAGGACGTGGTCACCACCGGCGGCACCCTGCTCAAGGTGATCGAGCGGGTGGAAAGACAGGGCTACCGGGTGGGGATGGTG